>CBJOJD010000177.1:0-10388 GCA_966443485.1 uncultured bacterium | reverse complement strand
AATTGGCTCCTCAGGTAGGACTCGAACCTACAACCCTTCGGTTAACAGCCGAATGCTCTGCCATTGAGCTACTGAGGAGTGTCTGGCGTTGAATTGTCCTCTATCAAATTAACAGACCATGCCCGGTGCGTCAAAATTCCGCCCGCGATTTTGATCAGGCTGTTTCGAATCGGAACCAGCAAAATAAACCCTGCGCTGGTCGCCGGCTTTACCGCCAAGTCGCAATGCCACGACTTCGCAAAATCTCGCTTTTGTGGGGCGTCCGGGCCTAGCAGCACCCTATGCAGCCAACCCAACCCGGCGCAGCAGATCGGCAAACCGCGGGTCTGAACGCAAGGGATCGAGACATGGGTCAATCTTCAAATAGACCAGCCCGACGTCATGCGCGTGATAGGCGTTCTCCAGCCATTCGAAGGCTTTCTCTTTGTCGCCCAGACCCGCATAGACCAGCGCTATCTCGTAGCGGCCAACCCCGGTCGCCCTGACGTCCTCCTGCAATCCCGCGATCACTTCCAGAGCAGCATCCCTCCGGTTGGCACGGGCATAGGTATTGCCCAGGTGGCCGCGTGCGTAAGGGCCGCCTCCGGTATTTCGAAACGCTGCAATCGCCTCCGGATACATACCCTTCTCGGTGTAAGTTGCCCCCAGCAGGAAGTTCCAGTCCGGCAGATTGATCTTCAATCCCCGCACTGTCTTTGAAACCGCGAGCGCCTGGTCGTACTGCCGCGAAAAGTAGTAGATGAACCCCTCAGAGTGGAAGGTGCTTCCGGAAACTGGATCCAGGTCGACGCTCTTCTCCACCTCTGTAAGCGCCTCCTGCAAGTGTCCTGTCCGGACCAGGTAAAAAGCATATTTTTGGTGGCTGGTGGCGGAGTTCGGATTGAGCTCCAACGCCCTGTGAAACTGCGCCGCAGCCGCGGGCCAGTTCCAGTCCAGGGTCATGGCTGTGTTGGCTAGCTCAGCATGGGCTTCCGAGTTGGAATCATCCAGCTGAATCGCCCTCATCGCCTCTGACTTCTGGAGAGCAAATGCTTGTTCATAGGGCATTTGCCCTGACTCGCCCATCAGGCCATAGCAGCTCGCCAAGCTCGAATGCGCCTGGGCATAATTCGGACTTTTCGCGATGGCACGTTTGAAATCTTCAACCGCATTCTTGCAGTCACTTTGATTGCGGAGCAGAATCCCGTGCAGATAAAGGTCTTGTGCCTCGGGGTCAGTCGAGGATTTTCGGGCCAGAAGTGCCTGCTCCCGTGGACTCACCTCGGTACTGATCTCCTCAGCAATTGCCTGCGCTACTTCGCCTTGCCACGCGATGACGTTGGTCAGATCCCGGATATAGGTGTGTGCCCAAATCGGCCGGTCCGTGCGCGCATCGATGAGCTGAGCACTGATCCGCACCTGATCGCCGTCCCGCAGAACGCCACCCTCGACAACGCCGTCCACTGCCAGTTCCTTGGCTATCTCGGGCAGCTTCTTCTTCGTCCCCTTGTAGCTCATGGAAGAAGTGAGAGAGATCACTCGCAAGGTTGAGACCTGACCCAGGTTGTTGATCAGCTCTTCCGTGACACCGTCCGCGAAGTACTCCTGACCGCGGTCGCCCGACAAATTCTCGAGGGGCAGGATGGCAATGGAATGAATTCCTCTGTGCGCATTTGCGTTGCTGAACCAGACAAAGTAGGCCCCCAACCCGGCGGTCAGGACAACCAACGCAAAAATTCCCGCCCATATCCTGTATCGCGTACCCCGCTGGATCGGCGTGGAAGCGGGCGCGGACAGGTCCCGCTCAACCTGAGGGGAGGGAAGGGCCACTTCGGTTGGTTCAAAGGGCGAGATAAAGACATCGGTGGCGACTGGGGTCGGGATCGATGGCACCGGATCCGCCTCCTGCCTACTGAACTGAAACTTGGGCACATAAGACCCGCTCGGCAGTTCAACCCGAACCGGCAAGTCGGCACCTTTTTTGTCACCGTAATAGAGCGCCAGCTTCTTTCTTGCTTCGCTAGCTCGCACTCGAACGACCGAGTCACTGCCCGTGTCATAGCTGATGGGGCGGCCAAAGAGCTCGGCCCCGATCATCCGCTCGCGCAGGCTGTCCAGATCGCCTTCGAGAGCATGGCCGACCACCAGGCGAAGGAAGTCTTGAGTCCGCTTACTGCCCGCGAAAGCCGTGCTGGCGACCAGCTCCTCCAGGTGATGACGCACCAGTTCTATCTGTTCCGGCGACAACAACTCCGGCGCGTTCAACGACGATGGATTGGCTTTCGACATTCCCCAGGGCGATGTTTGTTCGTTAGACCCTTACTATACCACTCTCACTCTTTCGTCCAACCCCGCTTAACGTGCCTCGGGAGGCGCTTAACGTCCTCTACGGCCTGTCTTGTAAACCTATGTTTTCAAAGTATCTTGCCGGTTTGGCGGTGGGCCTGAGCCGTTAATAGCTTTACTACGGTTTCAAGCAGGTGTTGGAATTTCGCTGCTCTTGAAAAGGACGAAATGTTGACTCCGGAAAACGATTACCGAAACACCATCTCCGCCCGGATTCCGGTATCCGTCCCGCGATGCCTTCAATCGCGCTCGAGCCGCCCTCGTTCCAGGAACATGGCCCGCACTGGTTCACACTTCGCTCTAAACGGAACCTCGCTCCGGTCACGAAGAGTACCGTCCGTGATCGGTCGCGGATTCTGGCTATTTCTGCTCCTGCTCTGGCTTCCCGTTGCTCTCTGCTCTCAACCAGCCTCCGAGGATCCTGTTCGTTCGTCCCTGAAGAAGGGAACGGATGCTTTGGCCGCCGGCGACTTCCAAACCGCGGTGGACTGCTTCACCGCCATCACCCACCAACTCCCCGACTTCGCCGAGGGGTATTTCAACCTGGGGCTGGCGCTGCAGCAGTCCGGAAGGCTCCAGGACGCCCGCTCCATGCTGCAGAAGTCGCTTCAACTCAAGCCGGGGCTTCGCGGCGCTCACTTATTTCTGGGAATCATTGACTATCGGGAGAATCGGTTCCAGGAGGCCGAGGCGAACCTCCTTCGCGAAACCCATCTCGATCCGCGCAGCGCCAAAGCGTTCATGTGGCTGGGCGTCTGCCGGATGGCCGAACAGGATCCCCGGGGTGCAATCGCTCCGCTGGAGAGGGCCTACGAGCTCGATCCCACAGATGTGGACATCCTCTACCATCGCGGCCACGCGTACCTGGAGCTGGCCGACCAGTCCTATGCTGCGATGTACAAGCAGGGCCGCGACTCCGCCCGGGTCCATCAGGTCCTGGCCGAAGCTTACGCCAGCGGGTATCGCAACCCGGAAGCGATCAGCGAGTACGAGCTGGCCATCAAGCTCGCGCCTCATCAACCCGGCCTGCATGAAGATATTGCCGACAAATACTGGGCCACCGGACAGACCGACAAGGCGGTTGCGAACTACAACCAGGAACTCGGCCTGGATCCATACGCCGTCTCCGCCAAGTACAAGCTGGGTAGCCTGTGGGTGCTTCACGACCGACCTCAGGAGGGCGTAAAGCTCCTTCGCGAAGTGTTGAAGGCCGATCCTTCCTTAAGCGATGCGCATTACTACCTGGCCACCGGCCTGTCTGCGCTGGATCAGGACGATCAAGCGGCTCAAGAGTTCCAAAGCGCCATAGCTGCCGACCCTCAGGCGCCACGCGCTATGTCGGCCTCGTACAAGCTCTACCAAATCTACCGGAAGCTGCACCGGGCCCAGGAGGCCCAGGCCGCTTTCGACAACTTCCAACGCCTGCGCTCCGCGATCCGGGCTCGGCAAGACGACCGTGCTGCGCAATTGGTACGCAGCCGGACCGACCTGCCCGTCAAGGATCCCGATATCGCTACCGCAGCCGAACCTTAGCCATATTCGGGCGCCAGGCGCCGCACGGCCCGAAACAGCCGTTGCTCTTCAAGCGGCAGAACGATGCGGCACGCAGCAATCAAGTTCACGACAGATGTTTGCTCAGGAGGCAGACACATGAACGCAATCCAGGAACAAATGCACCTCAACGATAGGTGCCTCACCGGCCTGCGGTGGCTGTGCAAGCCCGTGGGAATCTGGCTCTCGGTAGCCCTGGTTCTCTTCGGACTGGCAAGTACCGCATCCGCGCAGTTGGATACCGGCTCTATTGCCGGTACGGTCCTCGATCCCGCTGGCAGCGTAGTCATAGGGGCCAAGGTCTCCATCCGCGGAACTGATACAGGAACCACCTACCAGGTGGTTAGCTCATCCACCGGATACTACGTCTTCCCCTCCGTACGGACTGGAAAATATGACCTCTCCGTATCTGCCGGTGGGTTCAAGACATCCGTGACCCATGGCGTCGTAGTCGCAGTCGGCTCGCGCACCGGTTTGGATGTGAAACTCGAGATCGGCTCCAACAGCGAAACCGTCAGCGTAGCGGCCAACGAACAGACGTTGGAAACCGATAGCACGGTGATCGATGACTCCATTCAGCCCGAGCAGGTAGACAAGCTTCCCCTGACCGTGGCCGGTTGGCGCTCTCTCGAATCTTTGGAAACTCTCGTGCCCGGCGTCGTAGCGGTCGGTGTGCAGGGCAGCAACGACACGATCAAGATTGATGGCGGCCAGGAGATGGGCACGGACTTCCTGGTGGACGGAATCACCACCAATCGCCAACAGAACGGCTCGGGCAGCTTTGGCATCCTCTCGCCCTCCGTGGACTCTGTCAACGAATTCCACGTCAGCATCGCCAGCCTTCCGATCGAGGAAGGCCGTACCACCGGCGGCGTGGCCAACTTCAATACAAAGAGCGGCACGAACGAATACCACGGGACAGTCTACGAGTTCTTCAAGAACTCCGCGCTCGATGCCAATCTTTGGTTTTACAACGGCTATATCGCTCAACAAGGGAACACCGCGGCGGCTCGCGAACAGTACAAGCGGCCCGCTGACAGTAAGAACGACTACGGCATCAACCTGGGTGGCCCGATTCATATCCCTTGGCTCTACAACGGGCGCAACAAGAGTTTCTTCTTCTTCAATTGGGAACAGTGGCGCCAGAACTACGGTGGGACGATCACGAGCCAGCTGCCCACTCCTGCGGAACTTGGCGCAGATGGACAGAACTTTGACTTCTCCTCGCTTCTTGGCGGTCCGCTCGGCGTGTCGCCCTGCGGTGAGACCGTGTACGCAGGCGAAATCTTCGATCCCCAATATGACAACACGACCATCCCTTGCCGCTACGCTGGGTTTGGTCAGGCTGTCTCCGGTAGCGCAGGCAATTACACTGCCTCCGGAATGCCGACCAACAAGATCCCTGTCAGTCGCGCCAGCAAAATCGCCCAAAACTTCATCAGCAACTATCTGCTGCCTTTGGCCAATCAGGAAATCTCCGGCAACTCCTCGTACAACTATGCGTACCGGAGCTTAGGCACGATTTCCAACACTGCTTACAGCATCCGCATCGACCAGAACATCGGCAACAATCACAGGGTGTGGGGGTTCTTCAACTCGCGCGAGAACACCGATTCGGGCGGCAACTCCAACATGCCGGTACCGATCCAGACCTGCTGCGGTACGGTGGATCAACTTGGAAAGCTTTTCCGTGCGGGCTGGGATTGGATCGTCACTCCCAGCGTGATCAACACGCTCACAGTCGGCGGTAATCGCTCCAACAATATCAACAAGTCCAAAGCCGCGCAGATGGGCGTGAACTGGGACAAGAAGTTCGGTATTGCCAACGGCTTCAGCAACGACTTCCCAGTCTTCAAATTTTACGGATTCACTTTCGGCGGATTCGGCCAGCAGGAAGACTCCACCGACGTCGACAACGTCGTAGCGTTGAACGACATCATTCACTGGCAAAAGGGTGCGCACAGCTTCACCTTCGGTGCTGAAGCGCAATACCACCAATACTCCTGGGTTAGCCACATCGGCGGTACATGCACGGGCAACGCCGGCTGCTTCGAGTATTGGCCCAATCAGACTGCATCTGACGAGCACTTCTGGGGACAAGACGGCAACGCGTTCGCCGCGTTCCTCATCGGTGAGACCGGCGCTGCCAGCAACCTGAATGACCTGCATGCCCCCCGCTGGATCATGCACTCGACCGCTCTCTTTGCCGGCGATACCTGGAAGTTCAAGCCGAATCTGACCTTCAATATTGGTCTTCGCTGGAGCTATGACACGCCTCGCCACGAAGCTGCGGGCGACACCTCCATTTGGGATCCAAACTTAACCGACGCAGCCACCGTGGCGGGAATCTATCCGCAAGCGAAGGGTGCGCTCGTCTTTGCCGGTAAGGGCGCAGGACGTAGCGGCAGCGTGAACGAGACCTGGGGCAAGGTCTACAAGAAGGACTTTGAGCCTCGCGTTGGCTTCGCGTGGCAGCCTGAGGCTTTCAACAGCAAGGCAGTCGTCCGGGGAAGCGGCGGCATCTACTACGGTCCGCTGGTCTACGCGGATTATGGACAAGGAACCGTCCAGGGCTTCACGGTAGCCAACAATCTGTTCAGCGCAGATCCTCTGGATGGCGTGCCGCTGGATAACGGCCTGGGTGCACTGCCAACCACTCCAAACCTCAACCCCAATCAGCTTGACGGGACGAATCTATCAGCTGACTACGTAGCTCCTGGCAACGGGCGCCCCGGCATGGTGATGAACTGGGCTCTGGAGACGCAGTACCAGATCAAGCCGCACCTCTTTGCCACGCTTGGTTATCTGGGCAACCACGCCACTCACTTGCACGCCATGCTCGACTTCATGAACGACATGCCGGACAAGTACATGGCGCTCGGAGACTGGCTGAACTGGTGGGCCATTGCTCCTGGTCCTTCCGGATGGGCTGGCCCTCCGCTGGAACCCTACGCGAACTTCAGCTGCGCGGTGGGCTGCACCTGGCCCATCAATGAGCCTGAATCGCAGGCTCTTCGCCCGTTCCCGCAGATCGGCTACATTAATATGGATAGCTATCTGCAGAATCTCGGCCAGTCTACCTACAATGCTCTGGAAGCGAAGTTGGAGCAGCGCTTCCACAACGGGTTGAACATCCTGGCATCGTACACGTTCTCTAAAACGCTCACCGATGCCGACGTCATTCAGCCGTACTGGAGCACACTGCAGAATGGCGGCGCGGTCCAGGATCCTGAAAACCTGCGCGGTGAAAAGGCCGTCAGCAGCGAGGATGTTCCCAACAACTTCGTCGTCAGTTACATCTACGAACTGCCGGTGGGACGGGGTAAGCACCTCCTCGGCAATGCACCCAAGCCGGTCAGCGCAGTGATCTCTAACTGGACCATCAGCGGGATTCAGCACTATCAGGACGGCCAGCCGATCAGTATCTTCGGCGCAACTGGAATTCCCGGAAAGAACTCCAGCGTTCGCTTCGATCGCGTTGCTGGGCAATCCGTGAAAAACAAGAACTACAAAAACCCGCTGGACTTCAACTCCACCTCGAACGCTACCGCCTGTGCGACCGGTTATTTCAACTGTGCCGCATTCTACGATCCGAACCTCTTCACCAATCGCGATCCTAACGGTACGGGAGCTAGTGGCCAAGGTAATCCCTGGCGCTTCGGCTCGATGCCCCGCAACTCCTCGGATATTCGCGGCTTCACCTTCGCCGATGAAGCCTTCGGTATATCCAAGCTCATCCCCATCACAGAGCGAGTCAAGCTGGACTTCCGCGGGGAGATGTTCGACGCGTTCAACCGTCACGTCTTCGCACGTCCGGTCTCGAACATGAACTCCGGCAATGTTTCCGCTGGACAGATTGGCGGAACCATTGAAGGACCGCGCAACGTGCAATTCCACTTGAAAATCAACTATTAACTCTGAACAGAGTCCGGGCTTGCCTTGAGCAGGCCCGGCTCCAACTCACCCGCAGCAAGTGTCGCGGGAATACGGAGCCTGTGCTCTCGGACATCTGCAGGCTCCGTAATTTTTCGATCTCTTTCCTCGGATCTGCGCTTTTGGAGGGTTTGTGAAGTTTCGCGCATGCACTGTTGCAGCCTTGACTGCCTTCGGTTTTTTGGTAGGGTGCGGTGGAGGCGGCTCTGGGTCGGGCAGTGGCTCCACTCCTACTGGTGTTGGCACAACCCAGACGTATGACATGGGTACTCTCACCACGGTCAATGACGGTACGCAATTCTCGCTCAAAAACGCCGCCAGCGGCTTGATGCTTGGGATCTCCGGACAGAGTCAAACGGCCGGTACGGTCCTGGCGCAGGAGTCTACGGCCAGCGCTTCCGATACCCTCTGGCACTTCCTGCCGATGAACAGCAACAGCGAGTACAACATCGAGAATCTGCTCACTCATCAAGTCATGGGCATCAGCAGTGCATCCACCGCTTCTGGAGCGCAAGCTGTTCAGTACTCAGACAACGGCACCGCTGATCATCTTTGGCAGTTCTACGTGTTATCGGACGGCAATTATCTGATCAAAAATGCCAGCAGCGGCCTGTTCCTGGAAGACAAGAACTCTGACACTTCGACCTCGGCCACCATCGATCAAAGTGCTCGCTCCACAACTTCGGGATGCACTTGTCAGGAATGGACGCTCACTTCGACAGGCAATGATGCATATCCCGCGCCAATTGCTGTGACTGGAACCGGAGTCTTCGTGCACGATCCTTACATCCTGCAAGATCCGGCAACGCATATCTACTGGCTTTACGGGACACATCAGACGCTCGCCTACTCCAGCGATCTGAGTACCTTCACCTACACCACCACCAGCACTGCCGAGGGCACATGTAGTGCTGCAGAAGGGAATTACTGGATCTCGAGCGCGGGCCATTGTCCCATCATCGGGCCAGACTTTTCATCCTGGACCGGGCTGCAGAATCCGCTCGGAGCGAATAGTGGAAAGGACACTGACGTGTGGGCACCGAGCTTGCTCTATGCAAATGGTGCCTACTATCAGTACTACGCTATCCCCTATCTCCCTTCGACGGGGGCCGAAGCAGTCATAGGGCTCGCCACCAGCAATACGCCTTGGGGTCCATGGACGGACATGGGCTACGTCATCACCTCTTGGACGACTACCACCTCAGCAGTGCCTTCGCCTAACCCTTGGGGATTCACTTCAGGAACAACTTGGAATGCCATCGACCCTGCTCCGTTTATCGATGCCTCTGGGAATTGGTGGCTGGACTTCGGTTCCTGGTCCGACGGAATTCGTGTCGTGCAATTACAGTCCCCCACCACAGCGACGTCTACGGCGACTATTGGATTTCCAGTCTCCGCTGACACCACCACTTGGACTAAAGTGGCGTACCGCTCCGGCGGCGAGGAAGGCTCGTTCATTCTGCCCTATGTCTTCAATGGCACGCAGTACTACTACTACTTCGCGCCCATCAATACGTGCTGCGCCGGCACGAACAGTACGTACCGGGAGATCGTCGGGCGCTCGACGTCGCCGACTGGACCTTTCGAAGATCGCGGAGGAGTTGCGCTTTCGGCAGGTGGCGGAACAATCCTTTTGAGCTCGCACGGGAACGTCTATGGACCCGGGGGTGCCAGCGTCTTCATCGATACCGGCAGCGACGGATCCAAGTCCATACCCACCATCGTCTACCACTACTACGACGGCAACAACAACGGCACACCGACGCTGGGGATCAATCGTCTGGCGTTTACCTCAGACGGATGGCCCTATGTTCAATAACCGCTTCCTTTCCCCTCTCCTGCGTTCCTTACTCACCGCAAAGGGAGCGGCAATGTACCGCTCCCGTGCTGTGCCATTTTCATCGGACATGTCCCGCATGCGCGCTCTTCGCCTCGCAACGTGCCTTGCTCTCTTTGTGTTTGCTCTGTCGATCTATAGTGAAGCTCCCAGAGCGTTCAGGCTCACCGGAGACTACTCCTTCACCCACGATCCATCCATCGCTCGGGAGGGCAATACCTATTACGTCTTCGCTACCGGACCTGCACCCGGTGGTGGACAGTTCGCTGTTCGTTGTTCCCAGAATCTAACCGCCTGGAAGATTTGCGGCCATGTCTTTGACCAAATTCCCGCGTGGATTCGACAGGTAAGCCCGCAAACAAAGGAGCTGTGGGCTCCTGATATCTCCTTCTTCGATGGCAAATACCATCTGTATTACGCATATTCGGCCTTTGGTGTAAACACCTCCGGCATAGCATTGGCGACTAACGACACACTGGACCCAGCCAGTCCCAAATATCATTGGAAGGACGAAGGACTGGTTTTGAAATCCGACCAGTCCGACGACTTCAACGCCATCGATCCAAACCTGGTGATTGACGAGACCGGGCAGCCGTGGCTGAGCTTCGGCAGTTTCTGGGGTGGCATCAAGATGCGCCGTATCGATCGGTCCACCGGCAAGCTTGCAACCGCCGATCCTACCCTGTACGCCGATCCTACCCTGTACTCTCTGGCCGCGCGTGCCAAGCCCCATCGCCCGGAA
>CBJOJD010000176.1:0-10473 GCA_966443485.1 uncultured bacterium | reverse complement strand
GAATCCTGCGCACGAAATGGGGATTCCTGTTGAACGTGCCGATGATGATGACCGAGCTGTGGCAACGCCTGCTCGGCGCACCAAGCTTCCTGCGGGCCGATCGTGAACTGCCCACAGGCGCGATCGTTCTGATGCTGCTGGCCGCGATTGCCATGGCCGTGTCCGTGCTGAATGCGCGAATTCGCGCGCGAGAGGTGGTGCGCGGATGACAACCAGCGATCGCATTCTCTTTGAAAATGTCTCGAAGTTCTATGGCGAAGTACTCGGGGTAAATCGTGTGTCGCTGAGCTTGCCGCCCGGCGTTACGACGCTAGTGGGTCCGAATGGCGCCGGCAAGACGACGCTGATGAACCTGATCACCGGCCTGGTGCAACCGTCGAGCGGTCGCATCTCCGTGCTGGGCATGACGCCGGGGGATCCGAATGCATTCTTTCGCGAAGTGGGCTACTGCACGCAGTTCGATTCGTTCCCGCGTGGTCTGACCGGGTGGGAGTTCGTATTTGAGAGCCTTCTACTTCATGGAATGAGCGGCGCGGATGCGTACCGCCTGGCTTGCGAGGCGCTGGAGCGCGTGGGCCTGACCGAAGCGGCTTACCGAAAGATCGCCGGATATAGCAAAGGCATGCGGCAGAAGATCCGGCTGGCGCAGGCAATCGCGCACCATCCGCGCGTGTTGGTGCTGGATGAGCCGCTGAACGGTCTGGACCCAATGGCCCGCGCCGAGTCGCTGGCCCTCTTTGAGGAATTGAGCCGGCAGGGACTGCATCTCGTCATTTCGAGCCACATCCTGGACGAAGTGGACCGAATTTCGGATCGCGTCGTCTTAATCACGGGCGGCTACCTCGTCGCGGAAGGCAACATTCATGCGGTGCGCAGAGAAGTGCGGGACAAGCCGATGCAGGTGCTCATCCGCTGCGACCGCCCTCAGTTGCTGGCCTCGCGCATGTTTACGCTGAATCATTGCGTAGAAGCGCGATTGCACACGGATGGCCAGGGCGTGTTCTTGCGTACGTCGGATATCGATGAGTTCTATCGCCTGCTGAATGGCATCGCGACCGAAGGCCTGGTAAATATCGAGGCAGTGTCGCCGGCCGACGATGACACACACGCAATCTATCAATACCTCATCGGCTCAGAAGGAGGCGCATCGTGAGGGCACTCATTGACACTCTGCGACAGCAGCCCTGGGCCTTGTGGGCGATGCAGATGCGACGGATTACGCGCATCGAGGTGCGGCGGAACCTTATGACGTGGAAGGCTGCGTGGATTTACCTGCTGGCGTTTATCCCAACGGGAATCATCCTGATCCACTTCCTCTTTGAGAGGCATCCGCAGTTTGCCATAGCCGACGATACGAACGTCCTGGCGGGAATCGTGCAGTTCTACTACATCCGCCTCGGCATTTTCTTCGGATGTTTAGGTATTTTCTCGCGACTGATTCGGGGGGAGATGATCGAGCGCAGCCTGCATTTCTATCTGCTTGCGCCGGTGCGGCGCGAAATCCTATTGCTGGCCAAGTTCGCATCAGGCGTGATGGGCGCAGTGTTGCTGTTTGGTTCGGCCATCATTGCCGGCTTCGCGCTCATGTACGCAAGCTACGGCTCTGCGGGGCAGGACTATGTTTTCAATGGGCCGGGATTGGGACAGCTTGAGGCCTACCTGCTCGTTGTGGTTCTGGGCTGCATCGGCTATGGCGCCGTGTTTCTTCTGCTGAGCATGATGTTCCGCAATCCGACACCCGCCGCGATGCTGGTACTGGGTTGGGAGTTCATCAATCCGGTGATGCCGTCGTTGCTGCAGAAGATCAGCGTCGCTTCCTATCTCAAGCACCTGATGCCCATTACGGTTCCCGGGGAAGGAATCTTCGCGCTCTTGACCGTGCAGACCGATCCGGTGTCGGGCTGGGCTGCAACACTGGGGTTACTGTTGCTGACCGTAGTTGTGCTTGCATATTCGTGCGTCAGGATACGTTCTTTGGAGATTCGCTACACGACCGAATAGATCGCACAACATGGGAGTTCTGACAGGTCATAGTGCAGGTCGGGTTGATGTCATGGCACAGTTCTTGTCTGGGCTCACCCTCATGACCGACGCAGGACCCGCGAAATCGTAACTCAATCAGTTAGATCTTAGATCATCGGGGAATCGAAGATTACCCCATATAGGCGTGATATTCAATCACGAATTGCTCGCCAGCTTTCGTGCTAACGCCTGCCGACAAGTCGGAGGACAGCAGACTAGACGCCCTAAACATCTTCCGAGGAGGTTTGGTGAGCTGTTCCATCTCCGAATCGAGGATGCCAGGTCCCGAATCGGCGGCCTCCTTTATTCTGAATCATCCCGTTCAACCCAACGTGCGTCGGTCGACAGGAGCTTTCGTCGTCCGAAGAGCCTTGCATCGATTGAATATGCTCCGGGGCCGAGGAAAGCGTAGGCAATGGCAGCCGCCGCGACGATGGCGAGCTGCGACATATTCCCGGATTGAAGTTGAGGCAAATCCAAACAGACCGCTGCGACCGCTACCCCGCAAACGATTGGGGTAAATAGGCCAACGCAAAGTAAGGTAAGTAGCCCGACAAAGATCCAATGTTGCCACCCCGATAAAAACGCAATACCAGCGAAGGAAGCGGCGATACATCCTCTCAAAACGAGCAGAGCAGCTCCGGGGAAGCCGGTCGGGAACATGGTGTACAGTCTCTGCACCATCTGAGCGTATTCGCGCTCCAGCAGGCAGACAAGCTCAGGAGCGCTACCGACGAATAGCCCTTTCGAGCTAAAGGATTTCACAAGTTGATCTATTCTGGAGGCGCCCGCGGAGCGCCCGCAGTAACAGCACAGTCGAAGGCAGACGCGAGGCGCCGTGCCCGTTCAGAGATCACACCTTTGTCATGCGAAACTCATCGGTAGCGGCGGATGACCGATTCGTCCGCCTGCTGAGGCGAACACGAATTTTGGCTTTGCTGCTTCTTTTGGCGCAAAGCGTGGGGGCAGTCTCATCATCTCATTCTTAACACAGGAAACGGGTTACGCCGAGTTCGATGGAAAGCACATCCTCTGGCAACCTAGCTTGAGCGCCCATTTTGGCGTTCGCGACAATCAGATCTTCGATGCGTATCAGGACTCCGACGGCACAATGTGGTATTGCACCCAGGCAGGCCTGCGAGGCGAAAGCGGGCACAGCTCCATAGCAATCAGTCAACTCGAGCTTGACCGCGTGCCTGCATACCATATCTTTATCGGACCAAATCACTCGCTTTGGGTAAACACCAAGCTCGGGCGCTATCGCATATCAGGGGATGAGATGCTAGCGCTTTGGAATTGCATTCGCTGAGCGCGGTCCCTCTCAAAATCATTTTGAGCAGATCAGCGCGACATCTGGACACTGCAGTTCAGGAAGAACTATCCAGGATCGGGCGTGAGGCACTTTTCAATGCCTATGTTCACTCCAATGCAAGCAGAATTGAGGTCGAACTTCATTTCGGAGTCTTCGAATTCGAAGTTTGCTTTCGCGACAACGGGGCTGGAATTGAGCCCGCGATTCTCGCTGCTGGCGGCGTGAATGGACACTATGGACTGCCCGGAATGCGGGAACGTGTATCGAAAATAGGTGGCCGCATGGAGCTCTGGAGCCGGCCTGGAGCGGGCACTGAATTGACGTTCGAGTACCGGGCTCGATCGCGTATCACCAAACCGAATTGACGACACGGTGGCGCTGGATCTACCGCCTGGTACGGAGCCGATCCCTATGACCAACGATCGACCGATTCGCGTCCTGGTTGTTGACGATCATCCGTTGATGCGTGCCGGCATCGCCGGCGAAATTATGCGCAGCGAGATATGGTGGTTGTTGCCGAAGCGGCGGATGGCGAGTCGGCGATTGCTCTCTTCAGGGTCCATCGCCCGGATGTGACGCTCATGGATATCAAGCTTCCGCGAATGAGCGGAATCGAAAGCCTGACTGCCATCCGGGCCGAGTTTCGCCAGGCGCGAATTATGGTCCTGACTTCGATTGCCGGGGATGTCAAGGCGATGCGGGCCTTTAAAGCCGGCGCTGTAGGGTTTCTCCTGAAAGATACTTTCCGTTCAGAACTGGTGACTTGTCAATTGCTGCGCACGCGGACTCCCAGCCAGCCACCAAACCAAACACAGGGTATGGCTTCGACAGCGATTGACACGGGATACCAAGCCGGCCCGAGTTTCGGTCCACCGATGAGGAAATATACGACGACGCCAACCAGTCCTGCGGCCAAGCCAATCCAGGCCAGGATCCAGATGTGACGCATGGGCCGGTCGGGCGCCAGTCGAGCAGTGACGAAACCGCCCGCCACGGTGAACAGCGCGCGATAGCCTGAGGCAAGAACAAACAGCGGATCGGACATATTCCGAGGCGTGCTTGGGAATATCCCTGCGGCATGCATGAGTGCGTCGGTGACGGTAGATGCAATCGCTGTGACGAGGAAGCCGCCGAGAACGGCGCCGACACTACGGGTCCAAAGCTTCATGGCTACACCGTCTTGCCTTGAGCGGCCATCAGAGCATCAAGCTTGCGCAACTGGCTCTCATAACCGGCGCGGGCGCGTTCCGTCCACACATCGTCATGCATCGCTTCGGAAGTGACAGTGAGCTTCACGCCGCCGGTAGTGGCCCTTATATCAACTACAGTGGCGACTTCGTAAGGGGGCACGCCTGGCACGAAGTCCGTGAGAGTCTTGTAGGCCAACCTGACAGGAGGCGAGACCTCGGTATAAGTGACCTTGCACTCAGTGGAGAGCGGCATGCCGTGGCTCTTCATGAACGCTACTTGCCCAGGAGCTGAAGCCGTCATCAGATATAGAAGCTCGCCGCCAGTTCTCAAATCAATGGAATTCACCGTTACGGTGAACCCTTCTGGCCCCCACCATGACTCGATGCCAGTCTTGGTTGTCCAAAGATCCCAAACTTCCTCGGCGGTGGCGGCATAGGTTCTTTCGATTGAGAACTGCGCTCTCTTGTGCTTGCTTATGGCATCTTTCATGGTTTCTCCTTACGGACTGTATTAGCAGCAGACTGACGATGCTTCAGAGCGGCGCCTAACCGGTCGAGGCGCGCTTCCCAGTGGCGGCGATAACCCTCTATCCAGGCATCGAGTTGGTCAAAGGCTTCCTTACGAAGGGAGTAGAGGCGCTTTTGACCGTCCGGACGCATCTGCACCAGACCGGCTTCCGCAAGAATGCGCAGATGCCGCGACACACCCGATTGGTGAATATCCATGCGCTCGACAATGTCACCGACGGCATGCTCCCCCACCTTCATGGACTCGACGATACTGAGGCGGACCGGATCAGACAGTGCCTGGAAAACCTGCACATGTACGTTCATGTATATACACTATCATGCATATGTATGTTGTCAACCGAGATATCGCTCCGTCGCGACGACAGATGCGTGCTCTAACCGGCTATTCGATGGGTGCGGGAGTTGCTATCCAGACCGCCATCCGGCATCCCGAAGTGGCTGGGCGGCTCGTGCTGGTGTCGCCTACCATCGCGACCAGCGGCGAGTATCCAGAAATCCGCGCGTCTTTCGCCTCTTTGCCGCAGATGGCGCCGGCGATCGGCAAGAATATCGCGAAGTCGCCGCTCGGCGCACTCTATCCGAAGCGCGACTGGGAGACCGTGATGCGCAAAACCGGGGAAATGAACCAGCCGGAGCACGACTGGTCGGACGGCTTCAGTAAGCTGGCATGCCCGGCCCTGATGATCTATGCCGACGCGGACTCCGTCCGACCTCAAGCTATCAGTGACTGATACGCGCTGCGGGGCGGCGGCCAACGGGACGGCGGGTTGGATGGCGCCGGACGCTCGGCCAGCCAACTCGCGATCATTCCCAACCAGACCCACTGCACCATCCTGACTTCGCCCGCCGGGGTAATGTGCGCCAACGCGTTTCTCCATCCGTAGGGCGCGTGCAGCGGATTCCCATCTCTGCCATTTTCGGTTCCTCTCGGATTTATCCCCGTCCAGCTCTGGGCGGGGATAGGTTTTTCGGCGCATGCTGATTTGAGAGCGAGAAACACAATCCCGCCATTTCAGACAATGCTTTCTGGCGGTCGGAATGACTGGCCGAGTCGGCGAGTCGTTTGTCGATTTGGCCTTAAGTGATCCCGATTGCGGAAAAAGCAAATCCCTCGAGATTTGGAAATTACTCAATTCCGGTGTGAACTTCACGCACTTGAATTGCGTATTTAGATCGATCAGAATCAAGAACGTACGGAAAGCATCCGAATCCACAACCTCGAGGTCGCCAATCCAAAAGGACACCTTTTCTCGCTCTATGTCAGCTCCAATTCGCCCAACTGCGGGAATGGTAGCCATCTCCTGCGTTGCGTTGGTTCGCGTAGCGATTTATGTCGTTGCCGCCTCGAACTACGGGTACTTCCGCGACGAGATGTATTACCTCGCCTGCGGAGAGCATCCGGCCTGGGGGTACATGGATCAGCCGCCGTTGATCGCGTGGATGGCGTGGCTATTGCAGCATACGATCGGAGTGTCTCTGTACGCGCTGCGCCTTCTGCCGATGTTGGCCGATGTGGCAACTATCTCGCTGGCCGGCCTGTTGGCCCGCAGGCTGGGAGGCGGGCGATGGGCGATGTTTGTGGCGTCGCTCGCCGTGCTGGTTGCGCCAATCTACCTGGCGTTTTCGCACCTATTTACGATGAATGCCTTCGATCCCCTTCTCTGGACCCTGATCGCGTGGTTCCTCGTGCATCTGGTTCAGACTGACAACCAGAAGACCTGGGTATGGATTGGAGCTTTGATCGGCATCACCCTGCTGAACAAATATGGCGTGCTGTTTTTTGTCGGCGGCCTTTTGATTGGTGTGGCGTTTTCGCCGTTGCGTCGAAGTTTTGCACGACCGTGGTTCTGGATTGGCGCCGCTGTTGCCGCGCTGATCGCGCTACCCAATTTTCTCTGGCAACTACATTGGAATTTCCCCTTTGTGCAATTACTAAGGAGCGTGCGGCAAGGGGGACGCGATGTGATGGTGCCGCCGCTTCCGTATCTGGCTCAACAGTCGGAGATGATGGGCTTCGTGTCGTCGCTCTTAGTTGTTTTGGGGCTGTGGTATCTCGTTTCTCCTCAGGGCAGGCGCTACGGAATTCTTGCATGCGGCTTTTTGAGCGTACTGGGAAGCATGCTCCTGCTCAAGGGCAAGTTTTACTACGTTGCACCGGTCTATCCGGTGGTCCTCGCCCCCGGTGCGGTTTTCCTCGAACGCGTGACGGCCGGCCGGGCCCTCAAATGGTTCCGGCCAGTCTATGCGCTGGCAATGCTCCTGGTTGGGGCTTTGATTGCGCCCACAGCAATTCCGGTGCTTCCCATCGACAAATACATTGCGTACACGAAGGAGCTTGGAATTCAGCAGCAGAAATTCGAGAACCAGCGGGAAAGCCGACTCCCGCAGATCTATGCGGATATGGTGGGATGGGAAGAGCGGGTGAAAATCGTGGCGGACTATTTCCACTCTTTGCCACCCGAGGAGCAGAGAATTACGGCGATTGGAGCGTCCAATTATGGCGACGCCGGAGCGGTCGACCTTTTTGGACCGAAGTACGGCCTGCCCAAAGCAATCAGCACCGCGAATAACTACTGGATCTGGGGACCGCGCGACTACTCTGGCCAGAGCGTAATCCTTATGGACGAGGCCTCACCAGAAAAGTACAAAACGCGATGCAAGTCCCTCCTGCTGGTCGCGCGGCCGAACAATCCCTATGCACGGCCCGATGAAAATGAACCAATTTACCACTGCGTTGGCTTTACTCCAGACCTCCGGTCATTATGGCCAGACCTCAAGCCGTGGAAATAGGCCGATCTCGCCCTCCGAGGGGATTTCTTAGTGCCGTGATCATACCGACGCAGCAGTCGTTGGTCTCTCCAAGGCGGATAAGTGTGGCGGGATCGGTAACCGGAAGATTCTTCTGAAGTACAGCATGCACCAGCGTAAAGATTGCCGCATTCGCTCCAATACCCAAGGCGAGCGTGAGCAGTACCGTGGCGGTGAATCCTGGTGTCCGCCGCAGTTGGCGGAACGCGAAGACGACATCTCGACCCACGGTTTCCAGGAGGTTGAGGCCACGCGATTCGCGGCAGTCTTCCTTTACCTGGCTCAGGCCACCGAATTCGAGGCGCGTCTTTCTGATTGCCTCTCCTCGCGCAAGGCCGGCACGCATGTGTTTCTCTACTTGCTGGTCGAAATGGAACTGCAGTTCGTCATCCAATTCGTTTTCGACAGCACTACGCCGAAACAATGCACGCAAACGGAACGAAACATCGCTGAGCAGACCGTTGAACATCTCTGACCTCCTACGCCGTTCCAAGCACCTGTGCCACTGCAGCAGTGAGCCTCGCCCACGTTTCCTGCTCTATTTCCAGCTGTTCGCGCCCCTTCTTTGAAAGTTCGTAGTACTTCGCGCGACGGTTGTTCTCTGTTGTTCCCCAATGGGCCTTGATCAAGCCGCGACGCTCAAGACGATGGAGAGCTGGATAAAGTGAACCCTGCTGAATTCGCAGCGCGTCGCTCGACAATTGCTGCACGCGTTCGGAAATCGCCCATCCGTGCTGCGGGCTCAGGGCCAAGGTTCGAAGGATAAGAAGATCGAGCGTCCCCTGCGGGAGTTCTAAATGAGGTTCAGACATGTTTACCCTTCCGCTTCTACAGAACGGTACGCCACTTTCTGTAGAAGTGCAAGGGTAGAACAAACCATTGCGGGTGGCGAGGGAGAACGAGCGAGAAAAGCGAAAAGGGCTAGGTACTTGAGCGGTATATAAATCCCCACCCAAAGAATCGGGCGGCAGCTCTCGGAGCATCCGAACCAATATCCCGCTCGTGTATGCGAAATTGGCCTGAAATCTTCAGGGGAAAGAAAGGAGCACAAGTAAGAGTCGCGGCGGTAGGCGACCTAAGATCACTAGATATGGTTGCCTTGGAGGCAGCCAAGCAATCCATTCAAACTCAATATTTTACCCACTCGCTCTGCCTCTAAATTCAGTCACTTCCAAGACTCGATGTGAATCCCTGCTCGGCATGTTTCACCTCTCACGGTCATCGCTGCCGCTTACGCAGCGCAATCCTCGCCTCAGAACTGTGCGCTATGATTTCCTACATCGATTTGGATCAGAGGAGGTCAGAGCCTCCCTTTGCACAGAATTGGAGCATCCTAGGAGGGACATTTCATGTCCATCAGTATGCGAGAGATCGCTAAGCTGGCCGGGGTATCCAGTGCAACGGTTTCACGGGTCATCAATGGATCCGAGGCAGTTACACCAGAAACCGCCGATCGGATCCGCAAAATCATTGCCGAACTCAAATTCGTCCCGAATAACAGCGCTACCCATCTGAAGCAGGGCAAGAGTCACATTTTCGGCATCATCATACCCGATTTGACCAACCCCTTCTTTACCGAATTGGTCACAATTCTGGAAGAGCTCTTACTCCAAACCGGGCAAGAGCTGTTGCTCGCAAACACCGACCTCCGCAGTACGCGCCTGGTGGATTCATTACATCGTATGCTCCTGCGCCGCGTTGACGGAGTCGCCATCCTCACCTCCGAACACGAAGCGCCTTCGCTGGCATCTCTCGTTCAGAACCGCATCCCGGTCGTCACCACAGATCACTACCGTACCTCGTGTGGCATCGGCGATATCGTGATCGATTTTCCAAATGGCATGATGCAGATGATCGCTCATCTGAGGGAACTCGGTCATCGCCGCTTGGGATTCATTGGCGGCAGCGAAGCTCTGGAGACTTCCCGGGTGCGCCGGGAGTCGTTCATGACAGCAATCGTGAATCACGGCCTCACCTCGCGCGCAGGCTGGATCGTGAGCGGCAATTTCAAGATCGATGGGGGATCGGCGGCAATGGCGCAGATCCTCTCCCAACCCGAACTACCCACTGCGATCGTTACTGCAAACGATCTCACCGCAATAGGGGCAATGCGCATGGCGTACGAGAAGGGCATGCGCATCCCCGAGGACATCTCCGTAGCCGGATGCGATGACATCGAGATGAGTGACATCGTCAGCCCTCCGCTCACCACGCTTCGCATCTCCCGAAGCGATTACGCGAAGATGCTCGTCGATGCCCTTCACGAGACAGGTAAAGACCTCACGAAGCCCGGCCCCACCTTCCGCCTGCCCATGAGTCTCGTCGTCCGCCGCTCCACCGGAACGCCGCGGGCACAATCCAAGAACCACGCGAGCCGAGGTCGAGCAACGAGGACATCGGAAGAGCTATCATGAAACTCCGAATGAGAACAATGGCCATGCTTCAATGTCTATCGCTGCTTTGGATTTCCGCTGCCCTGCCTACGGCAGGGCAGCAGAACACGTTCGACCTTGTCGGAGTGGTGCGGAACGCGGACGGGCATGGCGCCATTGGAATTTCGGTGCGATTGCAGCAACAGGGCGATCAACGGGTAGAAGTACACCAGACGGA
>CBJOJD010000175.1:0-10516 GCA_966443485.1 uncultured bacterium | reverse complement strand
CCTCCGCCCAGCCAAATCGTCATCCGCAAGAACTGACAACGGCCGAAGGCAAGCAGCTGATCGACAGCATTGCGGAATGGCAGGTGCCGGTCTTCGTGCTAACCGGCGGCGACCCCATCAAGCGCCCCGACCTGTTTGAACTGATCGAGCATGCGCGTAAGGTCGGCGTGCGGGTGTCGCTCACCCCCAGCGCAACTCCGTTACTCACCCGCGATGTGGTCTTTCGCCTGAAAGCGGCCGGACTGGCACGTCTCGCCGTCAGTATGGATGGCGCCAGCGCCTCGACCCACGACGCATTTCGTGGCTTGCACGGTTCGTTCGCTAGAACTCTCGACGCTGTCCGCTGGGCGAACGAAGCAGGGCTTCCGGTACAGATCAACACCACGTTCAGCCGCAAAAACATCGGTGAGATCGATGAAATCGTCGCGCTGATGGAACAGCTTCGCATCACGCTCTGGAGCGTGTTCTTCCTGGTTCCAACTGGTCGCGGAAAGCTCGATGATCTGCTCAACGCAGACGAATTCGAAAGCGTCTTCGCGAAGGTCTACCAGCTCTCCCGCACGGCCACTTTCGACATCAAGACCACTGAGGCTCAGCATTATCGCCGCTTCGTCCTGCAGCAAAGGACTTTGGAACGTCAGGCCGGTGCACAGCCCGGCATGCCGCACACCACACCCGATGAGATCGGTAGGGCACCGCGTGGCCTAAACGACGGCAAGGGCTTCGTCTTCATCTCTCACACCGGCGAGGTGTATCCGAGCGGCTTCCTTCCCGTCACGGCCGGCAACATTCGCACTCAGCCACTTCGTGACATCTATTGCGAATCCTCGCTGTTCCGGTCTCTCCGCGATACGTCTCAACTCGAGGGCAAGTGCGGAGCCTGCGAGTTTAAGGAGATCTGCGGCGGCTCGCGTGCCCGGGCATACGCATTGACGGGCAATCCCCATGAGGAAGAGCCCTGCTGCTCTTACATTCCGCGGGGCTATGAAGCACAGGCTCGACAACCTCGGACGGTGAATCATCTTCACGTCCTGCAGGGCGCTTAAACCGGATCAGCGCACGATACTCGAAGCGGCCCGGGAGAACCGCCACGCACGTGCTTTATTCTGAGAGTCAGGGTTGGATGCTCAAGACAATGAGCATCTGACGTTGGCGCGCCTCGGCCGCTTCTAAGCATGCTAAGTTTCCGATCCATTGCGCTCCGGCTCGCCATCGCCTGCTTATTGCTGCTTAGTCTTGCTCCTCTTTGCAAAGCGGAAACGCTGGTGGTGGGGTATGTCTTTCCGCAAAACAACAGGCTTCAACCTGGACAGGTCGATCCTCTCGCGCTGAATCGCATCAACTATGCTTTCGCGAGCCTCCGAGATGGTCAGGTAGTCGAGGGTTACCCTTCTGACGCTGACAACCTCAAGTATCTCGTCTCCTTGCGCAAGCAAAACCCCTCGCTCACGATTCTCATTTCGGTGGGCGGCTGGCTAGGGTCGGGCGGCTTTTCCGATATGGCCCTCACTTCGCAAAGCCGTGCGCGTTTCATTGAAAGCGCTCTGACCTACATCGATCTTCATCATCTTGACGGCATTGACATCGATTGGGAGTACCCCGGCCTTCCAGGCGCGGGACATGCATTCCGACGCGAAGACAAGCAGAACTTCACCTATCTCATCGCCGAGCTACGAGCCCGGCTCGACCTTGCGGCGAAAGCAGCCGGCCGAAAGCTCTACCTCACGATCGCTGCGGGTGCCTCGGACGATTTTCTGGCGAACACCGAGATGGCCAAAGTCCAAGGCTTCCTGGATTCTGTGAACCTGATGGCTTATGACTACTACGAGCCGGATTCCGATTCGAGAACCGGACACCATGCTCCGCTGTTTGCCAATCCAGCTGATCCCAAGCACGTCTCGGCCGACGCCTCCGTGCGCGCCCTTCTAGCCGCAGGAGTTCCAGCGCCCAAGATACTTCTCGGCGTTCCATTCTACGGACACCAATGGGAAAACGTGCCCGATCGCTTTCACGGTTTATACCAATCGGGTCACGCATCCTCACAAAACTCCATTCGGTTCGGCGAAATCGATGCCAACCATCTTCCCGCAGGCTTCACACGCTACTGGGATTCGACATCGTCGGTTCCCTTCCTCTACAACGCCCAGCTTCACCTGTTCATCTCCTACGAAGATCCCCAGTCACTCTCCCTCAAGAGCCGCTACGTGCGCTCACACCATCTCGGTGGGGTAATGTTCTGGGATTACTCCAGCGATCCGAGTGGAAAGCTGCTCCATGCAATCAACTCGACTCTCCACCCATCGCCGAAGCCTAAAACAGTGCCTGCTCGCTAGACCGGTGTTCTTCCTCCCGTAGCACCATAGATCTCGCCGGAGACATAGCTGGCATCGTCTGAGGCGAGGAATACGTAGATCGCGGCTTGCTCTACCGGTTGAGCTGCCCTCTTGAACACTGTGTTCTCGCCGAAACTCTTCACCTTCTGCGCAGGCATAGTAGAAGGAATCAGAGGCGTCCAAACCGGCCCCGGTGCTACTCCATTCACTCTCAGTCCACGCTGCGCGAGTGACTTCGCGAGGCTCTTCGTGAGGTTCACCAGTGCACCCTTGGTCGCAGCATAGGGAGCCAGCTCTGCCGCCGGTGTAAATGCTTCAATGGAGCACGTATTCAGGATCACGCCACCGGCTTGCATCTTCGGCACAGCCGCTTGTGTAAGAAAGAATGTGCCATATACATTCGTGCGGAAAGCTGCATCGAACTCGTCTTCCGGGACATCGTCAATCTTCTCGTAGGTGCGTTGGAACGCGGCGTTATTCACCAATATGTCCAGACGCTTGAATTCCTGCACCGTTCTTTCCACTAATTGCTGGCAGAACGATCTCTGACGGATATCCCCCGCCACCGCCACGGCTCTCCTACCCGTCGCCTCGACCAGCTTGATCGTCACTGCGGCGTCTTCCCGTTCCTCTTCAAGGTGAGAGAACAGCACGTCTGCACCTTCTTTCGCGAAGCACAATGCCACAGCCCGGCCGATACCGCTATCCCCGCCGGTGATGAGCGCCACCCGGCCTTGCAACTTCCCGCTGCCGGTATAGCTACGTTCCCCATACTCTGCTGGAGGCTTCAACTCCTGCGCGCTGCCCGGCGCCGGCTGTTGCTGCTCCGGGTAGGGCGGCTTGACAAATCGTTCTCTGGGGTCCTGCAGAGCCTTGGCCGTGCCCCGGATGCTTTCTCCACTACTCATGACAAATCACCTCGCAAACATTAGGTACGCCCAATCAGATGCATAAGCCTAAAAGGAGTCTGTATGCCGGCTTTCGATTTGAGGAGACCAACAGACCGCCTCTTTCGCACACTTTGATCTCAGAGCCGGCCGGTACCCGCCCCCCGGCAGAAGGCGGTAGAATCCGGAGAGCATGGACCACCTCGCCCACATCGAAGCCCTCAACCATCGATACGGAATCTCAGATGCCGCTCAAGTAGTGGCCGGCAATGGCGGCCTGCCCAAAGTCCAGATAAGAACCGCTGCCGTTAATGGCGAAATCTATTTTTACGGCGCTCACGTCACGTCGTGGCGGCCGGCAGGGTTCGAAGAAGTTCTCTTCGTCAGCCAACGCTCGCACTGGCAAGAAGGTCAGCCAATTCGCGGCGGCATTCCAATTTGCTTTCCCTGGTTTCGAAATAAAGCAGATCAGCCCAGCGCGCCGAAGCACGGCTTTGTGCGCACGGCCGAGTGGAGGCTTGACTCCATCCGCCAACAAGAGGACGGTTCCGTCACGGTGGTGTGCGTCTTTGAGAGCAATGACGAAACCAAGCGGCTCTGGCCACATGAGTTTTGCGCGGCCTACCGCGTCACCTTCGGGAAGACTCTGCGGCTCGAATTGAGCGTCATCAATATCGGCGCCACGAGCATGCGTTTTGAGGAAGCCCTGCACACCTACTTCCGAATCGGACACATTGGTCAAATTCAGATCCATGGGCTAGACGGGACTACTTATTTGGACAACATGGACGGCAACCGGGAGACGGTGCAGTCCGGCGATCTCGTGCTCACCAAGCAGACCGACAATGCTTACCTAAACACTCAGTCCGATGTTGAGGTGCGGGATCTCCTGCAAAAACGGATCCTGCGTACGGAAAAGAAGAACTCCGAGACGACTGTAGTCTGGAATCCGTGGGCAGGAGGTGCCGCCTCCATCTCCGATTTCGGAGAGGAAGAATGGAAAAGCATGGTTTGCGCGGAGGCCAGCAACGTACTTCGCTGCCCTGTCTTGCTCGGCCCTGGTGAAGAACACGGCTTACGGGCCATCATCTCAGCAGAATCGTTGTGACGCCCCATCGTTTCTCCGTAGCGCGGACGATCAAGCAAAAAGAAGGCCGTGTGGATGCCTAGTCTTGAAGCATCCACACGGCCTTCTCCTGGCTAATTCGGAACGAAACCGAAAATACTTTACGCTTACCGAATCACGTTGATGGCTGCCGCTCCGAAGGCCAACTGGGAGAATACCTGCGACCAATCAAGGAATCCCCGCAAAGCGCTCGGTTTAAACACCTTGTCCGGTACAACGATCGTGTCCCCGGGGTAAATGCGCAGCTTCTCGAAGTTAGCACCCCATGGTCCGCTCTTCTCGTTTGAGTTGCTCACCACCTCGCCATCCGCACGAATGATGAACGCGTGCCGATGGTCAGCATTCCGGTTCGGACCGCCTGCAAGTTTCAGGTACGCACCCGCGCGTCGGTTTCGGTTATATAGAAAAGAATTCTGATCGGACACCGCACCGACCACGTTGATATTCGCAGGAAGCGAAGGGACCACGAACTTGTCGCCGTCCTCGAGCTGAAGATCAGGAATTGCCGAAAGTCCTGCCGTGTCGGGATGAAACTCGAGCACGATACGTCCGGTCGCATGGACCTGGCGCAGCCGCGAAATCAGATCTTGCTCGGTCGACTGAGCGGCAGTCGCAGATGCCACATCCTGAGTCGAGGCCGCCGCTAGAGTGCCCCGCTCCATCTCGGCTTGAAGGGATTGGATATACTCGTCAATCCTTGCCTGCTGAATCACACGTACCGACTCTCGGGAAAACTCAGACCCAAACAGATACGCGTTATTCGTAAACCCGCCGGCGCGCTCAACTAGCTGCCTCAGTGTCTCGCCCGGTCGGACGCTGTACGTACCGCCGTGGGTAAACTCTCCTTCGAGCGTCACGAGTTTGGTTTGCTGTGCAAGGGGCAACCTGATATCCGCTTCCGAGAAGATCGTCACAACGTCCCCCGGCTGAAGCTCCATGTCCTGCGCTACGTCATGGTTCAAAACCAGCTTTCCAAGATCAAAAGAGACAACAGTCGTCTTCAAGGTGCTCGGATCCAATCGCTCTATCGCGGCATAACTCCAGTCAATTTCCGGTGCAAGAATGCGCACCTGAGTTCGCTGCGTTCCGGGTCCGAACTTCTTCAGTGGATTGGCTTCTTGCGACGCCAAGGTCGCCGAAGAGGCCCGAGATGTTTGGCCTTGCTGTGTTTGGTCTTGAGCATTCGCAGGCTGCTGGCCAGGAACTGCCGCATTCTGCTGTTGAATGTAGGCTCCCTGGTAGTCAGGGCTATCCGGGTTTTGCTGATCGTCCAGCTGATCCTGGGCAAAGCCAGTTTGATCTTGCGAGACACCTGTCACGCCTTGCTGCTGCGTTGGTGTGGCGGGCTGAGGATAGGGCAACCCAGTTTGAGGATTGATCAAATTCATCCTCGGAGCAGTCTCTCCAGGCCGGGGTACATTGCGAAGCTCAGTTGACTGCCTCAGCGTGCTCAAAGAGAGATTGGGCTCAAACTCTGGAGAAGGTAATCCCAGCTCAGCTCGCTTCCACCAGTAATTTCTGGTGATCAGCGACTCCTTGTCCGGAATCAATTCACTCACCCGCATGCCCGGATGCCACGCAAAGCGGCCCGGATTAGCGGTATTGCCGCGCAGAGTCACCGTCTTCTGGTAACTCGGTACGATTGAGAAGAGACGTACCAGATCTCCATCGGCCAGCTTGGTTGAAAGGCCGCTTTGATCGTAGGTGATGTCCATCGCGTGCCGCTCTCGATGATCCTCGATTCGCTCAATGGTCATCCGAGCCGCAGCTGCCACCGCTGTTGCTCCACCTGCATCTGCAATCAGGTCAGCCAGGCTCTCGTCCGGGCGGAGTTCATAGATCGCGGGACTGCGTACACTCCCGGTAATCGCCGCTTGTGGCCCTACGGGTGGAATGAAGATCACATCTCCATTCGCCAACGGGACATCCTTCGACTTATCGCCTTTGGTTAGCAGCCCGTAAAGGTCCAAAATCGTGACCAGCGAACCCTCGCGACGCAGTTCAATATGGCGAAGCGAGCCCTGCACCGATGGTCCTCCAGCAGCGAAAAGCGCATCAATGAGCGTACTCAGCGAACTGACCGTGTAGACCCCGGGCCTACGAGCCTGCCCGGAGAGGTAGACCTGAATCGATCGAATCTGGCCCACATCCACGGTCAGGTCGAAATTTCGATACACACGCGCAACGGCAGCACGAAGGTGTGAATCAAGGTCCGAATCCCGAACTCCGGCTACGTGGACCGGGCCAACATGCGGAATGAAGATGTCTCCCGAGCGGTCGACCCGGAGATTGGACTGGAAGCTCACCTGCCCCCAAACACGGATGCGCAGCTCGTCTCCGGGACCGATCACATAGCTTGCAGGCACCGGAGTCAAATCGAGCGGGGCGAATGTCGAAGGCACATTGCGAAAAAGAGACATTCCATAAATAGGCAAAATTTGCCTCGTTGTGGAAGCAACAAATTTCTGGAACTCGGTAAGCAGCTCGGGACGAGTCACGATCGGCTGCTGCACGCGTTGGCGAGCCAAGCTCTCAACATCCGAGTACGTTCCTGGAGTGCGCGGTTGGGAGCTGCTGTCCCCGACCGTCATGCCGGGAAATCGCTGAGTTTGCAGAGATAGCCCAGAGCCCACTTGGTTTTGCTGACAGGCAGAACTTGCTGCTGCCGCGGGGTCCGTGCAGTCGGAAGCAGTGGAGCTCGAGTCTTGGTCAAGTTGCTGAGCCGAAGCAGTAAATGACAGGGCGAAACCGGCAATTAGGATCGGAAGAACCACCCGACGTGCCAAACGCAAAGCCATGCCAGGCGTGAGTCTCGCCCACGGGCCCTTCGGGGCCCAGCCGAATTGTGAAGCATCCATATTACCGGAGTTTAGCATGATGACCAGCGATTCTTAAGTGCAGAGAAACGACAAAATGTCGCTTAGAATGAATGCTTTAACTCAGCATTAATCCGTCCCATCTAGGCTACACAAAGAGACGGGTTGCCCAAAACAGGACTACAGAGTTAGATAAGGCAAGTACATGTAAGGAAAAGGATTGATTCCGATTTGGCTTGGAGCTATGGTGAGACGACGCACTCATTGAACCATCAGTCGATCGCGTGACGCAGTATCCTGGCCCCACAGCCGTAGTGCTTAATCAACCTCAGAGGCAGGCTCGATCCTCACGCCCCAAGTGAGCTGCGCTTCTCTCACATAGGGACTTGAACCGGAGCCCTGACTATATACATAGGAAAATTCGAAGCATCCCCGCTCGTAACCCGTTCGGGAGTGTTATCGTGTTACTTCAGGAAACCGGAACGAACGCTGATCGTTAATGCCCTGCTCGCAATTTGAGCGCCCGAGGCAAGTTCTTGCGCTATCGCCTTGGACCAAAAAACGAAAAAGCTGGCAAGTGTCATTACCGTGGAGGACTATCTATGAGCGCCAATCCGGGCTTTTCCGGAATCCCTGAAAGTACGCCTTTTGCAAGCGCTCGTGATCCCCGTCCCAGCACATTCGCCGCTTCAGAGCGACTTAGCGCAGAAACCGCTAAGTCGCATACCGTACTTAGCGCCGCCTATCGTCCTGCCCTAAGCCGCTGGTCCGGTTCCGGGTTCAAGAGGGTTTTCGACATTCTCGCGGTAACGGCGACGCTCCCGGTTGCGCTGCCCGTGCTGCTTGCCACCGCGGTCGCCGTGAGGCTCACCTCTCCTGGACCTGTGCTCTTCCGGCAACAGCGCATGGGACGGCACGGCAAGGCTTTCACCATTTTCAAGTTCCGGACCATGCCTGTGCGCCGCGCAGGTGAGCGCCCCTCCGTCACAACCTCCATCAACCAGCGCTTCACGCCGGTCGGGCCGTTCCTGCGCCGGTGGAAGTTGGATGAGCTGCCTCAGATCTTCAATGTGCTGCGCGGAGATATGAGTCTGGTAGGTCCGCGCCCCAAGCTCCCCAAGCATCAGTCCGCACACTTGATGTGCCGCCCTGGGATTACCGGCCGCGCTACCGTCGTGTTCGCGCGCGAGGAAGTTACGCTGTCAGCGGTCCCCAATCACAATCTGGAGTCCTACTATCATGGGGTGATTCTGCCGCTGAAGCAATCCCTCGATGACGAGTACATGGCGCGGGCCACGTTTCGCTCGGACATCAAATTGATTGTGAAAAGCCTGCTGCGCAGCTGGGACGACGTGGCGCTCACCGACCTGCCATCCCTCTCGCCACAACTCAGCCGATTCGCCGTGCATACCCGGATTTCAGTGGATCGCCCAGGTAAGCCGCACTCGTCCCCCGCCATCATGCCCGCTCCCCAGATGTCATTGGGAGAAGTCGCACAAGGCGATCTCTCGGGCAGATAGCCTTACCCGCAGTCTCAAATCCCCAACTACGTCTTCGGTCTCCGACGTAGAACCGTCAGCAGATCGAACTCTGGCGCGGATGCGGAAAGGTGTCCACGTTGTCGGCATCGCTCCGGTCAAGGCAAGCAAAGTCCTTCTCGATGCTCAGCTCCAGCGCTCCTTGTCCGAACGCAATGCTGCCGTAAATCCCCACCTCTTCGCCCCGTATCCATTCATCGGCAGCCTTTTCCGACAGAAGCACGCACAGTTCCCCCTGCCGATACCGCACCCGCACCGCCTCGGATTGATTACTCCGCTCTACTGCATACGTAAGCCGGGCTGATTCCTCCACACCAAAGTGAACGGTCTCTTCGATTCGTCCCACTTCTGCTAACCGCGCCACCTCTGACCGCGCGATGCGAAAGCGCAGCGAATCCCCTTTGATGCGTAATTTCATGTCAATATCCTCTTTCTCCCCGAGTTTCCGGCTTACGCCCCTAAAGTGAGATGCTATCGAAGACGGAAACAGCCCGCAAACTGCAGCGCGCAGCGCCGGCAGCAAGAACGATTTCAGCCCTGCCCTCGTCTAAGCCGATATTGAGATGCGTCCTCCTCCCCTCAGCCTCGCATTCACTCAGGTCCATGAATGGACACCGGATGGCGTTCGAGCCACGCAGGATGCCCTTGCCGCTGAGGAGCCTCTTGAGATTCGAATCGGGGATGCGCCCCTATCCGTCACGATGCGCACTCCAGGCCATGATCTGGAGTTAGCCGCCGGATTTCTGCTCACCGAGGGCCTGATTCAATCACGTCGTGAACTGCTCGCCATCAAAGAACAACCTCAAACGTCGAGCATGAAAGGGAACATTGTCAGCGCTGAGATCCACGACCATGAACTCTCCCCACTGAACCTCCAGCGGAACTTCTTTGCTGCGTCCAGCTGTGGGATCTGCGGCAAGGCGTCCATTGATGCCATACGGCGCAGAGAGCTCAGCCATCCGAATCCGGATTTTCGTGTTTCTCCCCAAATCCTTCGCGATTTACCCGTCAAGGTCCGCGAAAAACAAGCGGTCTTTGAACGCACCGGCGGCCTTCACGCCGCGGCGCTCTTCAGTTCCAATGGAGAGCTGCTCGTCATGCGCGAAGACATCGGACGCCACAACGCGGTTGACAAAGTCATCGGCTGGGCATTGCTCCAGGATCGCGTTCCTCTGCATGACTGCCTGCTTTGGGCAAGTGGACGAGGCGGCTTTGAAATCGTGCAAAAAGCACTCGCAGCTGGCGTTCCCGCGCTGGCCTGCGTCTCCGCACCCTCGAGTCTGGGGGTCAAGCTGGCTCGGGAGTTCGGGCTGACGCTGATCGGCTTCCTCCGCGACCAGCGCTTTGTCGTGTACTCCGGAGATTTTCGCTGCTTTCATTGACTCTGTAAGAGCGCCGGCCCGGATTTATTGGAGGACTTTAGTCCGAGCAGGTCCCAAAGGTTCCCGTATAGATCCTCAAAGACGGCCACCGTGCCGTAGCTCTCTTCCTTAGGCGGCCTGCGAAACTCAATTCCCCGCGCCGTCATGGCGTGATAATCGCGCCAAAAATCATTCGTGCGCAAGAAGAGAAACACACGGCCGCCAGTCTGGTCGCCGATGCGCGACGCCTGCCCCGGTGTGGCTGCTCGAGCCAGCAATAGCAGCGTGCCCGCCGATCCCGGTGGCGCCATCAGAACCCAGCGTTTCTGCCCCTCCAGTGGAGTGTCTTCCACCAGCCGGAATCCGAGCTTGTCGCGATAGAACGCGATGGCCTCGTCGTACTCGCGCACCACCAGCGCAACGTAGCCTATCTCCTGCCGCGTCGTATCCCTCGG
>CBJOJD010000174.1:0-10678 GCA_966443485.1 uncultured bacterium | reverse complement strand
GGGGAGGGCCCGCCAATTCTCACCTAAAGCTTTGAACGAGCTGAATTTCGCTGCCCTCGGGCAGGGCGGCGAAAGGGTGATTTTGCGCGAATCCTGGGTGGATTTGGCAGGTTTGTGGCGCAGAGCGGGATCGCAGGCGCTTGCATCCGTCCTGCGCGCGCTGGGCATCGTATGCACACGGAGAGTGCTATGACCACCAAAATCAACAACGTTCCCGCCAAGAGACCAGAAACCGAACGACCCACCATCGTGCAGGATTCCGTCAACCCGGAGCAGGAGGAGCACAAGAAGATGGAGCGAATGGCTGATCGCGCGGCCCACAAGGGAGCCAAGACGGAGCAGCAGTACGACCAGGAGCACAACACCTTCTCGATTTAGTGGCTCAAAGTGTTTCGCTCCAGGAGAGAGATAACTGGAGCGAAACACCTGTAGGAAACTGCATGTGGATTGTTCGACTTAGTGATCTATTGCGCTAGAATGGCAGCCACCCGGGAAAGAGCGAGATTCGTTGCCGCGAAATTCGCGCTGCGCGAGCAGTACTGTTTTTCCACAAGCCTTCTGATCAAAAGGCTTTTAACGGTGTCAAGATCCACCCGTAACTAACTGTGGTGATCTTGTTACGCAGGGTGCCTTGGCGTCACTATCAACATACAGTTACGGTGCATTTGCGACCTGGGCTTACAGCGGGACTTTGAACCTGAAAACAACTTTCCTTGGTTTTGGCGCATCTTCTCTAGTGTTCCGAGGTTTGTCCCTTTCACTCCTGGATGTAGAACCTACGCAGGTGAACCTATGTTATCTCTCATCTCAAAGCGAACAGGTGAACCTATGGCCTCCCCGATGCCGCTGCATATTCCATTGACCTCGGCGTATCTTTGCCAGGATTGCAACTGCGTGAGCAATTGCTCGCGAACCTGCCCGGCATGCGCGTCAGAAGTGCTTCTGGGTCTGGCGAGCATTCTGGATCGCGAGGTGGAGCCCGTGGCGGTGCCTCAACCAACCTATTCCTATGTGCCCGCTCTCGTAGCGTAAAGCTCAGAGCAAAAAATAGATGGGTCGACCGGATCTTCCGGCTTCACCCACGCGTGTCTGAGGACGATTTGTATGAGCGCCGGTCACTAAAAGGATTCGATCGGCGCTGCTCAATGTGTCCACCCAAAAACTACAACGCATTGCGCACCACCTATAATGAAAGATGGTCCGGTCTGCCCTCAGCTCTGTGTACGAGCATAGGCAGCCGGTCGAATTTCTTGCAGCGATCGCCTCTCTCTCTCGTTGTTGGCGCGACAGTGGTTCTCATGCCATTGCAGCTTGATACGAGCAGGATTCGGCCGCTGAACCGGTGCCTTTTCGTTGACAGCCTCGAACGACTCCATCGTGATCCGCGGCGCGCGGACCCACAACCTGAAGAACATCTCCTGCGAGATTCCGCACGGCAAGCTCACCGTGGTGAGCGGCGTGTCGGGCTCAGGCAAGAGTTCGCTGGCCTTTGACACCATCTATGCCGAAGGACAGCGCCGCTACGTTGAATCGCTCTCGGCGTACGCGCGGCAGTTTCTGGAGCGCATCGAAAAGCCCGATGTGGACGAGATTGAAGGTCTCGCTCCGGCGATTGCCATCAAGCAGAAGAACACCACGCGCAATCCGCGTTCGACGGTTGCCACCGCGACCGAGATCTACGACTATCTGCGACTGCTCTATGCACGCTGCGGCACGGTGCACTGCGTGTATTGCGATGGGTTGGTACGGCGCGACTCCATCGACGAGATCGCAGACGCCATCCTTGCGCTGGGGGAGGGAACGCGCTTGCACGCGCTCTTCCCGGTTCGTCACGACGAACCCAAGCCAATCGTTGAAGAGAAGCCGGTCAAGAAGCCGCGAGGAAGCAAAAGCGTAGCAGCCAAGGCCAACGAACTTCCCGGCCAAGATGCTGTGATGACCGAGGCTCTCAAGGCCCGGCTCGTGCAATTGCGTACGGGAGGATTCAACCGCCTCTATCAGCGCGGCACTATCTTCGAGTTCTCCACGCCCGAGTCTCTGTTGGACCTGGACTTCACTCTCCCCGTGTTCGTGCTCGTCGATCGCATCGTGGTGAACGCCGAGAATCGCGGCCGCATTGTGGATGCAGCAGAGATTGCCTACCGCGAGGCGGGCGAAGTGATCTTCGAAGAAGTTCCGCGGGAGGAGACGCCGGAGCGGCCGATGCATCGTTACTCATCTGCGTTTGAGTGTGCGAACTGCCATCGTCCCGGACGCGAACCGGAGCCGCGCCTCTTCAGCTTCAATAATCCGTTCGGCGCATGCCCCCGCTGCCAGGGATTCGGCAACACCGTCGACTTCGATCTGAACCTGGTAATCCCGGATAAAGGCTTGAGCCTGAATGACGGAGCAATCGATCCCTGGAACCGGCCGAAGTACCGTTCCTGGTTTACGGACCTGAAGAAGCAGGCCAGCACCCTGGGCGTCGCTCTGGATGTGCCCTGGCGCGAATTGCCGGAGAGCAGCCGCGAGATCGTGTTGCGAGGCAAAGGAAGCTTCGAAGGCGTCTATGGCTTCTTCGCCCAGATGGAGAAGAAGAAGTACAAGCTGCACGTCCGCGTCATGCTCAGCAAGTACCGCGGCTATGCGGAGTGCCCCGAATGTCGTGGGCAGCGTCTGCGGGCAGAAGCGCGAGCGGTACGCTTGAATGGCCTGAACATTTGCCAGGCCGCCGCGCTCACCATCGCGCGAGCCAAGACATTCTTTTCCGAGATCAAGCTGAGTCCCATGCAGCAGGAGATCGCGGGCTCGATTCTCGAGGAAGTGCAGCAGCGGCTGACCTTTCTGGATGCCGTGGGTCTTGAATACCTGACGCTTGACCGGCTGGCCTCCACGCTTTCCGGAGGAGAGGCACAGCGCATCCAGCTTGCTACCTCGCTGGGATCAAGGCTGGTGGGCGCGCTCTATGTTCTGGATGAGCCATCCATCGGCCTGCACACGCGCGATACGGCGCGGCTGATCCACATCCTCGAAGAGTTGCGCGACCTCGGCAATACCATCCTGGTGGTGGAGCACGATCCCGATGTCCTTCGCGCTGCCGACCACCTGCTCGATCTCGGCCCCGGCGCCGGCGAGTTCGGCGGCAAGGTGCTGGCCGAGGGGATTCTCGCCGAGATTGAAGCCGATCCCAATTCGCTCACCGGACGCTATCTCTCCGGCCAAATCACCATCCCGGTGCCCACTCGGCGGCGTGCTCCGGGAAGGGAAAAGCTGGTGCTGCGAGGCGCAACGGCCAACAACCTGCGCGGGATTGACGTCGAGATTCCGATGGGCTTGCTGGTGGCCATCACCGGGGTGTCTGGCTCCGGCAAGTCGACGCTGGTGCACCAGGTCTTGTACAGGGCTGTGGCGCGGGCGTTAGGCCAGACGGACGGGGCAGATCCTTCCGCCACCTTCAAGTCTTTGAGCGGCGCGGAACGGCTCAACGATGTGGTGCTGGTAGACCAGACGCCCATCGGCCGTACGCCCCGCTCCAATCCCATCACGTACATCAAAGGCTTCGACCTGATCCGCGAACTCTTTGCAGCGCAGCCAGAAGCCAAACGCCTCTCGCTCACGCCGGGACACTTCAGCTTTAACGTGCCGGGAGGACGCTGCAATACCTGTGAGGGCGACGGCACCGTCACGGTGGAGATGCAGTTCCTGGCCGATGTGGAGCTGCCTTGCGAAGACTGCAACGGTACCCGTTACCAGGCGCGCATTCTCGAGGTCCAGTACAAGGGGAAGAACATCCACGAGGTGCTACAGCTCACGGTGAAGGAGGCGCTCCGCTTCTTCTCCGGACAGAACCGGCTGCTGGATAAGCTGGCGGTGCTCGACGAGGTGGGCTTGGGCTATCTTCGCCTGGGGCAATCGGCGACGACCCTCTCCGGAGGCGAGGCGCAACGTGTGAAGCTTGCCGCGCATCTGGCGCAGGTGCGCAACGCCAATGCCACCGCCAAGCCATCGCAGGCCAGCCGCGTGCTTTACATCCTGGACGAGCCGACTACTGGACTTCACTTCGATGACGTCTCGAAGCTGCTGACCGCCTTCCGCAAGCTGATCGACGGAGGCGGCTCGCTGCTGGTGATCGAGCACAACCTGGATGTGATCAAAAGCGCGGACTGGGTGATCGATATGGGGCCCGAGGGCGGAGAGGGCGGAGGCAGGATCGTGGCCGAGGGCACGCCAGAAGAGATCGCCGCCAATCTGCACTCCCACACCGGCCAGTGGCTGCGGAAGGTGCTGTGACTGCGCAGGATGACTTGTACCGATTGATTTGACGGGTCCGTTAGTCGCAGACGAGGGCGGCGTCGCTGAAGTTGGCCATTCCGGTGCTTTCGCTCTCGGTTTCCTCGGATGAAGTGCCGTTGTCGACTTGGGCTGCGAAGAACGCGTCCACCTGGTCGAGGACGGCCGCCCCGGTCTTGGCCTGGTAGATGTTGGCGCGGAGCTTGGCTCCGCCGGGCACGCCGTGGGTAAACCAGGAGGCGAACTGCTTCATCTTGCCGGCGGTCTCGCCCATGCGCGCGTCGCGGGGCAGCGACTGGCTCACCTCCGCCTCTTCCAGCAGCATCTGGAAGTAGGCGCGGATCATGCGATAGCGGTCCTGGACCGTGGGCTTGTCGTAGCTGCCGGTGGAGGTGTACTGCGCGATCTGGCGAAAGATCCAGGGATTGGCGGGAGCGGCGCGTCCGATCATGACCGCATCGCAACCCGTTTTGGCCACCATGGCGGCGGCGTCTTCCGGGGTGCGGATATCACCGTTGCCGATGACCGGAATGCCGACCGCCTGCTTTACCGCCGCAATCCATTCCCAGCGAGCTTGGCCGGTATAGGCCTGTTCGCGGGTGCGAGCGTGCAGGGCGACCGCGTTTAGGCCCTCTGATTCGGCCATGCGGGCCAACTCCACGCAGATGATGTTGGTGTCGTTCCAGCCGAGGCGGAACTTCACGGTGAAGGGAATCGAGACTGCCTTGCGGACCTCGCGGAAGATCTCCCCGATCTTGGGCAGATCGCGCAACAGGCCGGAACCTCCATTGCAGCCGACCACCCGCTTGGCGGGGCAGCCCAGGTTCAGGTCGACGGTGTCGAAGCCGGTGTCCTGGACGATGCGGGCGGCGTCTGCCAGGGTGGCGGGGTTCGAGCCGAAGAGCTGCGCGGAGATGGGGTGTTCGTCGTCGTAGAAGGTCAGGTAGCGCTTGCGCTTGGCCTCGCGCATCCGGGAGAGTCCGTCGGCCGAGGTGAACTCGGTCATCAACAGGCCGCAGCCGGATTGGGCATTGCTGACTTCGGCGTCGACCCCGTTCTCCTCGACGACCGACCCCTGTTCCGTGGAGAACAGGCTGGCGTGACGAATGAAACGGCGGAAAACAGTGTCGGTGACGCCCGCCATGGGAGCCAGGACAGTTGCTGGACGTACGGCCACCGGCCCGATGCGCATCTCCGCCGGTACCCGGGTATTTTCGGGCATAGCATGCTCAATCGGGTTGTCCCAGTTCTTCTTCACCGTGAATCCTCTACCTGCCATGTGTCCAGCTCACAGCTGACAGCCGTCAGCCCGGGGTAGCAGTTGTATGCCGATCAACGGGTGGTTGCCAGCTGATCGCCGTTGGCGAACACGTCCAAACACGCGTGGGCCTCCGCCACAGCGGAGGCCCGTCTTGCTAACCCTGCCGTGGCAGCTACTTGGCTGCGGTGGCTTCGCCCGCCTTGGCGTACTTGCGGCGGAAGCGCTCGACGCGGCCAGCGGTATCCACCAGGCGCTGCTTGCCGGTGAAGAACGGGTGGCAAACGGAGCAGATTTCCACGTGAATATCGCCCTTGTGAGTCGAGCGGGTCTCAAAATTGTTTCCGCAGGCACAGACCACGCGGACGGAGTCGTAGTTGGGATGGATCTTTTCCTTGGGCATCGCTCTCTAAAACCTTTCCTGCAATCCTTTTATTGTAGGGGGAATTTGCCCCCTTGGCAATTTCTCCCGTCACTGGACGGCGTGAGGAATTTGCCTATAATGGTGGGCACAAATCAAACCAGCTGCACGATGCCATTTCCCCTGACACCATGCAACTGGAGGAGACCACCATGCGCAAACTGTTGCTCCTCCTGTCTGTTGTGCTCTTGTTCGGCTACCGCTTTGTCCCTGGGGCGGCAGCGCTCTCGCAGGAGGGATCGTCCGGCCCGAACGCCGGCAAAGGCTCCGGCCAAGTGCCGCCTCACGTCAAAGAGATCTACCAACTGGACTGTGCCATCTGTCATGGGGCCACGGGTGATGGAAAAACCGACCTGGCCAAGGATATGAACCTCACCCTCGTGGACTGGACGGATCCCAAGACGCTGGAAGGCAAGTCCGATCAGGAGCTTTTCGACATTATTCGCAAAGGCAAGGACAAGATGCCCCCCGAAGACGCTGCCCGTGCCAAGAACGATGACGTCAAGGCTCTGATCGTCTACATCCGGAGCTTGTCCAAGAATCCAGCCACGCCGGCCCACACCACACCGGCTCCAGCGAGCACCACTTCGTCTCCTTCGTCGACCCAGTAAGTCAAGGTTGCGGGCTCCCGGGTCGACTCCGGGAGCCGCCTCTTACTGCTTCAGGGCCTTGGCGATTCCATCCTCCACGAGGGGAGTCATGATCGCGTACCCGGCCAGGTTGGGGTGTACCCCGTCCTTGCTCAGCTTCTCCGGCAGGCCGTCGCGCTGATCCTTCATCGCGGAGTGGTAGTCCACGTAGGGATAGCCCTTCTCCGCCGCATACTTCTTGATCCAGGCATTCAGATTTTCAACCTTGATCGCTGGTTCCATCCCCGGCTGCCATGGAAAATCGTAGGCCGGCAGCACGGAGCAGAGGACTACGCGGATCTGATTGGCGGAGGCGATCTCTGCCATGGACTGCAGGTTAGCTTCCGTCTCTTCCAGGGTCATAGGACCGGTGTTGCCGGCGATGTCATTGGTTCCGGCGAGCAGGACGACCACCTTCGGGTGCAGATCGACGACATCCTGGCGAAAGCGCACCAGCATCTGCGGTGAGGTCTGGCCGCTGATCCCGCGATTCACGTAGGGTTTGTCATTGAACGACCCGTCTGGCCCGGTGAAGTGCCAGCCCTCGGTGATGGAGTCGCCCATAAACACGACCCGGTCCTGTCCCGGAGCCGGCGGACCGAGCTTTTCGTCGGTATCTTTGTAGCGAGCTAGCCACCCGAAATCGGTAAGCAGCTGCTTGTCGTGCGCTAGCCAATAGGCATTGGCGGGATGGCCTGAGGGAGAAAGCGCAGGGGCGGTGGGGGTGGCCGGGGGCGCCTTTGTCTCAGGTTTGGTACCGGGCTCCTGTGCGCCCGCCAGGGGCAGCAGGCACAATGCGCAAAGCGAGAGTAGAGTGGAAGCGATTTTCACCGGTGTGTTCCTTTTTCTGCTGGCGCCCTTGGGAACGCCGCGAAAGAGCATTTTTCGTGCGATCCGATTGTAAGCAACCGAGGCGACTTTGACGGGCGCGGCGCTTTTCCACACCCGAATGAGCGCCCGCCAGGAAATCCCCCGGTCTCGATTGCGCTAGGCTGAAGGAGAGCCATGACTACATGTTCCATCTGCGGAGGCGTCGGTTTGGTGCGGGTGATGTCCGACACCGGCCGGTGGGTCTCCCGTCCTTGCCCCTGCCAGCAACTCGAGCGCGAATCGTTGCGGTTAACGGCGGCGCATATTCCAGAACGCTATCGTCGCTGTACCCTCGATAACTTCGATCCCACCTTCAAAGGGGCTGACCCATCGCTGGGCACCGCTCTTTTAACCGCGCGGCGGTTTGTGGAAGAGTATCCGGTCGATACGGCCGGAAAGGGCTTGATGTTTGTGGGCTCCATGGGGCTGGGCAAGACTCACCTGGCGGTGGGCGTCCTGCAGCGCCTCATCCGGGAGAGAGGGGCTCGGGGTCTTTTTTGCGACTACCGGGAACTGCTCAAGAGTATTCAGAACAGCTACAACCCACAGGTGAACACTACCGAACTGGAACTGCTCAAGCCGGTGTTCTCGGCCGATGTGTTGGTGCTCGATGACCTGGGGGCACAGAAGCCGAATGAGTGGCTGTGGGACACGGTGGCTTTGATCCTCAACACCCGCTACAACGACAAGCTGACCACCATCGTGACGACCAACTATCCCGATCTACCCTCGGCCGGGGCCAGCATGACGCCGGAGCAGCGGGCTGCCCGGGAACAGACGCTCGGCGATCGGATCGGCGACCGCATGCGCTCCCGTCTGGCCGAGATGTGCATCCGGGTCGACATGTCGGGCGAAGACCTTCGCCAGTCGATTGAGCGAGCCCGGTTTGGCTGAGACCGCAGTCTCACGGAACAGGAAAGATTCTTGCGCAAGAATTTGGAGTTGTTGTCGATAGCCGCACTGGCCGTGACCTGGGGCATCACCTTGTGGGCGTTCTTCGGTCCGAATCCGCTTCCGGCCCATATCCCCACTCATTTCGACGCGGGCGGACAGCCAACGAGCTGGGCGGCGCCGGTTGCGCTCTGGACCCAGCCGGCCGTGTCCACGTTCGTTTATCTGCTCATAGCACTGGTTGCGCGCATCCACGCCTCTTTCAACTTCCCGATTCGCATGGCTGCGCGGAACCGAGAGGCGGTCCAGGGACTTTCAATTGCCATGTTGTCGTGGCTCAAGGCGGAGATGCTCTGCCTGTTTGCGATTCTGCAAGTGGGAACGATTCAGTCGGCCCGCGCAGGGCGCGACGTGCTGCCAGGAGCTATCGTGCCCATTGCCATTGTTGCCGTTTGGGGAACTCTGATCTGGCACTTCTTTGCCATGCGCCGAGCTGCCGTGCGGCGGTGGACGGCCTAAATTGGCGGGCCACCGTCCGGCTGATTAGGATCTTCCGGTCACTGCGTCTGAACGTGAAGGATGCGCACCTCGGGATAGGCGCCGTCCCAGTCCGGGGTAACTGAATCGAAGATGAGCCGGAAATCGCGCTCGTCGCCAGGCTTCAGGGGGTCCGCGGAAACCGGTTGCACGTCAACGTAGGGATCGCGGGTGCGGATCAGCTTGAGCGGCTGGGTCTCGTTCTGAGCGACCTCGTGAGCGGCATTTCGAAACAGCACCTGGACGGTGATTCCGCTGACTGTACGGCTCCCCTTGTTGGCGATGTGGCCATCGACATAGGTGACCTTTCCGCCGGCCAGGTTCCCTGATTCGCTCATGACCAAGCCAGTGATGGGGAGATTGGCTGCGTAGGCGTCCACGCTTGCGTTTATCGGAGCGACGTTGGAGGCACTTCGGCCATGCTGCCACACCAACAGGACGATGGCGGCGATGAGGACGACAGCTCCGGCGGCGATCGCCATGGGCAGCCAATTGCGTTCCCGAGTCTCTGAAGGACGGATGAGTTCCGGACCAGTGTTCACGAGGCAGATTTTACACCGGTTACCGACGGAACGATCGCGTCGCAAAAGACAAACAAATATCTTGCTCAAAACAAGAAATCGGACGATAGAAGATACCAGAGCGATCCTAATTGAAAAGTCGATAAACAATTGGCATCTCTCTTGATGCGGCAGCGTCTAAACAAACAAGACCGGATCATCACGTTGCACCCGGACCGACGCCGTCCCCATCTCAGCACCATTCGTTTTGAGGCCAGCGAATTTTTGCCGCCCGGCAAAGAAAGGCAGACGCTCGAATGCAGATCCCTCCCCACCGCGCATCCAACGCAGTCAGCTCCCTTGATGGTCGGTCTTTGAACGCGCACCACACCGCAGATGTGGTTTACCAGGTTGTCACCGTAGGCGCCATTCTGCTCGTTCTCTGCACCATCTGGGCGTTCTAGGCGCAGCAGAGTCGTGCGCGCATCACTGCGTCAGTGGTGTGCCTGCTTGAGCGTCAATCCAGATCAGGAGAAGGGCAGCCAGCCCTGAGCGCCTTCGAACGAAGACGTCGGCTTCTCAGGAGCTTCTTCAAAGCGCCTGCCAAGCTTATATTCCCGACAAACAGAGTCAACTACCTCCTGTACTCGTTTCCGGTATTCCGGGGATACGAAGGCATTCTCCGCATAGCGGCGCCGGTACTGCGGTAGCTGCTCCGGAAAGTTCTCTTCGAGGAAGCGGAAGAACGTCGGCTGGGAACAGGGTTTCAGGAACAGGGCGTTGGCGGAGAAAAACCGCGCGTCCGCCTCTGCGGCAGCTTTGGCGACCCGGGCGATGGAACTGCGAGCGTCTGTTATGCCGGGCATCAACGGGGAACAGAGCACGCCCGCCCGAATTCCGGCCTGGCGCAACTGTCTGACCGTGTCTATGCGAAGGTCGGGCCGCGGTGCGCGCGGTTCGAGCAGGCGAGCGAGCCGGACGTCCATCGTTGTGATTGTGATCGCTACCGTCAACTGATGCTTCTTCGATAGGGCATGGAGTAGATCGCGATCCCGGGTGATCAGGTTCGATTTGGTCACAATCCCCAGCTTGAATCCCTGGTAGCGAGTGAAGACTTCGAGCAGGGAACGCGTCAGGAATTGGCGGCGTTCCAAGGGTTGGTAGGGATCGGTTGCCGTACCTAAGGCGATGTCCGTGCCCGGCTTGAGGCGCGCCAGTTCTTGAGCCAGAAGCCAGCTGGCATTCTCCTTGAAGTAGATGGTGCGCTCGAACTCCTCCGGAGTCTTCTCCAGGAACTCATGGG
>CBJOJD010000173.1:0-10764 GCA_966443485.1 uncultured bacterium | reverse complement strand
CGAAGCTTTCCAGCAGACGGGACGCGAGTCAACCGGCAGCCACCGGCATGGCTGGTTCCGCGACGGGCTGGTGGTCTCACAGTTCGCGCTCGCTTGCGTGCTCCTGGTCGGCGCAGCACTGCTCATGCAAAGCTTCCTGCACGTGCTGGATGTCAATCTTGGGTTTCAACCTGAGAGCGCCGCCGCGTTGCGAATCGACCCGAGTTTCCGAATCTCGGGTCTGACGCAACAGAATGCATTTATCGACCAGGTGCTGGAGCGTACCCGCTCCATTCCGGGCATCTCCGCCGCAGGCATTGCCGACGTGCTTCCACTCGACGGCGATCGTGGATGGCAGGTCAAGGCCAAAGGTCAGGTCTACGACAAGGTCCACTTCCCTCCTGAGGCATACATACGCGTCGTTACCGATGGCTACTTCGAGGCTTTGGGCGTTCCTCTCAAATCTGGCCGCGAATTCACTGAGGGAGATCGCGCGAATACCGAGCCGGTCGCGGTTGTCAACGAATCTCTGGCCCGCGCCCTCTGGCCCGGCCAGAACGCCATTGGCCAGATCATTGCGCCTGCCGACGGCGGTCGCCGCGTCATCGGAATCGTCGGCGACGTCCATCATGGCGGTCCTGAGCAGATGAGCGGCAATGAACTTTATCTGTCGATGCGCCAAAGCGACGACTACGCAGCCATGCGCCTCATCGTGCGCACCACACTGCCCCCTCCCAGCCTGGCCACAAGTATCAAACTGGCGTTGCGGCCCATCGATCCGAATCTCCCGGTCACGGATTTTCAAACGCTGCAGGGACTGGTTGACAAAGTGGTCTCGCCGCGGCGCTTTCTGCTCATGTTGTTGTCGGGATTTGCGGGGTTCGCGCTGTTGCTTGCGTCGCTCGGAGTTTACGCGTTAATTTCGTACTCGGTTCACCAGCGCACCAGGGAGATTGGCGTCCGAATGGCGTTGGGAGCGAGTTCACGGCTGGTTCGAAGAGGAGTCCTCGGTAAGACGTTGCGGCTCGCGCTGACTGGGGTCGCGCTGGGCACAGTCGGTTCTTTCCTCATGAGCCGGTGGCTTCAATCTCTGTTGTTTGGCACAACCGCGGCAAATCCAGCGGTCTTTTCCGGCGTGAGTTTGCTCCTCTGCCTGGCGGCGTTGCTTGCGGCTTACGTTCCCGCGCGCCGGGCTTCACACATCGATCCAATGCGAGCTTTGCGCACAGAATAGCAGCGAGATTCAGAAACGTGGGCCATTCACTCTACGCATAATCGCCGAATCGCAAGCTGACTGACTGCTGGACCGTGCCTGCGTTCGGTGAGCGGTAAGGACTCTTATCGTGAATTGAGACGATTTCCGGTTTGGCGGTCGTTTCGCTCACAACCAACAGCAACGAAGTGGACTCAGAGTTTCTTCGCGGCCGTCCTTGTTGTCGACGATTCTGTGGCATGGGCTAACGGTCCTCTGGTCTGCTGCTGAAAAACCAGCCTGCAAGGAGTCCACAGAGGTAAGAAGTCGGCTGGATTATGTTGCAAAGCCAGTTCGAATGACTATTCAGAAGGTCGATGCGGCCGCTGGCGACGGTAATAAGGTCCGAATGCCTTGAGAGATGCAATCAGGTAAGGCGGTGCCATGGTTTTTGCCTTCGAACTCGACTAATCTCACATCGACTCCTGATGCATGGTTCTGCAATCTCGTCACGAGTTCGTGGGCATTCGGCAACATATGCCCTTCGGCAAAATTGTCGTCTTCTCTGGTCCCGGCCCCGATGAAGACCTTGAGGGGGCTCGCTGCATGAAATGTCGATGCGTTGTCCAGTAATTGCGGCTGTGTCCAGATGCTTGGACTACACAGGAGATAGTCGTCGAAGGCCCCTGAGTCATGCAGCAACACGTGCGCGGCGAATGCGGCCCCTAATGAGTGTCCTGCGAGAATCGACTGATGCGGGTCAACGGGGTAACGGCGCTCGATCATGGGGCGCAATTCCTGCAGCAAAAACTTCGCGAATCCGGCACCGTTTCCGGACGCGGCAGCAGCCTTGAACGAGTCTGGCATTGATTTGACGGAATCCGGGAGAGGTCCGGACATAAGATCGTGAGTACGCAGGCTGAAATATTGTTCGAGCGTCTGATCTGGATAACCAATTCCGACAACATAGGCTGGGGCAGAGTCCCCGAACCCGCCATACGCCTGCATCATGTACGCCACCGGGGGGAAGAGACTGGTGCCGTCGAGAATGTAAATAACCGGCACCTTGGAGGTCTGAGGCTTTAGGGGTTTGGCGACTTGGATCAAAAAGTCCCGTTGCAGAGACTTCGAGTGAAAAATAAACTGCTCGCTGTACCAGATCGTCGCCGGCTTCGTGTCCGTTGCATCCTGAGCGAACGCATCGTCGCCGTTGAGCCCCGCTGATAATAGGACAACCGCCGTATAGACAACTGAAACCAGAATCCTCATTTGCATCGCTCCTGACTGATCGTGCAAAGGCTATCACGAGGAATGAGAACGCTCTCTTGGCACTGGGTGTTACGGTAACGGAAATCCTCCTGTGATAACGATGTTGTATTCCGAATTCAGCACCATGCAAGTCGGGGCAAAAGGGGCGCTCGACAGGATCAGCTAGGTTTGGGCTGAGCCAGCAATTCGTTTTGAACGCTTAGAGATCGACTACTGCCGTCTCAACAACTGGATTTGCGTCAGAGTCCGCCCGTGAGCATCGACGAATTTGGCTGTTTGAGTCATTGTTCTCCCGTCTGGGCTAATTACCTTCCGCATCGTTGACCATTGCTTGCCATTCTCCAGAAAGGTGACCAGCCAATCGCCGGGTGCCCGTAACGTTTCGATTGCCGATCTACCCTTCCCTAGGGCGCCAGTAGGATCCTGAACGGCTCCTCCCTCTGCCGGCCATGTTAGCCTCACATCGACTGTGTGCCGTCCTTCGCAATTCGCGCAAGGGTCAGTTCGACCTCACCGGAGGCAAGTTCTTTGTAAGACTCCGTCTGTTCTCGCGGCGCCTGCTCCACCGCCACAAACTTTGAAGCCTGCACATCCAGCTTCCAGGTACCTGTAATCGGATCGGCCGCCCTGGACGGCGCCACCATGATTCCGCAAACGAAAATCTGGGTCAGGATCATCTGAATTAGTTTCTTCATTGGTCCTCTCTTGAAATCAGTAGATGAAACTCCCCAATCAGCTTTCCGTGGCCGCTTCATAGCTTCCTCAAGCTGTCCTCAAGCTGCTTAATGTCACGCCGCTGGGGATCCAGTTTCTGAGTCTGCAACTCGGCGGCCCTATAGTCCCTTCATCCCATGTCAATGATTCGCGGTGAATGGTAATGACGATCTGAAGGCATTGCAAAACCAACAGGCCTGCAACAGTGATTTGGGACCAACGAGTAGCGTTTCGCACCTGGTTTCGACCTCCCAGACGTTGAGTGGGGATGGAGGGAAAACTGTAGCCCCAGGGCTTCGGTCATGCGAAGCATGGGGCGGGAATGGCAATGCGCAACATGATCGAAGACCAGCACCGGTCATCCCATGATTGTTTCTGTGAACTTAATCCACCACGCCGGGTGTTGAGAGGCCAAATACACCATGAATGCTTGCCACACCACAAGCAGAGGCAGGGCGTACCGGTACACCACATTCACTTTTCCATTGACAATGAGGTCGCGCCCCACTCCCAGCAGGATCAACGCGTCCACCCACCAATAAGGCCCAAGATAAGGCGGAAGCGCGAGGTGCGGAATCCGTACGAACGCCGCCCCCGTAAGCGTAAATGTCGCTATGAGCACCAGGCGACGGTGCATCTCCGGCCTTCTGCGCCATAGCACCGCAAGCCAGAAGGCAGCCGTGAATGAACTAATGTCGAGGAACTGAATGGCGAAGAACGTGTAGGCATCCTTGGGCGCGTGGAGAGTAGCAACCTCGAACCGGTCCATGACCAGAGCCGTTGAAATGCCGAGTACAGGAATCACGGCTCCCAATCCGGCGCCAAACCAGCCCATGGTCCGATGAAGCTTCACGTTGTGCATCCGCACCAATGCCGATTGGACGATGAACAAAAGCACCCAACCGGAAAAGACCGCACCATGCACCCACAAAAGCCATGGCCGTGCTGGTCTTGCATGAATAAGGTGGCCATCCACCGTGTGGCCGAAGCCGCTGACCACCACGACCGCAACCAGCAATGACATGCTGAAGTAGAAGTACTTGTTCAGAAAACGCGACAGGCCAGAGGCGTTGGCAATACTAGGCCTCGCGACAGGGGCCGCAGAGCTGATTTGGTTGGTGGCCATTGTTGCCGACTCCGTGAAAGCAGTTTTTGGGGGTGGCCCGATCAAATCGGACAAAATGGGGGCGGCGAAAAGCGCCACCCTCAAGGAGTTCACCGCGATCGATCGCTACTGTGCGCAACCGGCCGCTTTGCTAGTTCTTATCGTCAATCCGGAGTGATACGAGTCGCCTCCATCGTTCCTGCGAATTGCCCCACTTGATTGCCTGACAAGTCGTAGAACGTGGACACTACAGTTCCGGTGTAAGTATTGCCGTCGGCGCTCAGCCTGATCTTCTGCTCGAAGACGCCTGAGCCCGTCAGGTTGCCGGCGCCATCAAAATTCCAGGTCACGTGCTTCAACTTGTAATTCCGGGCACCGGTCTTCTCCCACACTCCCACGCACACATTGCCCTCGATCGGATTGGTGATGTCGTTGAGGAGTTCGGTCCCATCGGCATGCCACAAGTCAAAACCGTAATCGATTACCTGGCCAGCGGAGAGAAAAGTCACGTTCCACAAACCCACAATCGACACTGGGCTCGCAGAAGTGGCAGTTTGGCCGGCTGCGAGGGAACCGGCGGCAGCGGGCATGGCAACCACCGCGCTGGGCGCCATTGCCGGCACGCTCACCAGCGGTTGGAAGCTCATACTGACGCATTTTGCCGAGGCAGACGGAGTGAGGGCAACGAATGCCCAGATTGCGACAAGCAGGACTTTTACCGTGCGGATTCGCGGTTGCGAGAGCGACCGGGGATGCGATATCTGATCGTTCGTGCTGATCATTCGGGGAACTGCGTGCATCGCTGGAATCAATTCCATGGTGTGTCTCCCTTCAATTGGCTGGCCGATCCTGAATCGGTTCCGATCAGCCATGTTGCGAGACTGCGCTGGGCCTTCTGATTCCTCAATGCACTCGGGGTAATTCGCCCATAAAACTGATATAGACGTGCAAGTGACTCACGCATTTAGGGTTAGATGGTGTTCTAATCGAGCGATTTCGCTATGGATTCGGGGAAAGGCATGCTAGACTCCGGCCAAAGCACCTTGGTCGGAAGGCGGCTCTTTGGATAGCCTCGAAAATCGCACCGGGATTTGGCGCTTCGGCGTCTTCGAGGTCGATGCGCAGAAACTCGAGTTGCGCCGCAACGGCATGCCGCTGAAAATGCGCGAGCAATCTTTCCGCATTCTGGTTTTTTTGCTTGAGCACGCCGGCGAACTCGTCAGCCGCGAAGACCTTTGCCGCGTCCTTTGGCCCTCTGACACCTACGTCGACTTCGACCACAGCCTCAACACCGCAATGATGAAACTCCGTGACGCCCTGGGTGACGTTGCGGACGCGCCCGTTTACATCGAGACCGTTCCCAAACGCGGCTACCGTTTCGTCGCCCCGGTCGTCCAAACCGCCCACTCCCTCAAACTCGCCCGGGCCGATTTGCGGCTTGTGGACCGAGATTCGGAGGTCGACCGCCCTTCTGTGGCAAGCTCGGCCCGCCCTGAGGCACACGCGCCGCACCGTTGGATTCTGCCGACGATTGCAATTTCTGTCGTCGCCGTGGCCTTACTGGTTGCCAGCGGATTTTACTATCGTTCGCATCAAATTGCTCCCCTAACGGGTCATCAAAGCCATCCGATCACCGATAAAGACACTGTTGTGCTCGCCGATTTCGAAAATACGACTGGCGACCCTGTTTTCGACGGGACGCTGAAACAAGGGCTCTCTCTGCAGCTTGGACAATCCCCCTTCTTCAATATCGTTTCCGAATCTAAGGTCGGCGAAACTCTGAAGCTGATGGGACGTAAATCCGGAGAGCGCTTGACCCCGGAGATTGCGCAAGAGATCTGCCAGCGTACGGGCGGCAAGGTAACTATCGCGGGCTCTGTAGCGCGTTTGGGCAGTCAGTACGTCGTGGGCATGAGGGCAATCAGTTGCGTTTCGGGGGAGGTGCTGGCACAGGAGCAAGAGGAAGCGGCAAGCAAAGAACAAGTGCTCAAGGCGCTCGACAGCGGCGCGGTCCGCATGCGTGGCAGACTGGGGGAGTCACTCAGTTCCGTGCAGAAATACGCTACGCCCGTGGAAGCGACGACCTCTTCCCTTGAGGCGTTGCAGGCCTTCAGTCTCGGCTACGAAGACATCGTCGTGAAAGACGACAATCCCGGCGCCGAGCTCCAATTGCAGCGAGCCGTCCGACTTGATCCGAGTTTTGCCACGGCCTATGGCGTGCTTGCGGTTGTACATAACAATCTTCGGGAAACGACGTTGGCCAGGGACAATATCCGTCAGGCTTACGAGCTGCGCGGGCGAGTGTCTGAACGCGAACGGCTGGAGATTGAAGCCTACTACGACCAGATTGCCACCGGCGACCTGGAAAAGGCGCGCCAGTCGTACGAACTGTGGGCACAGACGTATCCGAGCAATTTCATCCCGCCGACGAACTTGTGCATGATTGGCATGTTTCTCGGGCAATATGACAAAGCGTTGCATGAAGCCCACGAGGCCCTGCGCCTGGAACCAAGGAGCGGCAACAACTATGAGAACCTGGCTGTCTCCTATTATTTTCTCGGGCAGCTTGAGGAAGCCGAAGCCACAATTGCAGAGGCGCACGCGAAGAAGCTCGACAGCCCAAATCTTCACCTCCTGACATATCTGCTTGCCTTTATGAAGAACGACACCGCCGGCATGGCACAAGAGATTGCCTGGTCCGGCGGCCGTCCCGGGATCGAAGATGTGTTTCTCGATAACGAAGCCGAAACGTCTGCATATTCCGGTCAGCTCAGGAAGTCCCGCGGTTTATCTCGCGAAGCAGTGGCTTCGGCCCTGCAGGCAAGGCAGAAAGAAACGGCAGCGAATTACGAAGCCTCAGCAGCTCTCCGGGAAGCCTTCCTTGGTCATATTGCGCCGGCCCGCCAGCTGGTCGGCGAAGCGCTTGCACTCTTCAGCGGGCGCGATGTGCAATACCGAGCGGCGTTGGTGCTGGCGTTGAGTGGAGATTCGACGCGGGCCCAGAGATTGGCCAATGAACTGAAGCAGCGCTATCCGGACGACACGATCGTTCAGTTCATGTATCTGCCGGCTCTGCGTGCCCAACTTGCCCTAAACCGTAATGACTCCGGCAGAGCCATCGAGGAGCTTCAATCGGCGGCCCCCTATGAGTTGGGAAATGGCACGCTGGCGATCTACTTGCGGGGCGAAGCGTATCTTTCCGCGCGTGATGGCAGCAAGGCCGCAGCCGAGTTTCAGAAGATTATCGAGCATCGCACCCTTGCATTGAATTACGTGGGAGCCCTCGCTCGTCTCGGCCTCGCCCATGCTTATGCGCTTCAGAACGACACTACAAAAACCGAGGCAGCGTGTCAGGATCTGTTAACGCTCTGGAAAAATGCGGATGCCGACATAGCCCAATCCCCAGTCCCTCTCTGCCGCGCCCACTCCTAAGAAGTCATTGTGTTGTTAGCAGCCGTCTCGTCGTGTAGCTTTTCATTTTCATGATCCTCACGACGGAATGCGCTGCCGGCGAGCATGGATTCAGAGCTATTCGATCGACTCGGGGAGACGCCCCCTCTTCCAGCACCCCTCTACCCCACCTTCCCCGATTCAAGGTGCCTGCGGCAAACGCGTCCCTCGCCCACGACCGCAAGCATCGTTTCGCCGCAGGGAAGCAGTAAGAACACGCGCGAGAAGCCAATTCCATTGGTGATCAGGCGATTGTCGCGTAAGGAATTTGTGCCTAGATTGTGCCTGCGTTGGCAAAGGCCGCCTGCGACGATGCCGAAAATGAACGTGGAGGCTGAATTTATGCAGAACGGCAGCATCACACGCAGCGAGCGTCGGCGTGGACCCGACGTTTGGGAATATCGATGGCGAGAGCCGGGTGCCGACGGCAAGCGGAAACACTGCCGGATGGTTATCGGATCGGTCGCCCAGTTTCGGGACAAAGATGCAGCCGTACGCGCAATCAGCGCATTGCGCCGGGACATCAACATGGCGAACGTTCGCAGCAAAGGGAAGCCTCTCACTCTCTCGCAGTTGGCCGATCACTACTCTCAGCGGGAGCTTTCACCCAGCTGTCGATGGAAAACGCATTCCACCAAGTTGGGGTATCGAGCCTACCTGCGCAAGTGGATCATTCCACGGTGGGGCGGCTACGCGCTGGGTCACATTCGAGCAGGCGAGATCGAGCTCTGGTTGCGCTCCTTACCTTTGGCCCGTTCCACTTGCGCTAAGATCCGCAACGTGATGAGCGTCCTCTTCAATCACGGTTTGCGCCATGAGTTGATCGATCGCAACCCAGTTCAATGGGTGCGCCAGAGCGCGAAGCGGAAGAGGATCCCGACATTCCTCGAAATCGAAGAAGTTCAAATGCTCCTGGGCGCCCTCGATGTCCGAGAGCGGACTATGGTCCTGCTTGACGTCGTTACCGGTCTTAGGGCAAGTGAACTGTTCGGGCTCAAATGGACGGATATCGATTTCATCAGGAACGAGATCCGCGTGACTCGCTCCATCGTCCTGCAGGTTGTCGGCCCGTGCAAGACCGAGGCCTCGCAGAAACCAGTTCCGCTCGATCCGCTCCTCGCGAGAACGCTCCGTACTTGGCGGGCTCACACGAAGTACAAGGCCGAGACCGACTGGGTGTTCGCGAGTCCCTACAGTCAGGGCCGAAAGCCGTACTGGTACCAGTCGCTGATGAGGAATCGGATTCGTGAGGTAGCGCGACGTGCTGGCATAACCAAGAAGATGGGTTGGCATACGTTCCGCCACACCTGCGCGACGTTATTGCGGGCCAGCGGCGCGGACATCAAAGTGGCCCAGGAGTTGCTCCGGCATGCCTCCTGTCGCGTCACTCTCGATACCTACACGCAGGCCATCACAGAACACAAAAGGGCCGCACAAAACAGAGTAGCGAGCCTAGTGCGCGGTGTTGGTCCAGAGTATGTCCGTCGAACTCACAGACGTACAACGCACCTGCAAAAATCCGGCAGCGTTTCGGCCCAAATCTGAGGCGGTAAAAGAGGATGAGAGCCGGCGAAAGTTGTGCCTTTTTGTGCCTACGAACTTTCAGCGAAACCGACCGTATCTCGTTGATTCTTTATTGGCGTCCCCGACGGGATTTGAACCCGTGTTATCGCCGTGAAAGCCGGGGTCTTTGGACAACATTAACGCACTGCTGAGAGCCAGAACGCATCGGTACGAATCGTAAGGAACACTAGTGAACACGTTAAATGCTCCCCAACTGTCCGCGACCCAGTTCTCGGGCTGGCGATCGCCAAGAGTCATTTTACTCCCGGAGTGACCCATGTCAGCTTCTATTCGCAATCTCGAACACGCGGCTCAGGTTCAGTTTGTTCGCGCCGAAAAGGCTGAACAGCAGGCTGAAGACATCCATCACGCACTCAATCTGCTTCTCAACTCGGGATTTGAGAGATTCCATACCGGGTTGACCGACGATGGAGCGGTCCATTACTTCGAACTGGGCACCGTCAGAGATCTCTTTGCCGTCGGCCGACCTGACTTGCCCGCGGGCCCTAAGGGAATAGGTACTCGGCGAATCGTCCTCTGGAGGACGATGTTTCCCCAAGGACACCTGTATGCCTCAGCTTTTCATGAACTCGAATTCCGGTCGCTGCCAGAGAATCTGGAACAGGAAAGCGAACTCCGAAACCTCCTGGAGCAAGCGATCGAGAGGATTCCTACCGCAAAGCCGGTCCTCATAGCGGGCAATTCAGTTCCGATTCAGTGACGGCCATCTTTACTTTTGCTAAAATGTAAAGAGTGGAGGATTTCCCCTCATGGAAGCCACTCTCAGCAGCAAAGGACAAGCCACCATTCCGAAGGCAGTACGCGAGCGCTTGCACCTCAAACCGGGAGACCGCTTTAAGTTCTTCTTCCATCCCGATGGAGTGATCATTCTGCCGAAAATCTCAACATGCAGGTTGAAAGGAATGATTCCGAAGCCGGCCAGGCCAGTGTCCCTCGATGAGATCGATGCCGCCATTGAGGCAGGTGCCACGGAGAGATTTAGGCGGAAGAAATGATTGGGCTCGATACCAATGTTCTACTGCGCTACTTGGTACAAGACGATCCAATACAGTCTCCTCGCGCGACCGCGATCATTACCCGCCAACTCACCGAAGAGGAACCGGGGTTCGTCAGCTTGGTCACGATTCTCGAAGTGGTTTGGGTACTCAAAAGCCTATATAAGCGATCGCGCCAGGACATCGCAAACGACATTGAGATGATTCTGGCGGCTGATACGCTCGAGGTCCAAAACGAGCAAGAGGTTTATCAAGCCGTCGTAGCACTCCGGAATGGAACCGGGACTTTTGAGGATGCACTGATCGGCTCACTGGGAATTTGGAGGGGGTGTTCCGCGACCCTCACCTTCGACGAAAAGGCTGCACGGAGACTGCACGGGTTCGCATTGGCATGATCTCTCTTTCATGACAATGCAACATTTGTTCGGCCTCAATACGCCGGAGCCATCAGCGTCAACAAGCGCAGTCGTTACCCA
>CBJOJD010000172.1:0-10835 GCA_966443485.1 uncultured bacterium | reverse complement strand
AAAGAGTGAAGCTGTGAAGACGCACGAGCACGAGACCTCCGGCCCCACAGAGCCGCGCCACGTCAGGCCAGCGAAGATCAAACCCGGACTGGGACGGCCGCCAATGACGGGCGTTTCGCGCCCCGGCCCGGTTATGCCGCATGCCAGCGGGGGAGGGCCGCGATGAACGAGAAGAATGCTGCGGCATGGCGCGAGCGACTTTCTTCACCGCTGACCTGGCATTACGTGGGCGCGGGAATCCTGCTGGTGGCGGTCATTGTGCTGGCAACTCGGTTTGCGCTCGACTGGTCAGCGACCAGCGCGCGATCCACAGATGCGCTGGCGGGTAAGCAGGTGGAACTGCGGGCGATGGAGATGCAGACCGCTCCGCTGCGCGGATTGGACAAGCGAGTTGCAGCGACTCGGGATGCGATTGGGGAGTTCTATGCCAAGCGGATTCCGGCGAACTATTCCTCGATCGCGGACCAGGTTGGCGAGTTGGCGGTGAAGTCCGGTGTGCGCCTGACGCGTCTGCAGTACGCACAAGGCAAACCGGACAACAATCTCACCGAGATCACGATGGATGCAGGGATCACTGGCGACTACTCGCAGATCATGCACTTCATCAACTCGCTGGAGCGGGACAAGATCTTTTTTGTGATCCGGGCGATGCAGTTCACTGGACAGCAAGGCGGCATGGTGAATCTGCGGCTGCGGGTTTCGACGTGGCTGCGTCCGGCGGATGCGGCCGCACTGCCGAGCTCACAGAATGCTTCGTCAGAGCCGAACACGCAGGGAGCGACTCAGGGAACCAACCGGGGAGAGGAGGGCCAGACGCGATGAAGGCAGGCACTGAAGACAAGCGTAAAGTGGCCATCCTGATCGGGATGATGGCTCTGATTGTTCCTGCGGCGATCTGGGAGATGAGGGGGTTCTTAGCGCCGTCGACCCCGGTTCGGACAGCACCGGCAGTGGCGGTAGCGACTCCAGCTGCTACGCCGACACGCGGCACGACTGCGACGGCTCCCGCGCCGGACGCGACAAAGCTAAGCGGCAATGCGAGCATTGATCCTTCGCTGCATCTGAGCGAACTGGCACAGACAGAGGATGTGGAGTACACCGGGACGGGGCGCAACATCTTCTCGGCGGATTCTGCGCCGGTGTCGATTCCCAAGCCCATTGCACCTCCGCGTCCATCGCAGGCCAACAATGCGCCAGCCGTCGTGGTGCCTCAGGGGCCTCCCGCGCCGCCGCCCATCGAGTTGAAGTACTTCGGCTACTCGCAGACGAAGGACAAATCGATGCGGGCGTTTCTGGTGCATGGCGAGGACATCTTCATGGCCCGGCAGGGAGAGGTCGTCGATCACCGGTACAAGGTGGGGACGATTTCTCCAGGCAGCATTCAGATCACGGATCTGGCGTACAACAACACCCAGACTCTGCCTCTGAGCAACTGACCAGCTTCCGAAACGGGTTTGCGCCCGGTCCAACAAATAGGCAGCATGCTGAATCATCTCCCAACCCGGCCCCGAAGGGCAGTCAGGCACTCCGAAGAGGGCTACATCCTCATTGGAGTGATGATTCTGCTGGCGGTGTTCATCATTGCTATGGGGGTCGCTGCGCCGAAGATGGCCGCAGATATTCAGCGCGACCGAGATGTGGAGACGATGCACCGCGGCAAGCAGTACATCCGCGCCATTCAGCTCTACTACCGGAAGTTCAATGCCTATCCGCCGAGTCTGGATGCGCTGGTAAAGACGAACGACATTCGGTTTCTTCGCAAGAAGTACATCGACCCCACCACTGGCAAGGATGACTGGAAGCCAATCATGTACTGCCAGAACAAGACGCCGATGGCCATGGGGTTCTTTGGACAGCCGCTGGCGGGGGCTACGGGGTGCGGAACACTGGCAGGAATCGGGCCCAGCGGCGGAAACGGCCTGAACGGGACCAGCGGATCCAACCAACTGTTCCCTACCCAGGGAAACAGCGGAAGCTCCGATTCCGGGACGTCAGGGACGACATCGGCTCCCGGTGGAAGCACCACCACTCCGGCAGGCGGCACACCGGGTGCGGCCACCGGCAGTACAGACCAGAGCGGCGGCAACACCAACGCCGGGGCGCAAACCTTCGGTGGTGGAGGCATAGTGGGCGTATCCCCGATGAGCCCCAAGCAGTCGATCTACGTGTACAAGAAGAAGAACCACTATAACGAGTGGGAGTTCCTGTACAGCCCGCTGAGCGACCAGCAGACCATGACGGGCGGGAATGCGGGAGCGCTGGGCGGCACCGGCACTGGCATCGGCGGCACCGGTATCGGCGGAAGCGGCATTGGGGGCGGAGCGAGCGGGGGATCGGGAACGGGAACTACCGGTAACACTGGAAATTCGGGAACTTCAGGCACTACCACTCCGCCTCCCACCCAGTGACCCAATCAGCTCGACCCTGCAAATGCAAACGCCCATCTCCGGGGAGATGGGCGTTTTTGTTAGGAGCTAGGACTCAACGGCCTAATTACACATTGAACGAGGAGCCGCAACCGCAGGTGCTCTTGACCTGGGGATTCTCGAACTTGAAGCCAGCGGCTTCCAGCGTCTCGACGTAATCGACGGTGCAGCCGTTCAGGTACATGAGGGAGGTGGCGTCGACGAAGACCTTGAGGTCATCGAAGCTGAACACCTTGTCCATCATGCCGGCCTGGTTTTCGAAGGCCATGGAGTACTGGAATCCGGAGCAGCCTCCGCCGACCACGCCGATGCGCAGACCGGCGGGCAGAGGATCCTGGGTTGCCATGATCTCGCGCACTTTGGCGATGGCCTGCGGGGTCAGGTTAAGGGGGGCTTTCTTGGTCTCGAGTGCAGGGGCAGCGGTGGTTGTGGCCATGACTTCTCCAGAACGTCAAAAATCCTAACTAGATTGTAACCCGACTGGCACTGGGAGGCGAATAAAGCTTGTCCATGCCATGTCTTCCCTTTGGATGCAGGCCCGGGTGCGGGGGTCGCAAAACCGTTTCGGGAGCGCCTCTTTCTGGTCATTTTGGCCTGCTTCTTGCGGTCTGCCTGTGATTTTCATCACCACAGCGGTCCTGTTCTGGAGCTATGATGTCAACCGAAGTGGCCCCTCTACCCTCGAGACCGCGTTCCCCACGGGCCCGCCGGTATCAGGGACCGGAAAGTTGCGGAGGTGGATAATGACTCTTGTTCCTGTCATGTGGTCTGTCTGGGCGGCTCTGGTCCTGGTTGTTGCTGGTTTGTATGTGTATCGTTCCCGGCTGGAGCGGGACGAGGAGGATCAGATCTTTCTCGATGACTCGTTTGATCACGAGCGAGCGGCGCAGGCGGCCATCGTGGCCCGAGTGAACAAAGTGCAGCCAGTACTGCGGGTTTCCCTGCTGCTGGCGGCGGCGGCCACGTTATTCGTGATCGTCTACTACCTTCTGGACATTGTGAATCAGTTCAAGTAAGCGGGTTCACAAGCGACTGGCGACGCGACTGGGCTATGTGCCCGGGAGAGGCTTGGTGTGCCTCGCAAGCCGGGTGATCGGCGGAACTTAGGTTGGCTCCGCTCGGGCAAGAACGGGCGGATCGCCTGAACCAGCGACGCTGCAACTCGAAGCTGAGGAGCCGTGCCCCTCGACTGTCGGCGCAAATGCCGCGGTGTGCTGAATGTGTCCCCCGAGACACTTTGGAAAGCATCCCCGTCGAGGCCGTAGCCCCGGGTCCGGATATTGAGACCCAGGGCCGTTGGATCGGTTGGAGCGGGGGTTACTCCACCTCTGGTTTGGCGCGATAACCATCCCGAGCGATGATGTCGTATTTCAGCTGGTGATGTTTCTCGTCCTGGAACTGGAGGGGGTGGCCTTCGTCATCCACCAGTTCCACGCGCAGTTTACGGTAGGTGCCATCCTGCTTGGGGTTGGAGGGATGGTAGACGAGCTCGTACTTGGAGCGGATGTTCTTGTTGATGTCGGCGAAGACCTCGGGGAACTCAGCCTCGAAGCGCGGATTGAACCACTCGCCTCCGGTCAGCTTGGCAAAGGTCTTCATCTCGTTGTCGGCCTGGAGGTAATCGATGTCGCGCATCTGAGCGCCGAAACCTCCTCGCCCCTCGGTGAGAGCGCGGAGCATGCCGCCGGTGGAGATGCTGAAGATGGTGATATCCGGCGTGTTCTTCACTTTCTGCAGGATCTTGTCGTAGGTGAGCTTGGAGAAGGTGTCGCGGCCGGAGGCGATCAGAATGATGTACTTGCGACCCTCGATTCGGGTGAGCCGGTCCTCCGCCTCGTAGAGCGCGTCGAAGAGATTGCGTTCGCTGAACCCAGGAATCTGGAGCGAGTTGATGGCCTGATAGATCTGGCGCTTGTCCTGGGTGAAGTCAGTGACGATCTGGGTGCGCATGTCAAAGGTCATCAGGGCGACGTAGTCCTGAGGACGGAGCTGCTGGGCAAAGGCCCAGGCGGCGTTCAACATGTCGTAGTTGAAGGCATAGGTGTAGTTGTTGCCCGCGAATTCGCAGAGCATGAGCGCAGTAATGGGGGCCTCGACGCGCTTGAATCCTGCAATCTTTTGCTCCACTCCGTCTTCGTAGACGCGGAAGTTGGCGGGCTTGAGATTGGGAACAAACTGGTGCGTCTTTTCGAGGATGACCCCCACGTCCACAGTCACTTCAGGGACCTCTACGCGCAGGGAATAGCTGGGGGCACCTTCGGGATTCTTGAACCTGGGCTGGGCCGGGGCGACCGGGGGCGGCTCCTCGCTCTCCTTTTTCTTGGGCAGCGCGATCACGCCGGTATCGGCGCCGGGACCGCCTGCGTCGGGCGCGGTCTGGTCCGCCGGCTTGGACTGCTGTTGCTGAGGCTGCGGCGGTGGAGAGCTGGTCGACTGTGCCTGAATCGTCAGTCCCGCAGGAGCGGTCAGGAAAAGCAACGCGGCCAGGAGACGGCCGGGGATATAGCGGGCGGCAGGAATCGGAATAGACATAACGACCTCGGTGCTCAACAGAATAGGGTATACAGCCGGTCCCGATCACCTGCGATGGGGAGAAGCGCATACTGGGCTTCCCCTCCCCGCGCTAGCCGGATCTGTTCGCGGGGACGGAAGTGCGGTTTCCCTATCACGATCGGGCACGTTGGCGTCCGAGTCTCCGTGGGAGCACGTTCCTTTGGAGAGCCGGGGCCGGAACGGACGTGATCTTCCCCGGTGACCGCGGGGCCGGTTTACAGTTATAGACGTGAAATCGAGTCTGAACGCAACCCGGCGCGGTGCAACGACCGCGTTCTTATCCGCCACACTTCTCTTCGCGCAGGCCTGGGCCAGCGCAGCGTCGGAGCCGGCTGTGGGTCCGCCACCGTCCTCGGGGGGATTCTTCCCTTTGAGCGAGGTCCATCGCGGCCTGATGGCTACGGCCTGGACGGTATTTACCGGCACGAAGCCAGAGCCGATGCAAGTGGAGATTTTAGGGGTACTTCGGGGAGCGCGCGGGCCGGGTCAAGACATGATCCTGGCACAGCTGCACGGGGCCAAGCCGGAGTACACCGGAGTGGTAGCGGGCATGAGCGGCAGCCCGGTCTACGTAGGAGACAAGCTGCTGGGCTCTCTTTCTTACCGAATCGGGCAGTTCAGCAAAGATCCCATCGCTGGGATCACGCCGATCACCCAGATGATGGAGGTCCGGAACTTGCCGGTGGCCGAAGACCGGAAGCCGGGCGATCCGGAACAGAAGTTTGAAGCCAAGTCGCAGTCTGGGGGTATGGAGTTTCAGGCCATGGACACCCCGCTGGTCATGAGCGGGTTCCAGCCGGAGGCAATCCAGCTGTGGCAAAAGCGCCTGGCGGGAACTGGTTTGGATGTGGTGTCAGCAGGAGGCGGAAGCGGCTCTTCGCCATTGAGCGACAAACCTTCACAGTCGGGAATTGAGTCCATTGTTCCGGGCTCGGCAGTGAGCGCGCAGCTGGTGCGCGGCGATCTGGAGATCGCAGCCACCTGCACCGTCACCTATGTGGATCCCAAGCAGCTTTTGGCGTGCGGGCATCCGGTGCTTCAGGCCGGTCCGGTTTCGCTGCCGATGACGACAACGGATGTGGTTGCGACTTTGGCTTCACCGCTGAATGCTTTCAAGATTGTGAATACCGGGGAGTTTATCGGCTCGTTTACCGATGACCGCAACGCGGCGATCCGCGGGGTGTTCGGATTGAAGCCCCACATGATTCCCGTTCACATCGAAGTGCACGGAGAGAGCAAGACGCGGAAGCTCAATGTGGAGGTGCTGGATCTGGCATCGCTGACGCCGCAAGCAGTCTTGGTGTCCCTCTACGAATCGCTGCTCGAGAACAATGAAAGCACGGCCGAGACCAGCTACCACGTGACGGGAAAGATTGCGATCGACGGCTATCCCGCGACGCCGATCGACGTGTGGGCGCCGGGAGGGGATGCGATGCCGGGACCGCTCCTCGCCGCTCTGCAGCTTGGGGATCGTTTCAGCCGACTGTACTCAAGCCCTGGGCGCGAAGGCAGGATGAAGGAGATCGACATCGACGTGCAGGCCATTCCACGGCGGGTGTCGGTGGACCTGCAGGGCGTACGTTTGGTGTCCAGCAATATTGTGCATGCGGGCGACACAGTGATGGTGGAGGCAACACTTCAGCCGTGGCAGGAGCCAGCACGCAATGTGCGCATTCCAGTGAAGCTGCCGGCGCGGTTGCAGGCAGGAACGCTGCGCATTTTGGTTTCGGATGCTGGCACGCTGGATCATACACTGGACCAGCCGCGCCTCTCGCCTCGCCCGGCGGATATGGAGACGCTGTTGGCTCAGGCCAGTTCTCCGCATCCGGCTGACCGGATCTACGTAAGCCTGCTGATTCCTGAGACCCAGGCTGGAGTGGAGGGGCATACGCTGACCACCATGCCCATCTCCATGGCCAATGCCCTAGAGCCGCTGCGAGCTGCGCAGGACGCCAACCTGAACGGGGAGTCGGCGGTCGTAGCGGCTGAAGCTCCGGCTCATGGCGTGCTCAACGGATTTCAAGTGCTCTCCCTGCGCATCGACCCAGGGGGAGGTTTAAACTAGAGCGAGCGCGACAACTATCATTCCGCCGGTTATCCGGCCCTACCTATACCTCAGCGAGGTTCCGGAATCTTATGGCCCAAATTCAAGGACTAGCAGCTCACGCGGCAGGCGCCGAACTCCTGCCCTTTCGCTATGAACCGGGTGAGTTGGGCCCCCAGGAAGTGGAGATCAATGTCAGCCATTGCGGCATCTGCCATAGCGATCTTCATTTGATTTCGAACGACTGGGGAATCAGCCAATATCCATTCATTCCGGGCCACGAAGTGGTGGGCACTGTCGGAGCCATAGGCAGCAGCGTGACCTCGCTCGAAGTGGGTCAGCGTGTGGGCTTGGGATGGCAGTCGAACTCCTGCGGACAGTGCGAGTGGTGCATTAAGGGCATGGAGAATCTGTGCCCGCAGACCGAAGCCACCTGCGTACATCGTCATGGAGGGTACGCCAGCCGAGTGCGAGCCAATGCCCGATTTGTATTCCCAATTCCAGAGGCATTGAACAGCGAGTATGCGGCGCCCCTGCTGTGCGGAGGGATAACCGTATACAACCCGCTGCGGACGGCCGGAGTCAACCCATCCTCGCGGGTTGGAGTGATCGGAATTGGCGGATTGGGACATCTGGCGATCCAGTTTGCCCGGGTGTTCGGTGCGGAGGTGACGGCGTTCTCGACCTCGGCGGCGAAGGAAGACGAGGCACGTGCGCTGGGTGCTCACTCCTTCGTGAACACGCGGGAGACGCGCGCACTGAAGGAAGTCGCGGGATCCTTCGATTTCATTCTGAGCACGATCAATGCCGACCAGGACTGGGGCGTTTACATTCAGGCTTTGCGGCCGACGGGCACGTTGTGCTTTGTGGGCATTCCACCTTCGCCCGTGTCACTCCAGGCGTTCCCGCTGATTGCAGGTATTCGCTCGGTCACCGGCAATCCAACGGGCAGCCCGCACCGGCTGCGGGAGATGCTGGATGTGGCGGCCCGGCACAAGGTGCATGCGCAGACCGAAGCCTTCCCCATGGCTAAGGCCAATGAAGCTATCGAGCGCGTGAAGAAGAACAAGGTCCGCTATCGGGCTGTCTTAGCGAACTAAGCATAAGAAAATTGATTGAAGCGAGGCACCGTTTGAGAATCAGCCACAAGCTGACTGGTTCTCAGACGGTGTTTGCAATTTCTGGGTCTTTGGAGGGCTCAGCCGCTCCGTTTCCTGCATCGAGGCAGGCGAGAACTTGCTTCACCAGGTCGGCGGGATGAACCGGCTTGATCAGGATCAGAAACGGAGGCTGGGAGCGATGTAGCTTCTGAGTCATTTCGCCGGCGGCAATGGCTTCGGCAAGCAGGATTACTTCGCAGGCAGGGTCTCTGCGCGTGAGCTCCATAGCCAGCGATAATCCGTCGATTGAAGGCGGTGCGACATCGCTGACCAGGATTTGAGGAGGAACGAGGTGGGCGATCTCCAGGGCTGCAACGGCACTGGAAGCGGTCAGGACGGCCAGGCCCTTGGCAAAGAGAATTTCAGCCATGGTGTAGGTCAGGAGGGGATGATCCCCTACGACCAGGACCAAGGGGCGCACAGGTGCATCGTCCGGGAGCATCTCCGGGTGACGAGCGACGGCGATGGGCACCGTAGGGAAGTAAAGCGCCATGGCACAGACGCTATCAGGGATCCGACTATACGGGGGAACTCTTTAGGGAAAGAGGCCAGAACTGCTGAAGCAGTATTTCTGCGAGCGGGGCGCATCTAATGGATTTAGCGTTATGGGTTACGGCTGAGTCACAGGTTTGGTTTACGCAGGACCACCTTTGCGCCAGATTAGCGTAACGCGGGGATCACCGGTGAGTGCGCTTCCTGGCTATGGACGTTTGCCATGGATGAAACGAAAGGAAAGAAGCTTAAGACACCGATGAAGTTTCAGTCGATCCTGCAGAATGACGTGCCGAAGGGCCGCGAAGGAAAGCACAAACAAATTATCGGGCAGTTGCTGAGCGATCTGGATCAGTTGGCAGCGGGACTGGCACTCAAAGTACCGTTGGCCGAGCTTCCTGACTCGAAGGAAAACATTCGTTCTGCCCTGAACCGCGCCACTCGGCAGCGCGGACTGGAGATTGCCACCTCCAGCGATGCCGATCATCTCTACATCTGGAAAGCCGAGCCGAGCTAGAGCCCTCTGCACAGCCGTGTGCAGCACGCTAACATCCAAGCATGGGATCAGTGCGACTGGACAAATGGCTGTGGGCTGCCCGGTTCTTCAAGTCCCGAGCGCTGGCGATCAAGGCCTGCGATCTGGGGCGCATTCGGGTGAACGGGGTGGAATCCAAACCGGCACGGGATGTGCGAATCGGAGACATGCTGCACGTCAAAAACGAAGGCGGCGAGTTTGAGATCGAGGTGCTGGATCTCAGCGAAGTACGCGGGCCAGCGCCAGTGGCCCAGGCGCTCTATCGAGAGACAGAGAATAGCAAAGCGGCGCGCGCCAAGGCTGCGGAAGAACGCAAAGCCATGCAGATGTTTGCGCCGATTCCTGAAGGACGCCCGAGCAAGCGCGACCGGCGCAAGATCATTCAATTCCGCGGCGGACGTTAGAAATGCTACATACCGTCGCATTTCCCACATGAGCGTAGCGTAGAAGACGCTTAAGAGAACCCCGCCCCTTGCCAAGGTGCCTGAAGTGCACACCAAGGGCTGGGTGGAACCACGATCGCGGATAGGCCCGGGGCCCCCAACTTTAGTAGACTCAACGGCAGCATGTTCAATGCAGTCCGAATGATCCAACGACCCCATTTGTTCCTTTTTTCTGCCGCTTTGACCGCCGGGATGGCCGGTACTGCCCTGGGGCCTCTGGCCAGCGGGCAGACCACACATCTCTGGACCCAGTCGCGCATGGAAGAGTTTGAGAAGGGTACGCCTCAGGGCGTGGCCCTGGGCAGCGATGGACACCTGCGCGAGGCTCCTGGCCTCAAGGAACTGGTCACGACGCCATCTACTTTCGTGTGGTCGGTTGCGGCGGACAAGAGCGGAGTTGTGTTCGCGGGGACCGGATCACCAGCGACGGTACTTCGCATCGGCAGCGATGGAAAGCCGTTCACGCTCTTCGAGACCAAGGATTTGAGTATCCAGGCTCTGCGGCTGGGACCGGACGGCGCGCTCTATGCGGCGACCCTGCCAAGCGGCAGGGTGTACAAGCTGGATGCTAAGGCGACCAGCAAACTGGATGAGAGCAATGCCACGGTGGTCTTCGACGCTTCGCGCACTGATGAGGGTGCCGGCAGCAAGACATCCGCGAAGGGCGAAGAGAAGGCCTCGGACGGGAAGTCTCGCTACGTTTGGGATCTGACCTTTGATGCGCAGGGCAAGCTGTATGTGGCCACGGGCGGACCGGGCGCAGTCTACCGAGTGGACCCGGCACACCCGGGTACGGCGCCGGAGTTGTTCTTCAAGAGCGATGAGCAGCATATCCGGGTTTTGGCATGGGACGGAAAGAGCGACCTGATCGCGGGCACGGACGGTAGCGGCCTGATCTACCGGATCAATCCCGCAGGCAAGGGCTATGTGGTTTTCGAGGCGCCGCGCCGGGAAATTCCCGCACTGGCGATTGGCTCGGACGGGACCATCTACGCGGCCAGCGTGGGCGACAAGTCGCGCAATCCCCTGCCCCCGCTGCCGGTGCAAGGCACTGGAGCGATCACGTTCACGGTGGTTCAGCCGGGGACGCTACAGGCCGCGAACGCCAGCACCTCTGCTCCAGAGGGGACGGACATCTACGCCTTGAAAGACGGGCAAGCTCCGCGCAAGATCTGGAGTGGC
>CBJOJD010000171.1:0-10940 GCA_966443485.1 uncultured bacterium | reverse complement strand
CGCGGGCCGGTATCGGCTCACTCACACGCTGCATATCTGGCCGGGAATTCGCCTGATCGGCTATGGCCCAACGCGACCGGTGCTGCTGGTAGCCGCGCACACGCCCTATTTCCAGAAGGGACCGGCATACATGGTCTTCTTCGCGGGGAACCACCCGGTCTTCCCGGTTCAGCCGGGTCAGGAGCCCGAGGTCCACGACGCAAACCCCGGCACCTTCTACTCCGCCATGAGCAACATCGATATGGAGATCGAGGACGGCAATCCGGGAGCAGTGGGGGTGCGTGCGCGCTATGCGCAGCACTGCTATCTCGCGCACATGGACTTTCGCATCGGCTCCGGTCTGGCCGGCATCCACGATGGCGGCAACGTGGCTGAGGATGTTCACTTCTTCGGTGGGCAGTACGGCATTTGGACGCGCAAACCATCGCCGGGCTGGCAGTTCACGGTGATCGATGCCACCTTCGAGGGCCAGCGCGAGGCAGCGATTCGCGAGCATGAGGCGGGCCTGACGCTGGTGCGGCCGCAGTTCAAGAACGTGCCCGCAGCCGTCGCCATCGACGCAGGCTACGCCGACGAGCTTTGGGTCAAGGACGCGCAGCTCGATCACGTGACCGGGCCGGCCTTCGTGATCAGCAACGAAAAGAACGCCCGTACTGAAATCAACATGGAGAACGTGGTCTGCCGCGACGTTCCGGTCTTTGCCTTCAAGCGCGATAGCGGAGACAAGACCCCTGGCAAGGGATCCGTTTACGAGGTCAAGACGTTTTCGCACGGCCTGCATTTCGACGATGTAGGCAGCACGCCGGAGATTCGGGACGTTTACGATGCAGCGGCGGTCAATTCCATGCCGCCTCCGACCATATCTGACATCGCGCAACTGCCTCCGATAGAAACCTGGGTCAACGTTCGCTCGCTAGGTGCGCGCGGAGATGGAGTCAGCAATGACACCGCGGTGCTGAAGAAGGCCATCGCCGAGCATCGGACGCTGTACTTTCCCACTGGGCAGTATCTTGTCTCGGATTCGCTGGTGCTAAGACCAGATACGGTTCTGATCGGATTGCACCCCAGTGTCACGCGCATCTTCCTGGCTGACAACACGCCCGCATTTCAAGGCGTGGGTGAGGCCAAGCCTCTGCTGGAAGCGCCGCAGGGTGGCACCAACATCGTGACCGGCATTGGTCTCTACACCAACGGCATCAACCCGCGTGCAGTGGCCGCGAAGTGGATGGCGGGAACCCACTCCATGATGAACGACGTTCGCTTCCTGGGCGGGCACGGCACCTCTGACCTGAACCCGCACGCCGATCCACACCGCGGCTGGGATATCTATAACAACACGCATACCGCCGACTCCAACATCCTGCGGAAGTGGAACGCGCAGTATCCCAGCCTTTGGATCACCAACGGGGGCGGCGGCACGTTCGTCGACATATGGACGCCCAGCACCTTCGCGCAGGCAGGTCTCTACATCTCTGACACATCCACGCCGGGCCGCATCTACGAGCTATCCAGCGAGCATCACGTGCGTAACGAGATCATGTTGCGGCGCGCATCAAACTGGTCGATCTACGCGCTGCAAACCGAAGAGGAGAGCGGGGAGAGCGCAATGGCACTTCCCATTGATGTACAGGACTCTTCCAACATCACGTTTGCGAACTACCACTCCTACCGTGTGGTGAGCACATATCAGCCGTTCCCGAACGCAGCCAGCATTACGAACTCCTCCAACATCCGCTTCCGCAACTTCCATTGCTACTCTGACAGCAAGGCTTCCTTCGATAACGCCATCCTCGACCAAACGCATCACGTGGCGATTCGAGAGCGGGAGTTCGCGTGGCTGGATGATTCCGGTCGAGCTCCTGCTCCAGGCGAAGCGGATTCATCCTCTGTGCTGGAGCCGGGCGCGAAGGTCACCAAGCTCGCCAGCGGCTTCTTCAACATCTCTGGCGGAGCAGTCGGCCCTTCCGGCGATCCGTACTTCGTCGAAGCGCGCTGGAACACCATCTACCGCTGGAACGAGGCGGAGCACTATGTCAGCAAGGTGCGCGAGAATCCGCTGCAGCCGGTGAATCTTGCCTTCGACCGCTCCGGCGATCTGCTGGTGGTTTCGTACGCGGGCAAAGACACGGTGTACTCCTTCCGGCCAGAGTCTCAAGATGACTCGATCACCGTTTTGCAGCCCGAGGCCGCGGTATCGAGACCGGGCAGCACGCCGGTTCTTCCGGTGGACTTCTGGCGCAACGAGAACGATTTCGCGGAGGCCGTCGTGGCCCCGCGGGGTTGGCAGTTCGTCTCCCCGGACCGCAGCGTGTTCATCCCCGCGAAGCAGGATTTCATCGACAACGATCTCTACTACGGCGTGCGCATGCAAGATGTGGTGCGCGCCTTCGGTCTTGCGCCGGCAGTTCCGGGGAAGCCGTTCTATGTATCGGATGAATCAGAGGGCAAGACCTGGCGCGTGACAGTGGGCGAGGATGGAAACTTCTCCGCACCGGAGCTCTTTGCGGAGCGCGGCGGAGAAGGCGTTGCCATGGACGAGCAGGGCAACGTGTATATCGCCGCCGGGCAGATCTATGTGTACGACGCTGCCGGACATTGGCTCGACACGGTAAAGGTACCGGACCGGCCGATTCAGCTGCTCTTCGGCGGCAAGGATGGCAAGACGCTCTACATTCTCACCCACAGCACGTTGTATTCGGTACGCACGCGCAACCGCGGCTGCTAGTCCGAATGTAAAGACTGGCTGGCTGCCCGAACCCCGCCCACTCCGGGCGGGGTTTTCTTTTGCACCCACCGATCGCGAAATGGCGCGGCGGCTTGCTAATGGTTCCGTCGCACGGATCACGGTAGAGCGCGGATGGTCAGGTACAAGCGCAAGTGCAACCGCAGGTCCTTCGACTGCGCTGCGCTTCGCTCAGGATGACAGCAGTGTGGTGGAACTGGCTACGGGTGGTTCGCTGGTGGTTCAGCCGGGTGCTTCAGGGCGCGGCCAGATTGTCAGGAACAGCTGCAACCGCAGGTCCTTCGACTTCGCTGCGCTTCGCTCCGGATGACAGCAGCGTCGTGGAGCTGCGAGCGAGCCAGGGGTGGTAGCGCTGGCGAGCGGGGTTGCGCTCTCAGAGCTGTCGAGAGTCCGAAGGGCGATCCAGGACGGCGCATCCCAACCGGGCAGCACAATCGTCTCTCATCGCAAGTCACACGTTTGTTCGTTTGAAAAAGCCGGTAGAGCAAGCATCGCGCGGTGGATAACGTTTCGGACGCCTCCCTAGGCCAGCTCTTGTTGTTAATCGATTTATCACAACCCAAACGATTGTCTAATGGAGATTACGCATTTACCGTGTTTGACAAGCGTGTTTTTCGTGTGATTGAATCGCGTACGCTGCAATCCATGTCATAGTCTTGTCATTTAAGACAAACGTTAGTCTTATGTGATATGTCCGGATTGCGGATTCGGTTGCGGTCTCCCGCCACCGGCGTCTCAGGCTACGAAGAGCCGTCGATCTGGAGTCCAGCCGAAACAGGGCAAGCAATTTTTTGGAGGCAATTCATGAGACAAGCAGTTCGATGGCTCCTGCCTGTTCTTCTGCTGTTGTGCGGCGCCGGTATGGCGTTGGCGCAGAGCACGAACTCGGGAGATATCCGGGGAACCGTGCTGGATCCGACCGGGGCAGTGGTCCCGGGCGTGACCGTTACGGTTCAGAACGTGAGCACGGGAGTAGAGAAGACGATCGTTACAAACCAGGATGGTATCTACGACACCTCCTCGGTTGTGGTGGGCAGCTACACCATCACCTTCTCGGGCAGCGGCTTTGAAAAGCTGGTGCGCGGGCCGGTGTCGGTGGCGGTAGGCATCACCACCGTGAATGCGACGCTGAAGGTTGGTTCTGCCAGCGACCAGGTCACGGTCACCAGCGATGTCCCGCTGCTGCAAACCGAGACCGGCGATCAGACCTCGGTGCTGGAATCGAAAAACATGCAGCAGCTTCCCCAGATCGGCCAGAACTGGGAGAACTTCATGATCCTGCTGCCGGGTGCTACCGGCGCGCCGGGAGCCTCGCAGGGCTCCACCAATCCCGGCCAGGTGGTCTCCACCAACGGCAATCTGCCCTACAGCAACGTGTTGGCCGATGGCGCCTCCACCACGCTCTCTCACAGCCAGAATGCCAATCCCGCAATCTTCGAGACGGTCGACGAGCTGCAGGTTTCCCTGTCCTCGTTCTCCGCGCAGTATGGCATCGGCGGCATGATCGTAAACCAGATCAGCAAGGGCGGTACCAACCAGTTCCACGGGTCGGCCTACGACTATCTCCAGAACAGCTTCTTCAACTCCCGGCCTTACGTGTTTGGCGGATCGTCAGAGCCGGTTCCGTTTAAGCGCTATCACGACTTCGGCGCATCGGTCGGTGGCCCGGTGTTGAAGAACAAGGCCTTCTTCTTCTTCGACTACGATCAGATCGTCGATCACGGCGCGGCCAGCAACTCCACCCAGACGGTTCCCACCGAAGCCATCATGGGCGGCGATTTCAGCACCGAGACCCGCACCATCTACGACCCCACCACGCAGACCACGGCTGTGGATGCGCAGGGGCATGTCTATCCGGTGAGAAAGTCGTTCCTTCAGGAGTACGGAAAGAATGCGATTCCGTCTTCCATGTTCGATCCCGTAGCCACGGCCTTCCAGGGCCTGGCCTATCCCACTGCCTCGCATCACATCGCTGCCGGACACTTCCTGCCCGGCTCGGTCGATTCGCTCGGCCTGTTGCAGAACAACTGGTACTCCAGCGTTCCGCAATCAACTCCTTATCGCAAGTACTTCGGCCGCTTCGACTACGACATCACGCCGACCAACCGCCTGACCATGTCGGACACGCAGAGCGACACGCCAGTGATTTATCCCAGCTCGGTCACGTTCTGCCCCATCAACTGCCAGTCCGGCGATGTGGACAATAACAACGCCCAGATCACCGATGTGTGGACGATCAATCAGCATCTGATCAACGAAGCGCGCATGGGCTACACCGTGCAGCTGAACTTCTTCACCGATCTCTCTCTGCACAAGGGCTACGCCAGCAAGCTCGGCTGGCAGTTCGCCAAGGCTGACACCATCCCGGCCATTCAGTTCTCCAACACTTACCCGTACGCGTGGGTAACGCCTCAGTCCAACTCCATCTACAAGGAACACGTCTTCGATCCTTCTGACGTGGTGACCTTGATCGCCGGCAAGCACATCCTGCACTTCGGCGGCGAGATGCTGATCTACCAGGACAACTCCACTGCCTGGGGCAACACCAACGCCGGCACATTCCAGTTCTCCGGCCAGTACACCCAGAACTGGACCCTGGACAGCAACGGTATCGCGCATGCCGATCCCAACACGGGCGTCGAGTATGCTGACCTGCTGCTCGGGCTCTCCACCACCTGGAACGCCGGCGTCACTCCGGAGTATGGCGCTCGCTTGAAAAGCCCGCAGGTGTTTGTTCAGGACGACTACAAGCTGCGTCCTAACCTCACCATCAACCTGGGCCTTCGCTATCAGATCAACCATGGCTGGAACGAGACCCACGGCAACGAAGACAGCTTCGATCCCTCGATCATCAATCCGGCCACCGGCACGCCGGGCGCCTTCTGGTACGGCAGCACTCATGCCAACGGCCGCACCGCACTGCAGGAGAATGTGTGGAACACCTTCCTGCCTCGCGCCGGCTTCAACTGGCAGCCGATTCCCAGCACCACCTTCCGCGGCGGCATTGGTCTCTACTCCTACAACTGGAGCCTGGACAACTACGGCAGCGGAATGGGTCATCCCTTTGGCTCTTCGGGCAGCATCTCCGACCAGAGCAACGGTGTTGTGCCCGCGGTGAAACTGGGCGGCAGCGGCGACGTCTACGGAACCAGCACGCCACTTCCGTTCAGCGCCGCCTCCACCAGTCCCGATCGCTTCAACGGGCAGAATGTTGGCTGGAACCCGTACCACACGCCGGTTCCGAAGATCACGCAGTACAACTTCGCCATGCAGCGTCAGCTGAGCTCGAACTACCTGTTCGAGATCTCCTACATCGGAAGCCACGGCTTCAATCTGGTCGCACCTACCGATTTGAACGCGGTTCCGCGGGCGCACTTTTCCACCAGCGATACGGTCTTCCGTCCGTACACGAACTACCAGAGCATCGGTGGCAACCTGCACGATGCTGTCTCCAACTACAACTCGCTGCAGGCCACCATCACCAAGCGCACCAGCTACGGGTTGAGCTTTGCCGCCAACTACGTGTGGTCGCACTTCCTCGACGATCAGGATTCTTCGGGCTGGGGCAATCGTGAGGGTCCGCAGAACTATCAGATCGCGAACAACACCCACGCCAACTACGGCAACTCCAACTTCGACATGCGCAATGCGTTCAAGTCGCGGGTGGTGTACGAGCTGCCGTTCGGCCGCGGCAAGATGTTGCTGAACAACAACTCGCTTCTCGATGCCGTCATTGGTGGCTGGCAGCTGGCCGGTACCACGGTGCTGGCTTCGGGACAGCCCTTCCTGGTCACGGTCTCCGGCAACTACTCGAGCACCGGTGCGGCTGAACAGCACGCGGGCTCCGAGTATCCTGACTGGAATCCGAACGCCAGCTGGAAGCCGGAGCATCAGTCGCGTACCGAGTGGTTTAATCCGCAGGCCTTTAAGCTGCCGGCGGATGGCGCATTCGGCAACGTGCACCGCAACAGCCTGGTTGGACCGGGATACACGTCGATTAACCTGTCGGCGGGCAAGACGTTCACCATGCCCTGGGAGAACATTCAGTTCCGCCTGCGTGCCGATGCTCAGAACGCGTTCAACCACACCAGCTGGGGCAATCCTGGCACGGTGACCCTGGGCAACGCGGATGCGAACGGCGTCTTCCAGGACGTGACCACGCAGATCCCCGGCAATGCAATCAGCGGCCGTACCCTGCAGCTGAGCGGACGCCTCACCTTCTAACCAGTAACACCAGCCTGCCGGGGTGAGTACGCGCTATGCTGCTCGCCCCGGCCTTTTTAGCGCAAGCGGTGAACGTCGAACGCAGTCGAACGCAATCGAGTCTTCGGCCAGTTTGTTGGCAGCGATGAAGAAGCTGCTAAGACATTCAGTGGGACAATAGATTTAGAGCTTCACTACTTATGATTCGATGGACAAATAGATTCGGCGTGCCTGTCCTTGCGTTGGCATTGGCGGCCTGCGCATTCGGCCAAGGCGAGACGAAGCCGTCCCCCGACTTCGCCACCCACATGCAAAAGGCGGTGGAAGATCTTCGCGCCAAGCGCCCCGATCTGGCCATCCCTGAATTTCAAGCAGCAGTCGCGTCCAATCCCGGCAGCTTGGAAGCGCAAGCCAATCTGGGAGTGCTGCTCTTTTTTCAAGGCAAGGCCGCCGATGCACTTCCGCATCTGCGCGCGGCAGTGAAGCTGCAGCCCTCTCTCGCCAAGATCCAAGGAGTGCTGGGCCTCGCTGAGGTGCGCACTGGCGATCTGGTTCGGGGCCGCAGCGACCTGGAGGCGGCGTTTCCGCAAATTCAAGAGGCGGCGTTCAAGGTGCAGGTAGGTCTGGAGTTGGTCAGCCTCTACAGCGACGCGGGCGAGTTGGAAGCGGCGCCGGCCATTCTGGTGCAGTTGCAGAAGGATGCCCCACAAGATCCGGAGGTGCTCTACGCCTCCTATCGAACCTATGCCGATCTCTCCGGCAAGGCTATGCTGTCGCTGTCCGTAGCGGCTCCCGACTCCGCCCAGATGCATCAGTTGCTGGCTCACGAAGCCATTCGCCAAGGCAACACCAATGTGGCGATTGCCCAAATGCGAACGGCGATTGCTATTAACCCCAAGCTGCCGGGCATTCACTTCGAACTGGCGGAGTTGATGTACACCTCATCTGACCAGCAGGCCAAGCGCGAGGCAGAGAGTGAGTACCGCAAGGCGCTGGAGCAGAACCCGCAGGATGAGAAGTCGGTGCTGCGCCTGGCCGACATCGAAGCCGCCGGTGGCCATACCGACGCTGCCATCGAGGACTACCGCAGGGCAGCAGCGCTGCAACCGGGCGACTCCGAGCCGACGTTAGGCCTAGCCAAAATTCTCATCGAGCGCAACCGGTCAGACAAAGCTCTTCCCTTGCTGGAGGCAGCCGTGAAAGCCGATCCGAGCAACGCCGTAGCTCACTACCGGCTCGGCACGGAGTATCGCAAGCTGGGCCGGAATGAGGAAGCCCGGCACGAGATCGAGATCTACAAGAATCTGCGCGATGCCAAAGAGAAGATGCGAGCCGTGTATAAAGATCTCCTCGTGCAGCCGCAACAGCTTCGCACGGACCTGCCGGATGAGCAGCAGCAGTAGTCATCATCTGCGCAGCGTAGGGTCGCTAGGTGTGGCTGCCTTGCTGATTGGTGCGGCCGCGCATTCCTGGTCGCAGATGGGAACGGCTTCTCCCTTATCGGCTGCGGAACGGCAGAAGGCTGACGCTGAGCAGCGAATGACGGCTCCGCTGGCGGACTATCCCACGCTGGTGGATATCACCGCCTCGACCAAGATCCAGTTCGAGCATCTCTCCAGTCCCGAGGCGCGCTTCATCGCAGAATCGATGAGCGGAGGCGTGGCCCTGCTCGACTTCGACGGTGATGGATGGTTGGACATCTATTTCACCAACGCTCCTAGCGTGGCGCTTGCCAAGCGAGGAGTGAAGGCCCGCAGCGCGCTGTATCGAAACAATCACGACGGCACCTTCACTGACGTGAGCGACAAGGCTGGAGTCGCCTATCCCTGCTGGGCTATGGGCGCCTCGGTGGGCGATTACAACAACGATGGCCGGCCCGATCTTCTGGTCACGTGCCTGCAGGGCGTGGTGCTGTATCGCAACAACGGTGACGGCACCTTCTCTGATGTGACCAGGCAAGCCGGGTTGGCCTCAGATACGGGATGGGCCACGGGAGCCGCGTTCGGCGACTACGACAACGATGGCTGGGCCGATCTCTTCGTGTCGCACTACGTGGACTTCGATCTCGATCATCTGCCGGAGTTCGGCTCGACCAAGTCGTGCCGCTATCTAGGTCTGGAGGTGCAGTGCGGGCCGCATGGATTAAAGGGCTTGCCTGATCGTCTCTATCACAATCATCGCGACGGCACCTTCACAGACGTCTCGGCTGAATCTGGAGTGGACGATCCAGAGAAACGATACGGCCTCACCGCCCTATGGTCTGACTTTGACAACGATGGGCGTCTCGAGTTGCTTGTCACCAATGATGGTCAGGCGAATTATCTCTATCAGCAAGATCGTGCGGGGCACTTCGAAGATGCGGCTCTGACCTCCGGCGTTGCGGCCAACGAGGATGGGTTTGAGCAGGCCAACATGGGCATCGCCCTGGGAGACTACCTGCACAGCGGCAGAATGTCGCTCCTGCTCTCGCATTTTGATGTCGAGTACGCGGCCTTGTATCGCAACGAGGGCGGCATGAACTTCAGTGATGCCTCCATTGCCTCGGGGATCGCGCGCGGCACCCAGGGATATGTGGGCTGGGGCGACGCCTTCGTGGACTTCGACAACGATGGCGGGCTGGACTTCTTCCTCGTCAATGGTCACGTCTACCCGCAGGTGGATAGCGCCCACGCTGCGGCGCGTTACCTCGAGCCCAAGCTGCTGTTTCGCAATCTGCGCAATGGCAGTTTTCAGAACATCAGCAAGCGCGTCGGCTCGGCATTGCAGACTCCTCAAGTAAGCCGGGGATTGGCCATCGGCGACTTGTTCAATGACGGCCGGCTCGAGGCGGTGGTGGAGAACCTGGTGGGCGAGCCACAGATTCTTCGCCCTGAAGGCGGCCCCGATCATCACTGGATCAGCTTTGAACTGCAGGGAACCAGGAGCAACCGTCTAGCGTTGAACGCCCGCATCGTGGCTACCGCTGGAGATCTCGTTCAGCTCGGGGAAGTCACCAGCGGCGGCAGCTACCTCTCGCAGAGCGATCTCCGCATTCACTTCGGACTAGGTACGCATCCGCAATTGGAGAAGGCCGAAGTCATCTGGCCGGATGGTCAACGAGAGACACTCACCCATCTCGCGGCGGACCGTTTCTACACGGTTCGCGAAGGGCAGGGTGTCATCGCCGCGCAGCCTGCCGAGCCGAAGCATTCAAAGAAGAATTGAACCCGGGCCTTCGCTCGGCGAACGCTACGGACCTGGTGCGTTGCTCCCATACCCAACAGGTCCACCGGTGCCACGCACCAGCTCCTTGCGCCCAGGCAGGGCAGCAAGGGCCGGCGCGCCGGTAGTTAGCTCCAGTGCAGAGTCACGATGGAGTCGCGCTGCATGGCAACGCGGGTTGATTTGCCGGCGAAGCGGCACTCTACATCCCGCGCATCCCCGCTGTTGCTGAGCACGACGACATAGCTGCCATCGGGATTCGCGAAGGCGACGTGCTCTACATCCTGCAGTTGCGATTTACTGGCGATCACCTTGGCTCCGCGCTGCACCAGCTTTGCATAGTGCGCGAACGCCCAGTACTGTCCGCTGCGCGTGATCTGCCCGGTCTTCGAATCGCGAGTGACCACCCCGCCACAGCTGAATGGTCCGATGTTGGGCGCGCCCTTCTCGTCCAGCAGCAGATTCCAGGACACAATGCAGCGAGCCCAGTTCTTCAAGATGCCTGCGAAGGTCGCCGACCACTTGGTCCAGTCCGTCTGGTAATCGGGAGCGGTGTAGTCCGGGCCGCCTTCGGTCCAGTACGTGCCTTTGTCGGGGAAGGCATTGTGCACCTTGGTCATGGCCTCGGGCGAGCCCATGTACCCGTGCCAGGCCACGCCGTCTACAAACTGAGCCACGCCTGGGTCGCTCAGCTCATCCATGGCGCGTCCCCACAGATTGTAGTTGTGATCCAGGATCCAGATCTTGGTATCGAGCGACGCATTGCGCAGCGCCGGCCCCAGGTGATCGCGAA
>CBJOJD010000170.1:0-10941 GCA_966443485.1 uncultured bacterium | reverse complement strand
TGCCAACGCGAGCCGAGGTAGTCACCAAAGAAGAACAGCTTGTTGTGCAGGATGGGGCCGCCGATGGTGCCCCCGAACTGCGATTGAGAGAACGGATTGATGGGAGTCACCGGGCTGGTCTGGCCATTCTGGTAGGAATTGGCGTTCATCCGGTAATCCTGCACGTAGCCGTAAGCCGAACCGTGGAACTGGTTCGTTCCGCTCTTCAGCACGCTCACCACTCCGGCGCCGTTCACGTTGCCGTAGTCGGCCGGAGAGTTGGCGGTGATCACCTGAATTTCCTGGAGCGCCTCGGGAGCCGGGCTGTACGAGATCAAGTTGTTATAGGTCTCGTTCATATCGATGCCCTCAAGCGTGTAGTTATTCGCCTGGGCACGATTGCCATTCATATTTGGCGTGTCCGTGTAGTAGGTACTGCGCTCAATGCTGGTGGTGCCCGATGTTCCACCGGTATTCACCGCTCCCGGGACATACAGGGTGATCGCAGAGAAATCGAGCCCGTTCAGAGGAAGATTGGAGATCGTGTTCGCCGTGAACGTGCTGTTGATGGTGGGGCTCTCGGTGTTGAGGATCGGAGCGGCCGCAGAGACGTTCACCGTGGAGGTCGTGTTGCCGACCTGCAACTTCACATTGAACTTGGCGGTCTGCAGAACCTCCAAGGTGAAGGGCGGAATGGTGGCTTGGCTGAAGCCTGGCGCGTCGATGCTGACCTGGTACTTACCGATGGGAAGGAAATCAATTCGGTAAGCGCCTTGCGCGTTGGTGGTAGTAGCGGTGTCCACACCGGTGTCAAGATTGTGGGCCGTCACGTGAGCGCCGGGCAAAACAGCGCCGGTAGCGTCGTCCACCTCGCCGGTGATAGCGCCGGTGACGGTCTGCGCCACGCAGGCTGAGTGACCGATCGCGGCACTCAACAGACAGCCAAGCACAAAACGGAGCGATTTCATTTTCATTGCGTCCTCGCCTAAGGTATTGCAGCTGTTGGGTTTCGCATAGGGCCAGGCTCCACAGAGGGGCTCATCGCATGCTTCGCAACGGGGCAGAAGTCACACCAGAGGGAGAATAGGGTCCTTGCAAAATTGACGACATCGTCGTTAGTGACACAACTGTAATCTAAATATGAACAAAAAATCCATAAAAATGATCAAATGCATCAGTTTTCCGACATTTTCAGCCACAAACGTGCGTAGATCAGAGTCCTGCCAAGGTAGGCTAAGGTGTGAGAAGAACAGGACTTCGCCGCACTCTGAAAACTGGAAAGGACGACTGTGACGGTATCCAAGCTTTGCTTATTTCTGGTGGGATCGGCACTTGCCATCCCTGCTGCACGCTTATATTCACAGGCGCATACAGAGCGCGGGGCGGGCTCCTGGGCCCTTGCGATCCACGGCGGGGCCGGAGAAGCGGAGTGGCTCAATATGGATCAACCCACGGCCACGGCCTACCACGCTGCGCTCGAACGGGCGCTCGCTGCGGGAACGACTGTGCTGAAGAACCATGGCTCGGCCATGGACGCGGTCGAGGCTGCTGTAGAAGTGCTGGAAGACGATCCACTCTTCAACGCTGGGCGAGGCTCGGCGTTTGCCGCTGATGGCAGGAACGAGATGGATGCATCCATCATGAACGGCGCAGACCGGGCCGGCGCTGGAGTTGCGGGGGTGCACTACACGCGTCATCCGATCCAACTGGCGCGAGCCGTCATGGAGCATACGCCTTACGTTCTCATGGTGGGGCCGGGGGCCGACGTGTTCTCAAGAGAGCAGCAACTGGAGCAAGAGCCTGCCAGCTATTTCTTCACCGAGATGCGGTGGCAAGAGTTCGAAGACGTCATGCGCAAGAGTCATCGGGCGATTCCACCGCGACCTGCTGGTGCGCCGCCGGCTGCGGGAAAGGAGCCGATGGGAGCTCTCCTTCAGGGCACAAGCATCTTTTCTCATCGGTTTGGAACCGTGGGAGCGGTTGCACGAGACAGCGCCGGGCATTTGGCGGCAGCCACGTCGACCGGGGGAATGCAGGGCAAGCTGCCCGGGCGAGTGGGAGATTCGCCGATTTTCGGCGCGGGCACGTATGCGGATGATCGAGGATGCGCGATTTCGGGCACGGGGGTGGGCGAGTATTTCATCCGGCTCTCGCTGGCGCATAGCATCGGCGCGTTATGCCAGTCGGGCGAAACGCCACAGAAGGCTGCGGACCAGCTTATCCATCATGATTTGCCCGCTCTGCCAGGGGGTGAAGGCGGGGTGATTGTATTGAGCCGCGAGGGGCCGCCGGTCTGGAGCAACAATACGCTGGGCATGTTTCATGCGCGCCAGGTGGAAGGCGGACAGCCCGAGATTTGGGTCAAGTGATGATCCAATCCGCGAGGCTCACGCGAGCAGAGATTGACGCATCCATTCATGGACCTCGCCTGGAGTAACCGACTGCCGGGCTGCCCAGGAGGGGCGGTTAGCGTCGGGCGCTATCACGTACATGGAACGGCTCGACTCGGCGATAGAGATGCAGCTGGTACGGGCATGCTCTGGATAGCGCACCGAGGACAGCCACACGTAGCGTGCCAGCATCAGCGCGTCGATCGCACTTCCCTCCGGATCGTCCACGTCGGGTAAGGCGCTTACCTTTTGCTGATTCTCAAAGATGGCAATGCTGGTGAAGGGCTTCGGCTTACTGCGCATTCCGAAGCGGCTCACGGTCAAGCTGGGCCGAGCGCGGCGGATGGCCTCAGACGTGGTCCATTGAACGAAGGCACTGGAGAAGATCAGGGCTCCATTACCACTGAGGAAGAGCTCAATCATGAAGGTGCGCAGGCGCTTCTGATCCATCATCGATTTTGGCCACCAGGCGCTCCAATCCTGATGCCGCATGCGGGCGAGGATCTGATCTGTTGCTGCAATGTCCTTGGGTACCGTGTTGACCTGTGACAGGAACTGATCGCGAAACGGCTTGAGAACCGCGTATTCCAGAAGAGAACTGGGCGGGACTGACGACGCTCTGTTGAGATGCTTGCCCAAGTCAGCGTCAGCATCGATCAGCCAACAGTCGGCACTCTGGAGGTCAGGGTGCGCGCCGGCCGTTTGTTGTTGAAGCACCGCGGGCAGCCCCGCCGGTCCACTCACTGCCAGCTCGATGAGCTGCGCCGGATCTCCGTCAATGCGGTATTCAACGGCACGGGGATCCCAGGGCTTACGCCCGGGGATGGACGAAACCGGTAAGCGCCCGGGCAAGATCATGACGACGAGATGGTTTTTAGGACTTTGCGGGGAGGCGGCCTCGTGTCCTTTTGCCTGGATAGCAGAAAACACAGCTTGCACTTCCTGGCGCCACTCAGCATAGTGCGCAGAGCGAGCGAGCAGAGAGGCATTCTCCATGGTGTCGGACATCTCGGAGAACCCCTTCCCGGCCAGATCCATTTGCCCCTCTAGAGTTCGCAGTGAGGCGGTCAGCTCATCGAGCTGGCGAGAATCGAACCTGGAGATGCCGCCGAGAAACTCCGTGAGCCTCCGCTGCTCGTAGGGGAAGAGATCGTCCCAGCCGCTCAGCTGCTGGTTTAGCGCCGGCCGCATGGTAAGGGGCAGACGTGCAATCTCATGCCGGTAAGACTCGCGCGTTGCGGCATCCAGAGAGGGGTACGCGATGGGCGACTCAACGTTCATAGCCATAGTCCAGGAAGGGGCTTGCCGGGTAGATCCAAGCCCTTAAGTTCGAAGAGTCGCGCGATGCTCGGACAAATGTCGATCTGCTCGATGGGGTTCTCGATGGTCTGCGCGCGGCGGACAGCTTCTCCTAAGCAGAGCATCCAAGTCATGCGTGTCGACTCGCTGTTCTGACGATGATTGAAAAAGCCATTGGTGGTTGAGCCATCCAGATCACGTCCGAATTCCGGGAGGACGAACAAGGTTGTCTTGTCTTTGTAGCTTGGCAATGTCTGAATAGTGTTCCAGAGTTCGAATACGAGACGATCGACGGTGCGGATGCCCGCCAGATGCAAGGAATAGGACCCGAAGTGTGCCACTTCCATATCGGAGAACGTGATCGCCAGGAACGACGGCGCGAAGCGGCGCATCACTTCGGTGCTGACCAGATAGGTGAACTCGTCGCCGGTAGCGGGCGCATTCGTGCGAATGAGATCGTCAATGGCCTGCTGCATGACGCCGAGGGTTGGCGTGTCCAGCGAGGACGGATTGCCGGAGATGGTCCAACCCAGGCCGTCGTAGTTGTCGCTGTTGAGAATGGCTTGGAGCTCGGGCACGACCGAAGCCCGGTCGGTTCCCTTCACCGCCCGGCCCTCTGCCGCGGCATGGACAACGGCATTGATGAGCAGTTGCTTAGGAAAGATGACGTTGGCCCCAAAATCCGGGCCAAAGTCGCGGGTGGAACTGGCGCCGATCTGATTGGTGAGAGCTTTATTGCTGGAGATGTACCACGTCTGTTCCGGCTTGAGCTGCATCTGCTTCCGGAGAAACTCGAAGAGGGTGGGGGATTCTGGACGCGACTTGCCCCAATCGTCGAGGCGCTGCCACTTGCCGGTGAGGATGCTGGAGACCGTGTTGTAATGCGCCGTAACACCGTCGTTGCGCACCAGTGGGTAGAATGCGGCCCTTTGGAGCAAGTCCCCATGCAGATGAGGAATGTTGGCAAGGCCATCTTCGGCGAAGGTGTCTTCGCGGCGGATGCCTCCACAGGTGAGCACGATGACCTTGCGGCCGGGATCGCGGCGATCCTCTCCGTAAGCTAGCCTTCGCATGCCCGCCCACTGTTCGACGACCAGCGCTGCGGCCGCTTTCATTAGATCTCGACGTGTGAGTTCCACTTGCGCCTCATCTTGCTATGGATTATGTACGTCGACGATGAACGTCGTTATCTGGCGCAGGCGACGGGATAGGTCCTGCTCTGCCTGCTGCGAATACTTCTTCTGAAGGTCCATCTGCACCTGCGCGTCTTGCTTGCGACCGGTGCGCCAAAACGCAAGCGCAAGTCGATAGTGGGCCTGAGCCAGATCGGGCTTCAGCGCGATGGCGGCCTCCATGTTGGAGACGCTGCCCGCCCAGTCGCCCTGGTTCTGCTTGAGCACGCCCATCTGGTACTGCGCATCCGGAAGCTTGGGATTGGCAGCGAGGGCCATGTTGAGCAGCTTACGCGCGGTGCCGAGGGTAGCTTCAGTCGTTGTATCCGTAAGGAGCATTGCCGCGCCGTACGTAGCGGCTCGAGCATCGGTTGGGTGTGACTCTGCATAGGAGATCAGAGCAGAGCAATGTTGTTTTTCTGATTCAGTAACTGCCGTGCAAGCCATGCCCAGCAATTCTGCATAGATTTTGTTGTTCTTGTCAGTGCCAAGCAGGTCAGCAAACACGGGAATGGACTTAGCGTATTTCGCTCCACCGAAGTAGGCGGCGCCCAGTCCTAGCTTGATGCGGGTGCTTTGGGGAAACTTCGCGGCGGCGGCTTCGAACTCAGTGATGGCTGCGTCGAAGGTCCAATGCCGCAGGAGCTCAACGCCGAGAGCCCACGCATTCTCTTCGCTGGGCTCAAGCTGCACTGCGCGGGAGTAGTGCTCGACTGCGTTTTTGAAGTCCCCCTTCCCTTCCGCCGCTTCGGCGAGCAGGGATTGCGCTGTAGCAGACTGCTCAGCACCGGGAATCGAGGACAGCGCCTCGGCTGCCTGATCGTAGTGCTTCCCTGCCACGAGGGCTGTGGCGTAGCTCAATCGAAGATCGCTATCGTCCGGCTTCAAACGCAGAGCCGCAGAGAACGCACTGGCAGCACCGTCTGGATTGCCGGCGTCGAGCCGCAGTTCTCCCAGGCTCTGTTGGACGGCGAGGTTTTGCGGATTGATCCTGGCTGCCTGCTCGAATTCGGCGAGAGCTTCAGGATTGCGGTGGAGTTTGAACAGGGCCGCGCCCAAATTGGCGCGCGCAACATCGGAAGATGGCTGTTCATGAACGGCCGCTCGTAAGAAGGGCAACGCCTCAGAATACTTCTCCTGCGCAACATAGATCATGCCGAGAGATTCGTCGACGGCGAAGATGCCGGGGTGCTGCCGGCGGAGGGCCAGAAGCATGCTTTTTGCACCTTCCAGATCGCCCTTGTCCTGGGCCGCCATGGCAGCTTGGAAGTCGTGTTCGAGCTTGTTTTCAGGTGATTTCGACGGCTGCGCGAGGGTAAAGAGCGGGATCGCGGCAAACACGAGCGTCCACCCCAGGCGACGACTCGCGCCCAACCTAAACTGCAATCTACTTCGCGATTCCATGCTGACCATCGTACGCCAAGGCGAAGAAAAGAAGAGGAGATTCGCAGGGCGAATCTCCTCCAGGAGGATGAACAATACGTCGACTGATCAGGAATCGATCAGAACGCGTAGTGGAGAGACAGCTGAATGAACCGTGAATCGGGTGAATAGCGCTGCAGACTGCGGGTTGTCGCGATCTGTCCGCCATTTGAACCGATACCGTTGTTGCCACCACTGACGCCCGGATTGGCCAGCGCGGGGGTGTTCAACACGTTGAAGATGTCCGCGCGGAAGTCCAAAGTCTGTTCACGGAAGGTCTTAAAGCTCTTGAAGATAGAGGCGTTAAGACGGTTGTATCCGGGACCAGAGATTTGGTTACGACGTCCACCCACGTAGTTCAGGATGGTTCCAGTGTCAGTGATGTAGTTGCCCGCGGTGAGAGGATGATCACCCGTAGCAGCCGCGTTCCAAGGATTTTGGAAGGAACACGGGTTATACCAGTGGTGATAGTTCCTGACCGAGGTCGCACAAGCAACTCCGGGGTTGTTGCCCGGTGCGCTTCCGCCGCTCGCGTAGGGATTGGAGCGCTGGAGAGCACGCGATCCAATGTTGTCCGGTGTGCTGATGTTATTCGGATAAACGGTGAAGTAGTTGCCGCTCTGCGCAGTGAACATCGCGTTGATCGACCATCCACCCACGAGGGTGTCGGCGATTGCGTTGCTATTGAGGTACTGACGGCCCTTACCAAACGGGAGCTGATAGAGCCCATTGAAGGTGAGGCGCTGGCGAGTATCCCAAGGCGACTGCGAGTAGTCGAACTTCAAGGGAACGAGGTAGAAGTTGGGGTTGCCGCTATCGCCATTGGAGCCGAGCGGTGTATCCACATCGTCGAGCGAGTGCGACCAGGTGTACGTCGCCAGCAGGTTATAGCCATGCGACATGCGCTTTTCAATCTTGGCCTGCAGAGCGTTGTAGTCGCTCATGCCTTGATTGACCTGATTGGAACTTCCACCGGAGTGAGGGAACGGGCGTTGGTTCTGTGAACCCTTGCCGGGTGCCGCCGCTGCCAGAGGTGCGTTGCCGTCTACCAGAACAATCAGATGACGCCCGGTATTACCGACGTATCCAAGCGTTGCGACCATGTCGTTAGTGAGGCTATGTTCGAGCGAGAGGTTCCAGCCTTCCGTGTACGGAGTCTTGGGGCTGATCTCGGCGCCGCGCATGGTCAGGCCGGTGGTGTTGGAAGCAAACCCGGCAGCAATGATCGCCGAGTAGCCGTTGCCAATGGTGATGCCGTCTGACGGGCAGAGATTCGTCCCGCAAGCCGATGGGTTGAAGGTACCGGTGAACTGGAAGGGATAGTTTTCGCCCAGGTTCGGCCAGTATCCGACGCTTTCCAGACCGCCGTAGAAGATTCCGAAACCGGCGCGGACTGCGGTCTTCGCGTCCGGCGACCAGGCGAAACCAACACGGGGTGCAAAGTTGGTGTGTTGTGCCTTCAGCAGGTGAGGATCCGAGACTGCCACCGGCGTGATTCCATCCCAAGCCAAAACGGTCGAGTAATTCGGGCTGTAGGATGTGTTGTTCATGATGCTCTGCGCGTAGGCCCAGGCTTCTTTAGGAATCAAGTACTGAGCCTTGCCGCTGCCATAGCCGGTGCTGGAGTTGAAGCTAAATGAACCGGCCGTGGGGCTGAACGAGGCCTGGTAACCGCCCACATCCTGATAGGGCTGGAAGTATTCCCAACGCAGTCCTAGGTTGACAGTCAGGTTCTGCTTCAAACGCCAGTCGTCCTGGAAGTAGACCGCATCGTTCGAACGTTGATCCCCTTTGGTGACTTCGTTGGAAAGGCCCGCATCGTGCTGCAGGTCGAGCAGGAAGTCAGCGATACCGGAACCGGTGTTGGTCACCGTCGAACCGCCAGAGAGGTCCGCGGTTGCGCGACCGGTGTAGTTATAGTAGCCACGCGAATCCTGCGGCTGGAGGGTGGAGAAGCGGATATTTTGGAAGGTGACGCCAGCCTTCAGCGAGTGGCTACCCTTGATGTAGGTGACGTTATCGATGATCTGATAGACGTTCTCGTGTTCATCGGTAGTTGACCAGGTGGGGCTACCGAAACCAGAGAGGCCGGAGACGCCAACCGCGGGCAATCCACCGTTAAGTTTGCCTTGCGGAATACCACCAAAGCCAACCGAAGCGGCGAAGTTGGTGTTGGCAGCGTTGGGGTGCTGGAAGCCAGTGTGCAGGTAGTTGAAGCCAAAGCGGGCTTCGTTGGTCAGGGTATTGGTAAACAGGTGGGTTTCGGAGAACATGAAGTTCGCGCCGTAATCCTTCTGCTTGCCATCGTCGCCGAATCCGCCGCCATCGAGAATGGGTCCGAGCGGAGGAGCGTTGTAGCCGACTTCATTCCCGTAGCTATAGCGGGAGTAGGCGGTGTCCCTGCTCGAGATCGTCGCATCCATGCGAGCGTCCCACTGGAACTCATTGTCCTTGATGGGGCGCTGCGCAACGTAGTTGTTATAGACATTTCCTGCGCCGGCGTTTGGCGAGGGGAAGTAGTTAAGGAACTTCAGAGCGGTGGCGTTGAGCGCTCCGCTCGTCGGGCCGAAAGAGCTCAAGTCGTTATTGGGAACAGCAACCGGGGCGGCAACGCCGTTCGGATCCTGATAGTAAACCTGATGTTTATTCCCATCGGACGTCAAAGCTGGGTTGAGCAATTCGGAAAGATTGCCAGTCCGCATGAGGGCGGTGGGGACCGAATAAGTTCCGTTTTCGCCGTAGGTGATGCGAGTAGCCTGTGCATCTCCGAAAAAGAAGAGCTTGTTCTTCCAGAAAGGCCCGCCCAAGGTCGCGCCGAACTGGTTGTCGTGATAGGCGGCTACGGGCAATTTAGCGTTCGGGTTCCAGTCGTGGTTGTCGAAGGCCGTATTGCGGAGGTACTCCCAAAGGCTACCGTGGAAGCTATTGGTGCCGGACTTGATGCTGGCGTTCACGACAGCGCCCGCCGAGTGGCCGAACTCCGCCGAATAATCCGATGTCTGAACCTTGAACTCGGCCAATGCGTCCGGCGGCGGGTTCACGGTGAAGCTAGCACCGTTGTAGAAGTCAACGACGTTGGCGTTGTTGTCGACACCGTCGAGGATGAAGTTGTTTTCCTCTGCGCGCTGCCCGTTGGCTTCGAAGTCGCCCTTACCGCCGCCGCGGGAGCCATCAGCAACAGCGGTTCCGGCAGAGAGTTGTGCGATGTAGACCCAGTTGCGGCCGTTCAGAGGCACGCTGTTGATGGTTTCGGTGTCCATGGTCTGACCGACTGAGCTCTCCTGAGTCTGCATGAGAGGAGCTTCAGTGGTCACGGTGATGGTCTCAGTGGTCGCGCCGGGCTTCAGCTCAATCGGGACATTGAGGCGCTGCTGAATGGAGAGGTGAAGGTTGGTTTGGGTAGTCGTCTCAAAGCCCGAAGCACTCGCCGTGACCTTGTAGTTGCCAATCTTGACTGGCGAGAAGACAAAGACGCCTGCTCCGTCGGACTTGGTCTTGAGGACCTGGCCCAAGTCGACGTTGGTGAGAGTGACGTTTGCGTTGCCGATCACGGCCCCTGAGGGATCTTGAACGACTCCGGTGATAGTGCCTTGGTCTGCCTGTCCGAACAAATATCGGGCCGGCGCCGCCATCGTGAGAATCACGAGGAGGAGAAGTGACCACGGGCGTTTGCACGTCATGTGTTGCCTCCAAAGTTCCTACTTCAGTACGAATCCACCGCGGAGCTGAATCGCCTGGAGATGTATCGCAGTACCCAGGGGAGCAACCGCCTCCACGAATGTATACGATTACATTTCCTACTACGATGGACTCAGAAAAGCACCGTACACTTGCCCGAATTCCATTGTCAAGCCTATATTTCTTCTCAAACTTGGCGCGACCACTGAACCGATTTACTGCTGGAGATCCGATCTGCTGCACAGAGAGCGGGCAGGCCGGGGAGGGTCTTCAGGGAGCAAAATCGCCTACCAAAAATGGGATCCGAAAGTGTCCATTTTTCCAATGAAACGGATTCCGTGGGGCGTAGGACCGGGAGGCCGATTTACTGACATCGAACAGAACTCGGGTGTCTTTCTGCGTCGGAGAAACGTCCATTAGAGTATCGGGGGAAATATGGGTATCAGCATGCGCGAGATCGCCAAGCTTGCGGGCGTGTCGAGCGCGACGGTTTCACGGGTTATTAACGGCTCCAACCTGGTGACGGGGGAGACCGCTGAGCGCATCAACAAGATCATCAAGGACCTCAACTTCGTCCCGAACACCAGCGCGATTCACCTGAAGAACGGCAAGAGCCACATCTTCGGGATCATCATTCCGGATCTGACCAACCCGTTTTTCACCGAGACGATCAAAATCTTTGAGGAATTGCTGGTGGAGAATGAGCAGGAGCTGCTGGTGGCCAATACGGACTTCCATGCCACGCGCATGCAGCGTTCGGTTCGGCGCATGCTCCTGCGGCGGGTGGACGGAGTAGCTCTGCTGACCTCGGAGTTCGAAGCGGCTCCCCTCGAGTCGTTGGTGCAGAATCGGATCCCTGTGGTGACCACGGACCACTACCGGACGGGGCCAGGAATCAGCGACATTGTGATCGACTTTGCGGACGGCATGGCGCAGTTGGTAACGCACCTGAAAGATCTGGGGCATAGAAAACTTGGCTTTATTGGGGGGACGGAGGGTCT
>CBJOJD010000169.1:0-10953 GCA_966443485.1 uncultured bacterium | reverse complement strand
CGAGCCATAGTGTGCCAGTGCTCGCGCTTAGTGGCTTACCTTGACAGGCTCTGTAGCTTGCAGGACCTGATCGCCTGCAACGTTCTCAAGCTTCTGCACAATCCCGCTAGGCCACGTGATTTCCACCGACTCGGCTTTGGCATCAGGTCCTAGTCCAAAGTGGACGGGTACCAGGCTCGAAGACGCATAGCAGACGCTCGAGGTCTGATGGTTGTACTGAGTGCCGGACTTGGTAACGACCTTGAGACGCGCTCCGATTCCATCGCGGTTCGATTTCACGCCGTGCAACGCAATGTCCAGCCAATGTCCTGCATTCGGACTACGATTCATCCAGAGCTCGGCGTTATGGTCCAGCGAAGTGACCACCACATCTTCTCGGCCGTCCCCATCGAAGTCGCCAACCGCGCATCCGCGGTGTCGTGCCGCTGTTGATTCCGTGAAGCCGGCTTCGGCTGTGTACGCTGCCCATTTTCCGCTTTTACCCAGGTTGCGAAACACCGTGTTGGGCTGCCGGACACTCGCCGCCGGAGGATGGGTGGCAGACACATGTCCCCTGGCGACGAACAGATCCTTCCAGCCGTCATTGTCAAAGTCATAGAGAACCGGCCCGAATCCTGACATTTCCATGCTCTCTTTGCGCAAGCCGCTTGGAGTAGTCACTTCGACGAAGTCGTTCTTGCCGGTGTTCTCAAGAACAGGAAAGGTCTGACGGTTCAGCGCAACGTAAGCGATATCAGGGAAGCCATCGTTGTTGAAGTCGCGAAAATCCAGTCCCATCCCCGAAATGAAAACACCGTCTTCTGCCAGTGCTACGTTGGTTTGAAAGGCCACCTCGTCGAATTTGCTACCTGAATTGTGAAACAGGAAGTTGTATTCCGAATCATTCGTGACGAAGAGGTCGGGGTGGCCATCATGGTCGTAGTCGGCAACACCGACGCCCATTCCCTTACCGACGTGATCGCGAAGGCCCCACTCCTTCGAAACATCCTTGAAAGTCCCGTCCCCCTGGTTCAGGAACAGCTGGTCTGGCAATCCTTTGTAGAAGCGAGGATGGCAATACTCGGCTACGTCCTCAACGAGACATAGCGGTTTTACTGAATAGGTCCATTGCAAATAATTGACTACGAACAGATCGAGCAGTCCGTCGTTGTTCACGTCTACCCAAGCGGCCGCTACCGACCAGAGGGGGCCGAACTCTGGATCATTCCATCTGCTCAGTCCGGCCTTCTCCGTCACATCCGTGAACGTTCCATCGCCGTTGTTGCGATAAAGTGTGTTGCCGTGGACGCCCGCAACGAAGAGATCTGGGTGGCCATCATTGTTGTAGTCGCCGACCGCTGTCCCCACCGCGAAGCCCGTCCCCGATAACCCGGCCTGAGTGGTCACATCGGTAAAGCTTCCGTTTCCATCGTTGCGGAAAAGGCGATTTGAATATTTTGACGAGGACTTCTTCAGCGTGGCCAGGTCAGCGCCGTTGGCGAAGAAAATATCAGGACGACCGTCGCCGTTGTAATCGAAAACCGCAACTCCGCCCGCCATCGTCTCCGGCACATTTCGAGACTGTGTCTCGTTGCTTTCGAGATGAAAGGGAAGTTCCTTGAGCTGAAACTGAATGGGAGATGCTGCTCCTGGTTGTGCCATCAGCGAGAGATTTGCCGCAACGCAGGTTAGCAGCAAAGACAGTGAAACTCGGATGAAAGGCCAGGGTCTGTGCAAGGCGAGATGAACGCGGAGCATCAATCAGTCCGCTAAGGTTCATCGGAATTGTAACATCCGTTAACACTCGCAGGCACGTTAGGTTCGGCACCGGCGCGGGGCGTCTGTCACTTTGAATTTGCCTGACAAAAGAACAGGGGTGGCGCGAGGCCACCCCTGGGTGCAACTGCAAACCGTCGCGTTAGAAGTAGTACTTCGCAGCGAACTGAATCCAACGATAACCAACCTTGGAAAGTGGGGTACCGGTGGTGGAGGTGTTGGAGTTGGTGACCAGCGCGGAGCCAGTGCTGAATCCGTTGAAGATCAGCTTGTCGTCCGAGTTGGTGCCCGAGAGGTTGAATGCCGAGTTCGGGTGATTCAACCAGTTGGTCGCAGACACGCGCGCTTCAATGCGCTGCGAATCGTTGATGCGGAAGGCCTTGAACACTGCCATATCGCTGCCCCAGTAGTGCGGGTTGCGCAGATACGGCCAGATGTTCGGACCCTGCTGACCGTAAGAGCTGGCGGTCGGAGGCAAAGGAGCCGCGAAGCAATTCGGATTGAACTGCTGTCCGTGCTTCAGGCCCTTGGCAGGGTTACAGGTCAACAGCGGAATCAACGCGTTCGGGAACTCGTTGGTGCCGAACCACGTCGAGGGCGAAATCTGATTCGAAGTCTGACCGCCCGGCATGGTGAAGGACTGGCTTGACACGGAGTTATAGGTGGCGTTCAGCACCGGATTGCTGGCCTGGAGGTTGGCGCCATCCTGGTAAGTGGTGTACCCGGAGAGCTGCCAGCCATTGATCGGCCCGGCCAGGAATGCGTTGCCGTGGATCGGGTTGGGCAGCTTGTAGCTGAACGACACGTTGAACACCTTGGTGTGGTCGTAGGCCAGAGGACCGTAGTTGGAGCCCAGATTGAACGGGTTGAGAACGTTGCCGTTGCCATTGCCGTTCGCCGAGCTTCCGTCACGAGTACCCAGCACCTTGCCGAAGGTGAAGTTGGTGAAGATGAACAAGTTGCCGGACTGCTTCTGCGCCGAAACCTGGAGCGAGTTGTAATTAGCGTACCCACCATGTTGGTACAACTTGATCCCCTGGTAATTATGCAGCGGGCGGTAGTCGTTTACGGTTTGAATGTTGCCAGGATTGTTCATCGCTCCAGTAACCGGATCGGGGCCGAAGAAGGCTCCCAGCGGAACCGGGTTCGGATTGTACAGGTTGCTGGTTCCGTTCAGAAGCTGATTACGGCTCATGCTGCCTACGTACGACAGTTCCATGACCGTGTGTCCGGGCAGCGCCTGCGCAACGCCGAAGCTGTACGTGTTTGCGTAGGGAACTTCGGTGTCGCCCTTCTTGTCCACTACCGGCGAGCTGCCATTCTGGTTGAGCCCGGAAGGCACCTTAAAGGTGGTGGTGGCGGTGTGCGCCTGGTTCGTGAAGACCGTTCCGCCGTTCACGTGATAGCCGTAGAAGGGGGACGCCGTCTGGTAGTTGAACGAACCCAAAGGACCGTTCATAGCTCCACTGGAGTCGTTGCTGGATACCTGGTAGCGGTACGTACCGAATCCGACACGCAACACGGTTTTGCCAGTGCCGAAGACGTCATACGCAGCACCGAGGCGCGGATCGTAGAAGAACAGGTTGCTCTTCCAGCCCGAGGTGGGCACGGAGGGGTCAATCTTGTGCCATACGAGCCCGGTGTTCGGAGCGGCGCTGGAGGAGTTGTCATACTTGCTCGGATCCCAAACCTGGGTGTCGCCGAGCTTATCGTACCACTGGCCCATATGATCGGCGCGAAGTCCGACGTTGAGGGTCAGCTTGTTCGTGACCTTCCAGGAATCCTGCGCCCAGAGAGACCACTGGTGCCAGAGAATATCGGGAACTGGTTCCGAGCTCTGTTCAGAGTAAGAAGCATTACGACCCAGCAAGCGGTCGAGCACGATGTTGGACGTCGATGCACCATTCCAAGGGCTAACGTCGTATTCTGACCAAGCTCCGCCAGGACCGAAGTTATTGCTGGTAGACTGCAGGTTCTCCTGGGTATCCCAGTAGAATCCGGCCTTCATTGAGTGCATGCCGATGATCTTGGTGAAGGTGTCCGCGATCGAAGGAGCCTTCGAGGTCTTTCCAAAGGTTCCCTTGCCGTAGATACCACCGTTGAAGCTCATCTCTCCAATCGCGGCATCCTGACCGGCCCACGAATCGAAGAAGTTCGGAATCTGATCCACCGCGTGCGAGGAACCATAGATGCTCTCGGACGGGAAGCCCAGCTTGCTGGCGCTCATGGCCGACGGATTGGACTCCGAGTTGTTGTTCACGAACTCTGAATAGGCGAAAACGAATTCGTTGGTCGAGGTAGCGCTGAAAATGTGGGTGTAGTTGGCGAGGTACACATGCGCCGTCTCTTTGCCCACTGGGTTCGAAGGATAGGGAATCGTGTTGGCAGGAGCCCACCAGATCGAGAGCGGGTGCTCATCTACTTCCGACTGGTAAGCATAGGTACCCCAAAGCTTGTTGTTGTCGTTGAAGGCGTAAGTGACTTTGCCGGTCGCCTCCCAGCGGTTCTGAGGCAGCTGAGGCGAGAACACATAGTTGGAGTAGCCGTTAGCTGGGTTGGGCGCCTGGTTGGCGGCCGGGATTAGGTTCGTTGCAATCACACCAGCCGGGTCGAAGGCGCCGCTCAGATTCGAGGTCGAGCCTCCTCCGGGATAGGCCCAGGGCGAATTTGCCTGGAGGCAGCCATCGTTCGGTTTTTTGGTGGGGTCTGTGGGAAGAACGCAAGGTGTCGCATACGCATAGGGATACTGGGCAACCGCCTTAGGATCCGTGTTGGCGTTGCTGAAATCGCCCTTCCGCTGATCAGCCGTCGGAACGTTGATATTGACCGGCGCGTTGTAGGGGTGCTGGATCATCTTTTCATAACCACCCCAGAAGAACAGCTTGTCGCGGTTCTTGTTGAAGTTCAGACCAGGAATGTATACCGGGCCACCGATGTTGCCGCCCACGTAATAGAACGACTGTGGAGTGAGTTTGTTGGCTGCCGCGATGGAAGCAGCGGTCGCCCCCGTTTTGGTAGCAGCAGCGGATTCCTGTTGGAACTTGTTGTTCCAGTCGTTGGCGTACCCAATGCCGGTGTTGCGGGCGTAGAGGTAGGCTTCCCCGTGAAACTTCTGGCCGCCGCTCTTGCTGAAGGCCTGCAGAACCGCCGGGCCCTTCGCGAACTCCGCGCCATAGGATGCGGACAAGTACTTGATGCTGTCCGTCATGTCCTGGTTGATGTTCGCAACCTGGGTTCCGGCATTGCCCGGATCGATCAGGTTGGCGCCGTCCAGATAGACGTCAGTCGAACCGTAGGGCTGCGTTCCGTTGGCGGAGAAGCTGCCCGCAGGGCCGTTGTTGGTGCCGGTTACCTGGCTGTTGTATGCGGAGCCCGAGCTGCCGGCGTTGTTGAACACAACGCCAGGCATCATCTTGATCAGTTCGGCAGCATTGCGGCCCGTCAGAGTGGCGCTGTCGATCAGCTCGTTATTGAGGGTGGCGCTGACTTCCGCGGTGTCCACCGGAACTTCCGCATCCTCACCCGAGATGACGGTGACCGCCGTTGTGTCGGAGCTGATGGTCAGGTGAATGTTCGGCAACGTACGGCTGTCGCCCTGGTTGAGAAGGATACCCTTCTCCTGCCAGGAGGCGAATCCCTTCGAGGAGATCGTCACCGTGTAGGTGCCCGGAATCAGGGCAGTGACGGAAAAATATCCGGAAGTGTCGGCTTTTGTCTGACGGACGTCGCCCGTGGCGTCATTCTTGATTTCCACATTCGCCCCAGGAATGCGGGCGTCTGTCTGGTCCGTGGCGATGCCGCTCAGTGTCGCCGTCAATTGTTGCGCACTGGCAATGGTGAACGACAGAAGCGTGATTGGGATCAGCAACCACGGCATCCGCCGCAACCAGTTGCACATCGAGGATCGAATTGATCCATCTCTGTGGGTTGAATACATCTGAACTGCCTCCTGAAACAAGCTGCTGTTACGGCTTTGTCGAACTCCTAGCAAAACGCTTCACTCCATGTCTCCGGAGTCTAACCATTAGCTAAGAGCTATTTTTTTGAATCTCGGTATCGATATCACAAGCAATATACGACGGGCAAGCGCTTTTTTGACGCGATTGCCCTCTACTAAATCGTTTCTCTCGATCACCAACATTCGCAGTGGGTTACTTTTTTCGGGAACCCTCAAATATGCGTTTTGGAAGGTTGCTTCCGGACGCACTTTTTGGTCCCGCGCACTCGTCGCGAACCGTCGATGGTTGTGAGAACTGGAGTTGATTCTGGAGAACAAAATGCACTGCTGTCTGTGATCTGGAGCACGGGGGGACCCGCAGCAGCCCTAGGTTCGCGCGAATGGACGACCCGGCACGATGCCTTTTCCCTCAAGGATGGTGATTAGCCGATTGGCAGCTTGGGCGGGGTACTTCTCCACCGCCCCCGAAGGCCAGTGGATCTCTACATCCGCCGTGGTCGCGGTACCAAGACCGAAGTGCAAACGAGGGTCATTGGCTGACATATAGCTGGCTTGGCTGGTCAGCGCCTGTGCCTGAACCTTGCCCCCGTAATGCACCAGCACCCGGGCGCCAATCGCGCTGCGATTGCTCTTGGTACCTTCGAGCCGGATCTTAAGCCAGTGATTCTCTCGGGGGCAGTCATTGCGGAGCAGCGACGGCGGCTCGTGTTGGTTCATGATCAGGATGTCGAGATCGCCGTCATTATCGAAATCCCCGAAGGCACAGCCCCGGCTGACGTAGATGGAGTTGATCGCAGGACCGGCTTCATCCCCGATCCGGATGAAGGTCCCGTCTCCCCGGTTGCGGAACAGGACCCGCGGTCCCTTGTAGGGGAACCTGGGATTAACCCGCTCCACTTCCGCATAGACATTGCCCGTCACCCAGAAAATGTCGGGATGGCCGTCGTTGTCCAAGTCAACGATCCCATCTCCCCAGCTGACATAGCGGCGCTCTCCCGAGATCCCCGCAGGGAAGGCCTGGTCCTCGAACTCCCCTTTGCCCAAGTCGTGATACAGGCCTGAGGGTTGGAGCTGAAAGTGGGTCTTGAGAATATCCAGATGGCCGTCAACATCGTAGTCGCCGATGGCTATGCCCATTCCAGCCATTGCCATTCCCTCCGGGCTCAGGGCTACTCCGCGCATGAGACCGTCTTCCCGAAAGGTTCCGTCGTGATTGTTCAGCAGAAGAAGGCTGTCGGTTGTGTCACACGCTACGTAGAGATCGGGCCAGCCATCCTCGTCGGCGTCGAAGCACACAGCTGTCAGACCGTAAGAACCCTTTACGGCGGCAATTCCCGATTCCTTCGATACATCTGTAAAGGTGCCGTCCCCGTTGTTCCGGTAAAGGTGGTGTTGCGGGGCCTTCAGCCCCTTTGGCCCGCAGGCGACAGGCGCTCCTTCGTAGTTGCAATTGGGAACGTCAAGCGACGGCTTAGGAGCATGGGCCAGGTCGATCTCTACATAGTTCGCAACAAACAGGTCGAGCAAGCCGTTACGGTCATAGTCGATGAACGTACAACCAGCACCAAAGCGTGTTCCGTCGTGCAGTAAACCTGCCTTTTCCGTTACATCTGTGAAGGTCCCGTTGCCGTTATTGTGATAAAGCTTGTTTTGCCCGTAGTAGGTTACGAACAGATCCTCGAAACCGTCGTTGTTGTAGTCACCTACGCAAACTCCGACAGCCCAGCCTGCGTCCCAGAGCCCCGCCTCTTTCGTGACGTCTTTGAACGTCCCGTCGCGGTTGTTCTTGTAGAGGCGGTTTGAGGCGCCCTCAGGTATGCCCTCCAGGGTCCTGCCACCCAGGATGAAGATGGCCATCCATCCATCGTTGTCATAGTCCAGGAAGGCGCAACCGCCTCCCATCTCCTCCACGATGTAAGTCACTGCTTGGGGGACGCCGTAGTACATCGTCGCCGTGAGCCCGGCACTCTGAGCCACATCGGTGAATCGCGAAAACGGGGGAGCCGCGGAGGGAGAAGGCGCGGGCGGTATTGCGGAAAGAGAATGAGGAAGAATGGCAGCTGCGCCAACGGCGGGGACGGAAGCCAAAAACCTGCGCCGGCTCCAGCGCCGACCCGATAAAGACGTCTTCATTTCTGTTCAATCATTCTGCCATTCCGAGCGGCAATCTTGGGAGGCCATCACGCGGAGGCGTTCCGGTCCAGCGAGGACCTAAGGATGAGTTGCTTGAGCGGCGGCATCGTGGGCCAACCGCTCATTCAGTTGTTGCGCGGCTGGACTGGACGGATTCAGCCGCAGGGCGGTCTCCGCTGCAGGACGGGCCTCAGCGAAGTTTCCCTCTACTGCAAGTTCCGCTGCCAAATTGATCCACGCCTCTGACCATCCGGGAGCAGCTTTCACCGCCAGCCGGAAATGCTCCACTGCGCCGGTCGTATCTCCTTCGCGCGCCAGCAGATAGCCGAGTTGCTTCTGGGCGATTGCCAAGGTGGGATCCAACTTGATTGCCTCTTTGAGTTGGGTCTTCTCCTCCTCCAATTTCCCGGCTCGGTGCAGCGCCACTGAGAGTTTGTATTTGTAATTGGCGCTTTGAGGCCGGCCCTGAGCCGCCTCTCGGTAATGCGCCAGCGCTTCGTCGACCTTGCCCTCTTCCAAGCTCTTGTCGCCCTGGGCTGCGGCGGACGCCGCTTCTAACGCGGCTTCATCGTCGCGTTTGATGTTTTGGTAGGTCTCCACCTCCTGCCGGGCGCGGTCGGTCTCGCCTAGCGCCCGCAAAGCCTTGCCCAGTTCGAAGTGGGCTTCTGCCTCGGACGAGTCCATAGCGATGGCTTTTTCCAATTGCACTTTGGCTTCTTGCCATTCGCGCAAAATCACCAGAACCATCCCTAAATTGAACCGGGAATAGTAAAAGTCCGGGTTGAGACGGACCGATTCTTCCAGGAGGCTCTTGGCGCGAGGGAAATCCCCCGTAGACCGCGCTACCACCCCATTCAAGTACAGGACTTCAGGATCGTGGGGGCGCTCCGCCAACACATGGGCCGCCATCGGCCTGGCTGCCGTGACGTGGTTGCTGAGCACAAGAATACGGAAGAGCTCGTACTCAGCCTCGGGATTGCCCGGATTCTCCTGGAATGTCTTTTGCCACATGTCGATCGCATCGTTGTAGCGATGCTGCTTCACCAGAACGACAGTCATGGCGTTCACAAGGTCCAGGGACTTTGGGTCGGCTAGCATCGCCCCTTCCAGTACCTTGTAGGCATCGTCCAGATAGTTCAGGTTTCCTAGAGCCTGTGCCAAGCGGATTGCGAGTTTTTCGGTGTGTGGGGCTGACCGCAGTAGGGTAATGATGCTGACCCAATCCGCCCGCTTCGCCAGATCGTCAGAGAGACCTTCTAGCGCTTCGGTCGACTTGGGATCGATCTCGAGCGCCTTGTTCCACTGCTCTTCCGCTCTGCCGGGTTGTCCGGTTTGGTCGTAGACATAGGCCAGCATCAGGTGTGGCTTGAGAACGCCAGGTTCCAAGCGCACAGACTCTTCGATGGGAGCGGCTGCTTCCTTCGCCCGTCCGGCCCCGACGAGGGCCAGCCCCTCCAGGTATTGCAGCTGAGCGGAATGGGGATCAGCGGTCAGGGCGCTGCGAAATGTATCCACAGCGCAGGAGAACTCCCGGTGGCTGGCATACCAGCTGCCCAGCAAAATTGAATTTTCCGTGGTGGGATGGGATTTGATCTTCGCAACAAGTTGTTGAGGTCCGGCGCAAGCGGCCAAGGTCTGCTTGGAGAACACCAAACAAACTGCTAGAAAGAGACCTTTGGTTGCTGATCCGCGCGGGATACCCATGGACGACAATCCCCGTAGGCCAGAATACATCAACCCAAGATTGCGGACGGCAGCACATTCGCTTGCCGAGGACCGGCCCTACAACCGCCGAACCTGCGCTTGGTGGATTAGGCCTGAGGTACACTCTTCCGGGGAATCTCTCACGTAATCTGCAAGCTCCTTATCGCGCCTGCTTGGGAGTGACCCTCCTGGAGAGGAAAAACTATGATGCGCTCTCGTCTAAATGCTTGCTTTGGCACTCTTTTACTGGTGTTAGGTGTCTCTGGCGTCTCACACGCTCAATTCCAGCCTGCCTCGAAAGAGGAACTGGGCATGACCTCCGATCCGAAGGCTCCCGGTGCTCCCGCGGTCTATCTGCTGCGCGAGGAGACCGATGACGATCCTCACGCCTTCCGCAGCATCTATGGACGGATCAAAGTGCTGACCGAGGAAGGGAAGCAGGCGGCAACCATTCATATCCGCTATCCCCACACCTTCGTGTACAACGCGATGGGCAATAACTCCAGCCGCATGGCCTCGGGGAACGCCAATCACTGGGACACCCCCAATATCAACCATCTCGGCGAGGACCAGCCCTGGGACACAGACAGTTATGAGGGGAAAGTCCAGATCGCTGCTCTCGAGGCGCGCGTTATTCAACCGGATGGCTCAATTCTGCCCGTTACAGAGAAGTCGGAAGAGCTGCTCAAGACCGTAGTGGGATCGGATCGCGAGAAGGAGACCACCTTCACCATTCCCGGAGTCCAGGTGGGCAGCATCATCGAGTACCGCTATCAGGTTCGTTACGATCGCTTCCTGGCTGCGCCGGATTGGGAGATCGAAGCGCCCTACTTCACTGAAAAGGTGCACTTTGTGTTTCGTCCGGCCAATCAGTTTTTGGCCCAGACACACGAAGGCGTGGGCGTGTCCGATAGCCAGCTGAAAGACTCGCACGACAATATCCTTACTGACCTTCGCACCTCCACCACGTTGCCGGCCGGCAAGTCCCTGGTCCGCCTCGCAACCGGCGAGTATGTTCTCGATCTGACCGATCTCCCCGCCAGCACTCAGGACGCCTACGGTCCAGTCGGCGGACCCTACCACGCGAGCTTCTTCTACACCTATACCCCCGACCAGAAGGATTACTGGCAAAAAGAGATGGGCTTTTGGAACAAGAAGCTCAGCGACTACATCGCCCCCACTCCAGAGCTGCAATCGGCTCTTAAGGACTTGATCGCTCCCTCGGATACTCCTTTGGTGAAGGCCAGAAAGATCTACGGTTTCGTACAGAAGATCGAGAACATTGACTTCAACTCCGACGGCTGGGTGCTGGCGGGCAGCGAATGGATTCCGCAGGGGCGCGTGTCCGGTGTGCTCACCGCAAAGACGGGAACCAGCAACCAGATTGCCTACCTGTATTTAGC
>CBJOJD010000168.1:0-11051 GCA_966443485.1 uncultured bacterium | reverse complement strand
ATTGAAGGCCGCGCCAATGAGGCGCTGATCGCCTATCTGGCCAAACTCTTCGCAATTCCAAAGTCTGCCGTCGTGTTGATCTCCGGCGACCTGTCCCGTTCCAAGGGATTCCTATTGAGCGGCATTACCCGGCAAAAGGCCGAATCCGTGTTGGCGGAGCTGGGTCTGTAGATCACCCGGAGCGCAGGGACGAACGCTGCTACTTGCCGACGGCAGCGAAGGCAGCTTCCAGCACTTCCTCGGGCTCCGGTCGTACCCGGAAATCTGCATGCGCCTCCGCAAATGCCACCCGGCCATCCCGTGTCAGCACGTAGGTCGCGGGCAACGGCAAGCGCCAGCTCTCGTCTCCGTTCACAAAAGGAACATTCACCAGGATGGATCGATAGTAGTCGCGCAGATAGTCGGGAACCGTGTACACCAGCCCGAACTGCTCAGCCACCTCGTTGCGGGCATCGAACAGCACGGGAAAGGGCAGTCCGTGCTGGTTGGCCATGAAGTCGCTCTGGCGCTCGATCTGCGGCCCGATCGCCACCATCAGCACACCGCGCTCCCGCACCTGGCCATAGAGATCGCGCCAGGCTTCCAGCTCCGTCACGCAGTAGGAACACCAGCGCCCTCGAAAGAACTTCAGGATGAGCGGCCCGCACTCCAGCAGATCGCTCGAGCGCACGATCTTGCCACTGGTGTCCCTCAGTGCGAAAGCCGGTGCCATGGAGCCCACCGGCAAAATGCGCTCTTCGATTCTCGTTACAAACAGCTCCTCGATCGCGCGCTCCCCAACTGCGAGGCGCTCTGCCTGCACCAGGTGGCGCGTGTTGGAGGTGATTTCGTCGAGTTGGTCTTGCAGCTTCATTTCCATCTTGCAACCGCCAGAGAGTGCAGCTTCTTGGAATCCCAATCAGCTGCCAAACGCTCTCTCGAGGATAAATGCTGGCCAACTGGCACTTCGCGGCAGCATCCCACGTGGCTCTTCAGCGCGCAGCTGTGGAGGCCGATAATTGTTGAAGAACGCTGTCCAGCGCGTCGCCCCATTCGGGCAGACGGATCCCGAACCGCGCCGCCAGCTTCTCGTTGCTGAGCACGGAGTTCATCGGGCGCCGTGCTGCCGTCTGGTACTGAGAAGAGGGAATCGGAACCACCTCAGGATGGCGCCCATCCAGCAGGCCGTTGGCACGTGCAAAAATCTCCCGCGAGAAGCCACACCAGGACGTCGACCCGCCACAGGTCATGTGGTACAGACCCGCCCAGTCTTCCACTGCGCCGAGACTGCCCGACTGAATCTTGTCGACGATGCTCCGCGTGGCATCCGCCAGGGCCACGGAGGTGGTGGGCGCTCCGATCTGATCGTCCACAATCGTGAGCCGGTCCCGCTCCCGTCCCAGCCGCAGCATGGTCAGCAGAAAGTTGTTGCCGTGCGGACCGTAAACCCAGCTCGTCCGAAAGATCAGGTACTTGCCGCCCGCGGAGCGCACCGCCTCCTCGCCGGCCAGTTTGCTGCTGCCGTACACATTGAGAGGATTGGGAGCATCACTCTCCACCCACGGTCCCTGCTTGCCTCCATCGAAGACGTAGTCCGTGGAGTAGTGCACCATCAGGATGTCGCGTTTGCGGGCTTGCTCCGCCAGCACCCGCGGCGCCATCGCATTGATCGCCATCGCCAGTTCGGGTTCCGACTCCGCGCGATCTACGGCCGTGTACGCCGCCGCGTTCAGAATCAAATCCGGAGCAGCCTCCTCGACCATCGCGTTCACCTGCTCCTCGATGGCGAGATCGACGCTCTCCTTGTCGCGGCACAGTAGCTCGCCGCGCCCCGCAAAGCTGCGCTGCAGTTCGCGCCCCAGCTGGCCGGCCGCGCCCACAATCAAAATCCGTCCTAATGTGCTCACAAAAACACCTCAGCATCGCGCAGGCGAATTCCTCGCCGATCTTTGTCAGAGAGAATCGCATCCGCGTCCGCAATGGGCCACTGTATGCCCAGCTCCGGATCATTCCACAGCAGGGTTCGCTCCCCACCCGGGCAGTAGTAATCGCTGACCTTGTAGGTAAAACAGACATCATCGCTCAGGGCGGCGAAGCCGTGCCCAAAGCCGACGGGGATGTACAGCATGTGCCCGAGGTCCGCATGCAACTCGACCGCAACATGGCGTCCGAACGTGGGTGAGCTGCGTCGCAGATCGACTGCGATATCCAGCACCACGCCCTGCGAGGCTCGCACCAGCTTGGCTTGGGGCTGCACGATCTGGTAATGGATCCCGCGAACCACGTTCTTCATGGAGAGTGAGCAGTTGTCCTGCACCCAGTTGGTGGGCAAGCCTGCCTCTGCTCCGGTCTTCTCGTTCCAGGTCTCGTAAAACGCGCCCCGCGCGTCGCGATAGATGGTAGGAGTGATCAGCAGTACATCAGGAATCTCGGTGGCCGTAATCTTCATAGCTAAACCAATTCCCCCGGCACCCGAGGTTCACTGCACAATGCCACCAGGTACTGTCCGTAGCCGCTTTTACGCACCGGCTCCGCCAGGCGTGCAAGCTGTTCCGACGTGATGTATCCCATGCGGTAGGAAATCTCTTCGGGGCAAGCAATCTTCAGCCCCTGGCGCTGCTGAATGGTCTGCACAAACAGGCTCGCTTCAAAGAGCGAATCGTGCGTGCCGGTATCCAGCCATGCCATCCCACGGCTCATTACTTGCACCTTTAGCTTGCCGGATTCCAGATACAAACGATTCAGATCGGTGATCTCCAGCTCTCCCCGTGGAGAGGGCCGCAGCGACGCGGCCAGCTCAACCACGCTGTTGTCGTAAAAATACAGCCCCGTCACCGCGAAGTGAGACTTGGGTTGGCGCGGCTTTTCTTCGATGCTCACCGCGTGGCCTTGCTCATCGAACTCCACCACGCCATAGCGCTCAGGATCCTGCACCCGGTAGGCAAAGACCACCGCTCCCGAGTCCAGCTCTGCCGCACGCTGCAGCTGCGTCGAAAAAGACTGTCCGTAGAAGATGTTGTCGCCCAGCACCAGGGCGCACGCTTCCTTACCGATGAACTCACGTCCGATCAGAAAGGCTTGCGCCAGTCCGTCGGGACTGGGCTGCACTGCGTACTGCAAGTTCAAACCCCATTGGCTGCCATCGTTCAATAACTCTTGAAAGCGGCCAATGTCTTGCGGCGTAGAAATAATCAGAATGTCGCGAATACCCGCCAGCATCAGCGTGCTCAGCGGGTAATAAATCATGGGCTTGTCGTAGACCGGCAAGAGCTGCTTGGAGACGACATGGGTCACCGGGTAGAGGCGCGTGCCTGATCCACCGGCGAGAATGATTCCTTTCATTGCGCTACCCTCTCCTCATAGTTCTGCCGAATCCACTCGCGGTATGCGCCCGAACGCACGTTCTCAACCCACTGCTTGTGCTGGAGATACCATTGCACCGTCTCGCGCAGGCCTTGTTCGAATTGCACCGACGGCTCCCAGCCCAGCTCGCGGCGGATCTTCGACGCATCGATGGCGTAGCGGCGGTCGTGCCCCGGGCGATCCGGAACGAACTTGATCAACTTGCTGCGCTCTCCAATCTCCGCGCTCGGGCTCAGCTCATCCACCAGCCGGCACACGGTGTGGACGACGTCCAGATTGGCGCGCTCGCTGTTGCCTCCAATGTTGTAGGTTTCGCCGAGACGCCCCTTCTCCAAAACCGTACGGATGGCTGCGCAGTGATCGCCCACAAAGAGCCAGTCACGCACATTCTTTCCGTCCCCGTAAACCGGAAGCGGCTTGCCCTCCAACGCATTCAGGATGACCAGCGGAATCAGCTTCTCTGGAAACTGAAACGGTCCGTAGTTATTGGAGCAGTTAGTCGTCAGAGTGGGCAGACCGAAGGTGTGATGATACGCCCGCACCAGATGGTCAGACGCGGCCTTCGAAGCCGCATAGGGGCTATTCGGTGCATAGGGCGTGGATTCGCTGAAGGCCGGATCCTCTGGGCGCAGCGAGCCGTACACCTCGTCCGTGGACACGTGCAGAAAGCGGAATGCCTCGCGCTCTTCTCCCCGCAAATCCATGAAGTAACTCTTGGCCTGCTCCAGCAAGGTGAAGGTGCCCTGCACATTGGTGCGGATGAAGGCGTCGGGAGCGACAATCGACCGATCCACATGGCTCTCGGCGGCAAAGTGCACAATGGCTGCCGGGCGATGCTCATGCAGCAACGTGCGCACGACCTCGGCCTCGCAGATGTCGCCCCGTACCAGAATGTGCCGTGGGTTGCCGGCCAGGGAGGCCAGGTTTTCAGGATTGCCGGCATAGGTCTGCAGGTCGAGGTTAACTACACTGCCCCCCTGAGTTACCCACTGCAGAACGAAATTGGAGCCGATAAACCCTGCCCCGCCGGTGACCAGTATCGTTTGAAGCTTCATGTGCACACCACATCCTTGTTCTCACGGGAGAACCATCATTATAGAAGCTACCGTTTTCGGGTACATAGGATAGCTCAGTTGGGTTAGCGTGCGTCGTGCTTCTGCGGCCGGGGGCGAACAGTAGCGGAAATGCGGCCGGTAGCTCTTGCAATTCGGGAAAAATCTACGATTTTTCCCGCTGCCGCGATCGCCGCAGGGCCGCCCAGCCCTCCTTGGTCATCTGCCGGGCCCGCCCAACGGCCAGCGCGTCCGCCGGCACCTCACGGGTGATGCAGGAGCCGGCCCCCACATAGGCTCCATCGCCAATAGCCAGCGGTGCCACCAGGGTCGAGTCGCTGCCCACAAACACGCCTTCTCCAATCACGGTCTTGTGCTTGTGTGCTCCGTCATAGTTGCAGGTGATCACGCCGGCGCCCACATTCGTATTCGCGCCCACCTCGGCGTCGCCCAGATAGGTGAGGTGTCCGGCCTTCACGCCCTTCGCCAGCTTGGCCTTCTTCGTCTCCACAAAATTGCCGATGTGCACATCCTCGCCGATCTCGCAACCGGGACGCATATGCGCGAACGGGCCGATGGTCGCGCCATTCGCGATGGCGCTGTCATTGAGCACACAGCTTTGACGGACAATGACCCGATCACCCAGGACGCAGTTCTCAATCACGCTGAATGATCGGATGCGGCACTCCGCTCCCAGCCGGGTCTTGCCCAGCAGCTGCACGAAGGGCTCCAGCACCGTTCCTGGCCCAACCTCAGCCTCTGGATCGATCACACAGGTCTCTGGGCGGAAGATCACCACCCCGGCATGGATCAACTTTTCTGCGGCCTGGCGCTGTGCGTCGACCGTGGCAACGGTCTGCGCAGCCGGGGATGCACTGCTCTGATTCTGAATCGAACTGCCTGAAATCTGGCTCACAACCAACTTCCTTTCTGCAAAAAGCGGAGAGCGCGGCCATCTGGCTTTCTGGCGACGCGCTCTCGATGAGTTCTATCCCTCCGCGTCGAACGCGCGGAGCTTACTGCTCCTGCTGCCCATCGCCCTTTTCTGCTGCCGGCGCGCCCGGAATCGTGATGTCGATGGGATGCACGCTGCCCAGGCTGAGCGCATCCAGGCCAGGCTTGATCTCCGGCTGATTGCCCACCACCAACACGGCCAGCCGATCGGGATGAATGTACTTTTTGGCGGCAGCTGTCAGGTCAGCAATGGAAACCTTCTTGAGCGCAGCCTGATAGGTTTCCAGATAATTCGGCGGATAGCCATAGAACTCCAGCCTGACCTGCTCCGCCAGAACCTTCTCCTTGGTGTCATAGCGAAACAAGAACGAATTGAGGATGTTGTCCTTGGCCCGCTTCAACTCCTCCTCGGTAAACGGAGTGGAGTCAAGCCCGGCAATGATGTCCAGTGCGGCCTTGGTCGCGTCCACCGTCGATTCGCTCTTGGTGAGCACTTCCACCCGGAACAGCGCGGGATGATCGTACGCAAAGCCGTATCCCCCACCCACCGCATAGGCCAATCCCAGTTTGGTGCGGACCGTCTGGAACAAGCGGCTGGCAAAGCCGCCCCCCAGAATGTCATTCATCACTGCCAACGTCGGGACATCCGGATTGTGCCGGTCCGTCCCCAGTCCCACGATCTGCACATTGGACTGGTTCACGTCTCCCTTGTTGATGAAGTAGAGCGCCCGGTTCGGCTCCTGAAAGCTCTCGTGGAACGGCTGCGGCGGTTGCACATGCGGCATGCCTTCGAACGCCGCGCGCAGCTTCGTTTCCATGCTTGCGGAGTCGAAGTCGCCGCTGACCGAGACGATCAGCTTGCCATGGATCGTGCGCTCATGCCATGCCTGCAAATCGGCCAGCGTGACCGCGCCCACAGTGGCCAGCTCCGGCTGCCGGGCATAGGCGCTCTTCGCGCCGTACACCAGCTTGGCGGCCTCGCGATTGGCAATCTCCGACTCGTCGTCGTTGCGCCGCACGATGCCCGTGGCCTCCTGCTGCTTGGCGAGCTGCAACTTCTGCTCGTTGAACTTGGGATGAAGCAGCAGATCCAGTGCCAGCCCGAACACCTGGTCTGCATCGCCCTTCAAAGAATCCCATGACAGAGAGGTCGATTCAGAACCCCCTCCGGTCTCGATGTGCGCCGCCTTGGCTTCCAGCAGGTCGTCCATGGCGTCGCCGCTCATCTTTTCGCTGCCGCTGGTACGCCAGGTCTGACCATAGAGATCCACTAAACCTAGCTTGGACGGATCCTCATTGCGCGCTCCGCCGGGAATGAGCACCGAACCATACACAAAGGGTAGTTCGTGATCCTCTTGCAGAAAAAGCACGATGCCGTTCTTGAGCTCGATGCGCTTGGGCTGCTGCGGCTTGAACTCTGGCAGCGCGGGAATGGGAATCTTCTCCCACGGGTGTTGCTGTTCTTGAGCTGTCAAACCTGCCGGGACTACAGCTGCGCCCAACGCAGCGAACAGGATGACCGATGCCATCGAGGGCTTTCTCAGAAACTTGCTCATTCTGCACCCCCGTTGCTGCCGGCCTGCGGACCCTGCGCCGGCGTCTCCGTTTCAATCCAGGCGCTGGTGCGGTTGCTGGCTACGAACACTTTATTGGCCACCCGGCGAATATCCGCTTTCGTCACTTTATCCACCCGATCCAACTGCTTGAAGAGCTCTCGCCAGTCGCCGTAGCGAGTCTGGTACATCGCCAGTGCCTGAGCCAGGCCCTGGTTATCAGCCAATCCGCGCAGCAGATCGGCGCGGGCACGGGTCTTGTACATCTGCAGCTCGTCGTCGCTCACGTCGGTCGTCTTCAGCTTTTCGATTTCCTTGTGAATGGCATCGCGCATCTGCTGCGGCGTATGTCCCGGCAGCGGTACCGCGTAGAACGCAAACAGAGGTGGATACTTGTTGCCCGGGAAGGGGCTGAACCCCTCTGCCTCGGCGGCAATCTGCTGATCGCGCACCAGGCTGCGATACAGCCGAGACACGCGTCCATTGGACATGATGTCGCTGATCGCGTCGTAGACCGCGTCGTCCGGATCCTCGTAGTTGCCGCGATGATATCCCTCAATGTAGAAGGGTTGCGTCTGCTCCTTGATCTGAACCGTCTTCTCCGCAAACTGCCGGGGTTCCACGGTCGTCATCTTCTCTGGCTTGGGGCCCGCCGGCACCTTGCTGAAGTACTTCTCCAGCATGGGCATCACCTGTGCAGCCTTCACATCGCCGGCCACTGCGATCACGATGTTCGATCCCACATAGTAGGTCTTGTGAAAGTCCATCGCTTCGGTGGCCGTAATCTGGCTCACCTCGCTGGGCCATCCAATGCTGCTGCGTCCGTAAGGGTGCGCCACATAAGCGGTAGCCAGAAACTGCTCCACCAGCCGTCCGATGGGATTGGAGTCGGTGCGCATGCGGCGTTCTTCCATCACCACACTGCGCTCTTTGTAGAATTCGCGCGGAACCACATCCGACAGCCGGCCGCTCTCCAGCCACGCCCAAAGTTCCAGCCGGTTCTCGGGCATGGACCAGAAATACTGTGTATCGTCCAAGCCGGTCTCGGCGTTCAGGCCCTCGGCGCCGTTGCGCTCTGCAACCTCTGTGAACTGGTTGGGGACGACATACTTTTGTGCCTCGGCCTGCGCATCCTTGAAGGCCTTCTCCAGGCTCTGCAATTTGTCTTGAGGTGTGCCATAGGGATCGAGCTTGGCCCGCTCGTAAGCCTGCTCCGCCTGCTCCACCTTCGCTAGAGCGATCTTTTCGTCGGGCCAGTCCTTGGTCCCGATCTCTGTGGTTCCCTTAAACGCCAGATGCTCGAACATGTGGGCCAGCCCGCTCTGCCCCCACGGATCATTGGCATCGCCAGCATCCACAAACGTCACGTAGCTGAACACCGGTGCCTCAGGCCGCTCGCACACCAGCAGGGTAAGCCCGTTCGGAAGCACCTTGGTTGTAATGCGTTGTTCGAAGCTCTTCAGATCTTGCCCAAGCGCCGCGTGCCCAGCCAGTACCACGAGTCCGGCCGCTAAAGTCACGGTGCGTATCCAGCCCAACACCTCGCGCTGCATCCTCGCTCCTCGTACGGCCGGCGATCCGGAACAGCATTTCGCCCGCCAGCCTGTACTCTCCAAGCTATTGCCCGGGGGTCAGTGCGTCAAACACGCGCTCGCCCCGTCCAGATCCTCGGCCTGGCCGCGCTCTTCCTCCCCCCGCTCACTCTCTGTGTAGAGCTGTCCAAGCAGGTTTCCCAATTGGCCGGCAAGACCAGACAATTTTCGCGCGAGCCGATGCGCTTTCTTCCGCCTCTTTCGGAACCCCACCCTCGCCTTGACCCTGCCTGCCGCGCGCCCGTATCCTCCAGTCGGAACGGCGCGGTGGTCGCAACGAGGCCGCTTGCGCAGGGAGAGCCCGCATGAGCACCCTCGCCCCGGCCTCAACTCCCACCCTCAACCTTGCTGCCCATCCCATGTTGATCCGCCGTGCCGCAGTTCTCGGAGCCGGCACCATGGGCTCGCGCATCGCCGCGCATCTCGCCAATGCAGGCATCCCCACCTTGTTGCTCGATCGCGTGCCCGACGGCCCCGGTCCTCGCAGCAGCCTGGCGATCACTGCGCTGCAAGCGCTAGGCAAGACCAAGCCCGCTGCCTTCTACGAGCCTTCCGGAGCCACCCGCATCACCACGGGGAACTTCGAAGACGACCTGCCGCAACTCGCTCAATGCGATTGGGTGATCGAGGCTGTGGCGGAAAATCTGGCCATCAAGCGTGCTCTGCTCGATCGCGCAGTGCCGCATCTCGGTCCCACCGCGGTGCTCACCACCAATACGTCAGGACTGCCAATCGCGCAGATTGCGGCCGGCCTGGACCCTGGCGTGCGCAAGCGCTTCTTCGGCACCCACTTCTTCAATCCGCCGCGTTACATGCAGCTGCTGGAGATCATCCCCGCCGCCGAAACCGATCCGGCACTGCTCTCGGCCTTCGCTGCCTTTGCCGATCGCCTGCTTGGGAAGCAGGTGGTGCTGGCCAATGACACGCCTAACTTCATCGCTAATCGAATCGGCGTGGCCGTCATGTTTACCGCGGCCACTCTGCTCTTGCAGCAGTCGCTGACCGTCGAAGAGGTCGACGCGCTCACCGGGCAGATCATCGGCTGGCCGCGCACCGGCACCTTCCGCCTCGCCGATATGGTGGGCATCGATGTGCTCGCGCATGTGGCCGCCAACTTCCCCCAGGGTGCGGTACCCGGCGAGTTTTCTCGCATCCTGCAGCAGATCGTCCAGCGCGGCTGGATCGGCGATAAGGCCGGACAAGGTTTCTACAAGAAGTCGCGAGACAAGGAGGGCAAGGAGGAGCGCCTGGTCCTCGATCTCAAGACCCTGGAGTATCGTCCCTTCAAGAAGGCCTCGCTGCCCTCCGTGGACATGGCCAAGAATGCGCCCACGCTGGCGGAGCGGCTCCGCATGCTGTTGGCCAATGATCCGGCCAAGGATAAAGCCGCCGCGTTCCTGTGGCCCCTGCTGGGTATGCTCTGGAACTTTGCCGCCGATCGCATCGGCGAGGCCGCTCACGACGCCGTCGCCATCGATCGCGCCATGCGTGCCGGCTTTAACTGGGAGATGGGACCCTTCGAATTGTGGGATGCCGCGGGCCTGCAGCAAACCACCGCGCGCATGAAGTCTCTGGGCATGCCGGTGAGCGCGGCGGTTCAGGAACTGCTCGACTCCGGCAACACCTCTTGGTACGCACCCGATGGACCTCACTGCTTCAATCCCAGCACCCACGCTTGGGAACCGGTGGCCCATCACCCTGGCCATGCGCGTGTCCGGGACCTGCGTCGCAGCAAGGGAGTGGTCCGCTCCAACACCGGCGCATCGCTCGTCGATATCGGCGACGGTATCGGCTGCATCGAGCTGCACTCGCTCAAGAACGCCATCGGCGGCGATGTCGTCTCCCTGGTCTCCTCAGTGCTCAACGCGTCTTCGGATGCGGTCCGCGATTTTGCTGGCTTTGTGATCTCCGGTGATCGCGACAACTTCAGCGTCGGCGCCAATCTCATGCAGCTGTTGCTGGCGGCCCAAGAAGGCGAATGGGACGAAGTGGAGGTGGCCATCCGCCAATTTCAGCAGATGACCGCGGCCATCAAGTTCTGTCCCCGCCCGGTGGTGGTGGCGCCCTTTGGCCTGACCCTCGGCGGTGGTGCCGAGATCTGCTTGCACGCCGCGCGCCGTCAGCCTCATGCGGAGACCTACATTGGCTTGGTCGAGTCTGGAGTGGGCCTGATCCCCGGCGGTGGAGGCACGAAAGAGATGCTGCTGCGCGCTATGGACGCGGCCGCCGCCGTCAATCCGCCCGATCCCCGCGACCCGCCTTCGCGCTTCGCCCAGTCTGCGGCCGTTCAGACGGAGTTGAAGCGCACTCTGGAAACCATTGCCATGGCCAAGGTGTCCACGTCGGCGGCAGAGGCTCGGGGGCTGGGGTTCCTTGCGGCCTCTGACCGCATCACCCTCAATCGCGAACGCCTTCTGCTGGACGCGAAAGCGCAGGTGCAATCGCTTCTCGAGACGGGCTACACGGCCCCTGTGCCGCGCATGCAGATCCCCGCGCCCGGCATCGCCGCATTGGCCGCGATGGAGACCGGAGTCTTCCTCATGGGCGAGGCCGGCTTC
>CBJOJD010000167.1:0-11078 GCA_966443485.1 uncultured bacterium | reverse complement strand
AGCGGCCCGATCTTCGCCGTACCGGCCGGCAGAATCAGGTTCTGCGCATTGACGGCGTTAACGATATCGGTAGGAGTGAGTCCGTTAGCCTGCAGTTGCGGAAGGTCCAGGTCAACCTGGATTTGGCGCATTTTGCCGCCATACGGGTACGGCATGGCAGCACCCTGCACCGTTGCCAACTGCGTGCGAAGGAAATTCTGGCCGAGCTTGGGCTTTTGCGGCATGGGGTCTCTCAAATGGTAACGGAGGAGAGGGGAACGGCCCGCCCGGTATCGCCGAATCACGCAGACCCGGAGCCCGCGTCTACTGCTCGTTCCTGAGGACAGCCAGATGAAATGACCGGCTGCGCGTATAGCCCAGCCCTTCATACACGCGGATCGCAGGAGTATTGTCGGCGAAGGTGTGCAGGAAAGGGATCTTGCCATCGCTCGCAATCTCTTCCATCACGCGCGACATCAGCAGCGGAGCATAACCGCGGCCGCGGGCGTCGGGATGGGTGCACACGCCGCTGACTTCCACGTATCCAGGCAGATGCAGCCGCTTTCCAGCCATCGCCATCAAGCGATCCCCGTGGAAGATGCCGAAGAAGGTGCCCAGTTCGATGGTTCGCAGGCGAAACGGCCCCGGCTCCGTCAGCTCGGCCAGCGCCACCATCTCCGGCGCGTCGGCGGGGGTGAGGACACGCAGGGTGGCGTCGCCGTCCAGTGGCTTGTTCGCGTCGCGAGCTGCCCCTGTGCAGATCATCTGATCGATGCTTCCGCCGCGAAGCAGTGTCCACCCAGCCGGAATGCGCGGCTGCTCGATGCAGAACAGCACGACCACACCGGCCGGACCCGCCAGTACACGAAGTGCCTCGAAGTTCTCAGCGGAGTGATCGGGAATGCCGCTCAGGGGGCCGATCTCAGTGGGGTAGCGCCGGGCGTTTCCGTGGACCAGCGCGAGTGGCGCGTGTTCCGTGGAGAGCGCCGCCCAAATGGGGTTCTCCAGCAAGCGATTCGCGCTGTGCTGAGCATGTTCTTCGTGGTTCGTTTCGGAGGCGGGGAGGGCGGAGGCAGAGCTGAGCGAAGACCGATCCGGCATACACCTCTGATTCTATTTAGAGCGGATTGGATTCGGATTTCGGAGGCCAGCCGAGCCAGGCTGAGGTCAGATAGTAGACTTGGCCTTTGGGCGTGCGTCAGACTTGAGCGCCTGGAGACGATCGTTCATGCACATTGTGTTTGCTTCCTCGGAGTGCGTTCCCTTTGCGAAGACGGGTGGATTGGCGGACGTAGTTGGCGCGCTGCCGCCAGAGCTGGTGAAGTTGGGCCACGAGGTCACGGTCTACCTGCCGCTCTATGCGTCCGTTCGTCCCCATATTCAAGGGGAGTGGAAGTGGGCGATCCGCTCAATCACCATTCCTTTTGAGTACTACAACCGCTTCGTAGGAATCGTCGATGGCGGCAAGCGCGAAGGCGTGCAGTACTACTTCGTCGATTGTCCTGATCTGTACGACCGGCAGGGACTTTACGGAACTGCCGGGGGTGACTATCCCAACAACTGGGAGCGCTTCGGCCTCTACTGCCGCGCCGTGCTGGAGGCCGGCAAGCAGCTCGGTGTGCCGCAGATCTTTCATGTGCATGATTGGCAGGCCTCGCTCATCCCCGTGTATCTGCGCACCGTGTACGATCAGGACCCGGTGCTCAATCGCTGTGGCACGGTCTTGACCATTCACAACGCCGGATACCAGGGCTGGTTCCCGCCCGTGACCACGGAGCGGCTGCTGTTTCCGTGGGATGTGTTCACCATGGATCGCCTGGAGCAGTTCGACACCTTCAACTTCCTCAAGGGCGGCATGGTCTTCAGTGACATGCTGACCACGGTGAGCCGCAAGTATGCGGAAGAGATTCAGACCCCGGAGTTCGGCGAAAAGCTGGAGGGCGTGTTGCGTCAGCGCAGCGCCGATCTGCGCGGAATTCTGAATGGGGTCGACTATGCGCAGTGGGATCCGGCCAGCGACGGCAATCTGGCTGCGCATTACACGCCCGAGGATCTCTCCGGAAAGAAGGAGTGCCGTACCGACCTGCTGCATGCCTTCGGGCTAGATCATGTGCCGGACACCACGCCGGTGATCGGCATCGTTTCCCGCTTCGCTCCGCAGAAGGGCTTCGACATGGTGGCCGCAATCGCAGAGGAGATTTCGAAGCGCGACGTTGCGGTTGTGGCTCTGGGCACAGGCGAGCCTTACTTCGAGCACCTCTTCCGCGATTGGGCCTACCGGCATCCATCGCGGGTCGCAGTGCAGATCAAGTACGACAACCGCGTTGCCCACAAGATTGAAGCGGGCGCGGACATGTTCCTGATGCCGTCGCGGTATGAGCCTTGCGGGCTGAACCAGATCTACTCGCTCAAGTACGGCACCGTGCCGATCGTGCGTGCTACGGGCGGCCTGGACGACACCATCGAGGAGTGGAATCCGGCAACGGGAACAGGGGACGGATTCAAGTTCTACGGCTACAGTCCCTGGGATCTCTTGCTGGAGATCGATCGCGCTCTCCAAGCCTTCAAGGATCAGGCGGCATGGCAGAAGCTGATGCGCAATGGCATGCGCCGCAATTACAGCTGGGAGCAGCCCGCCCGCGAGTATGCCCAGATCTATGAAGAAGTCGCGCGGCGCAGGGTCTAACTGGGGCGGCTCTGCGCGCTTTGCACCCTGGGATAGATCTTGCGTACCAGCCACAACATGGGCAGTCCCAGCAGGATCAGGACGGAGCCGATGAGAGAGCCTTCCAGGTTCCCGGCGAAGCTTGCGATGAGCACGATGCTGGCGCTGAGCACAAAAAGCGCGGGAAGCAGCGGATATCCCCACACCCGGTAGGGACGCGCCTGGTCTGGTTGGCGTCGGCGATAGACGAAGACCGTCGTCGCGGTGAGCATGTAGAACAGCCACTCCGCAAACACGGCCAGCTCGAAGTGTTGTTGAAACTGGCTCAGGAAGAGCAGCAGCACGGTTGAGAGCAATCCCTGAACGATAAGGGACGTGGACGGAGATTGGAACCGCGGATGAATGTGCGCGAACTGGCGGAAGAAGAGCCGGTCGCGGGCTGCGGCAAAGGGAATGCGTGCCCCGGACATCACGGTTCCATTGAGCGTCACGAAGATGCTGAGAGCCATGGCTGCGGCCACGAAAGCAGCTCCATGTGGGCCCGCGACGACGGAGAGGGCGGCCACCGCGGGCCGTTCGCTGGCCGCGATCTGCATCGCAGGCAAGATGAACTGGATAGCGGCGTTCGTAGCCATAAACAGCACGCCCACAATCAACAACCCGCCGATCAGCGCGATGGGCAGGCTGCGTTCCGGACGGCGTACCTCGCCGGCCACCATGGTCAGGTCATTCCACCCATCGTAGGCCCATAGGGTCGCAATCAGCGCCGCCATGAAGCCGTTGAATCCGCCCAGCGCGTGCGGAACCGAGGTGGCGAAGTTGCTCCACGATCCAACTGGCGACGCGAAGCAAAAGCCCGCCACCGTGAGAATCAGAGCGGCTTTCAGAATGGTGAAGACCAGCTGGAAGTCTCCGGCCTTTTTGATGCCCAGGTAATTGAGCCCGGTCATGAACCAGGTGACCGCGATCGCAAACACTTGGGACCACAAAAGGGGCACTCCAGGCACGTCGGAATGAAGCCAGTGAAAAGCGGGGAAGACGCCCAGCGTGCGGGCCAGGCCGCTGGTCACCGCGGCGATGGATGCAGGCTTGGCCACCGCGAACCATGTCCACATGTAGAGAAAAGCTGGGGTGTCGCCGTAAGCTCCGCGAAGGTAGACGTATTCCCCTCCCGCGTAGGGCAGCATGGCGCCGAGCTCCGCGTAGGTCATGGCTCCGAACAGGGAGAGCAGGCCGCCCACAATCCACGCCAGGTAGACCAGTGCGGAGGAGCCGACATCCTGCATCATTTCGCGCGGAACCAGGAAGATCCCGCTGCCGATGATGGTGCCCACTACGATAGACGTTGCCTGGCTTGCGCCCAGAACGCGGGGAAGATCGGCAGGTTCAAACTCTAACTTGTCGCGGAGGGCCGGGGTGATTTGCGCCATGCGTGTTGTGAGGGTAGCACAAGGCTAAGCATGGGGCGGGAACCTAAACCGCCGGTTTGGTGTCTAACTGAGATGTCGACCCTCCATCCCCGAGGAGAAGAACTGTGCTCAAGCTGATGCGGGTCTCCGCAATGGTGCTGATGTGCGGAGCGAGTTCGATCTTGCCGGCACAAGCAGGAAACCAGCAGCAGCCTGAGCCGCCCCCAGCGATCCCAAACAGCAACTCGGCAGCGGCTGCTCCGGCGGAGAGCCTGACAGGGCTGCGGCCAGCGGAGATCTACAAGCAGGCCATGCATCCCCTGGACGTGGTGCGGAGCTCGTTAGATAACTGGTCCGATACAGAGCTCAGTGCGCTCAGTATGGGCATGCACAAAGCGGCAGAAGCGTGCGCGCAAAACAAGGCCGAGAACTACACGGGAGACGACCTCTACGACTTTGCCCGGCTATGTACGTTCGCTCAGAGCTGGGTGGTAGCGAACAACGCCGCGTCCCGGTATCTGGACAGCCGCGCCGAACCGCACCGCACCCAGGCGTATGCGCTCAGCATGAACGCATTGATGCATATGGGGTCCAAGGATCTCGCGTTGGATACTGCGCAGCTCTTGCTTCACAATCAGCCGTTCGACGCGGAGGTGGCCTTTGCACTTCGGTACGAGGAGGATGCTCTCGACAAGGACAGCGACGCGGATGCGATCGGATTGGCGCGACAGGAGAGCCCCGCGCTGATCGAGGCACTTCGGAAGCGTGAGCTGTTGAAAGCCAGGCAGGGCGATGCAGTAATGGACCTGGGAACACTCTACGCGTCGGCGATGGAGCTGGCGTTCTGGGACCGCTACGCCGGAGACGATGCCGAGGCAGACAAGATCGCAGCCGCTTGTGACGAGGCAATCGGAGATATCTCAGGATTGCCGGAACAGGATCGGCAGCGCAATCGAGAGCGTTCGGACACAGTTCAGGCTGTTGGGTCAGCGCCTGCCCACCATCAAGGTTCTTGAGACACTGCAGAGCGGAAAAGCGAAGGCGGAGATCGATCCCTTTTGGGGTGTTGCCACTGCCCTGGTGCTGTATCCGGATTGGTGTGCGCAATGCCGCAAGATGATGAAGACGCTCACAGCCTTCGCTATTGCGAACGGTCGCACACCGATTCATGCTTACGGCCTGATGTTTGCCGACGAGGAGGAGGGAGTTCCTCAAGCGGTTCACGAGCAGGCTGTGAAGGAGCTCCGCGGCACGGCAACCCTGTTGGTGTCACCCGACGCGGCAAAGACCTTAGGTGCCATCGACTACCCGCTGGGGATCGTGGTGGATCGGGAAGGAAGGGTGCGCTACATTGGACCGCTTGCGGCTGACGCGTTCAACGGGAACGGGAAGGTGGAACAAATCGTGAAGCGCATCGCGGCACGAGCAGATCCACCCAAGCCCCAGTGATCATCTGCCTGCGGACCGACACGCCAAAACTTGTCAAGAGCAAATTCTTCTAAGTCATTCATTACAAAGGGGCGCAATTTGCCGATCAATTACCTCATTTGTGCCATACTGGTTTCAGGTGAGTGATTCCACTCCAGTTTTTTCTTCCTTCACTCGCGGTCAGGCATGCCATCCGGTAGCTTTGGTTCTTTCCCTAAAAACGGCTGTGAAACTGTGAGCTGTCGCCAAGCTTCGTAGTTACTACGAGTTATCGACGCGAGGGAGCGCAGCTTTCGTGATGCTGTGTTTGCGTGAAACTGTGCTGGCGTGAAAAATCAAACTCCGGCAGCGGGCTGCGGCTCATGAAAGTGCCGCCAGATCGACTCCGCCGTCTTCCTGGGCACAACCGCGGCGAGCGATTCAGCGGTGGCTTGCTGAATATCCCGTAAGCTGCCGAAGTGGGTCAAAAGGCGCTGCCGGGTCTGTGCCCCCACCCCGGGAATATTCAGCAACTCGCTGTCCCGGTCCCGCATGGCGCGGCGCTGCCGATGGTAGCCCACGGCGAAGCGGTGGCTCTCGTCTCGAATCATCTGAATAAGGTGGAGGACAGGCGAGCGGCGGTCGAGCACGACGGGCTCGTCTTCGGCACCGTAGAGATAGATGACCTCCTCCTTTTTGGCGATGGAGGCGAGTGGCTGGGTGGTGAGGCCGAGTTCCTCGAGAGCTTCGGCCGCCGCATGAAGCTGGCCCAGACCACCGTCGATGAGGATCAGCGAGGGCATGGTCTTGGGTTCTTTGGAGGGCTTGCCGTCGCCTGACACGGTCTCGGAGAGACCCGGGTCAGTCGGCTTGTCTGGATCGGAACCAACTGTGGCGCCGGAGTTCGACGCCTCCAGAATGCGCTTGTAGCGACGGCGCACTACTTCGCGCATGGAAGCGAAATCGTCCACGCCCAGCACGGTCATCACTTTGAATTTGCGATAGGCAGACTTGTTCATCTTGCCGTCTTCCCAGACCACGAGCGAAGCCACGGTTTCAGCGCCCTGGATATGGGAGATATCGAAGCATTCAATGCGGCGGGGAAGCTCGGGCAGCATGAGTGCGTCGGCCAGCGCTTCCTGAATCGCCTTGCGCGTCGGTTCCAGCACGCGGAAGCGCTGCGTGAACGACTGCTTGGCGTTCTGTCCGGCCAGGTCGACCAAAGAGCGCTTCTCCCCGCGCTGCGGCACGGCGAGCTCAATGCGTCGGTCGGCGCGTTCGCTCAGCAGGGTGGCAAGAGTCTCGCGGTCAGCGAAGTCCACCGGGACCAGAATTGTGCGAGGCACGTAGGGCTGATCGATGTAGAGCTGTTTCAGAAGAGCGCTGAAGACCTGGCCGGGATCGAAGACGAGCGTGCTCGCGTTGAAAACCTGCCCGGCCTCCAAACCGGCATGTGGCGGGACACCGGCTGTCGAAGAGTCTCGGTTATCCCAGGTCTCCGCGTCGAGGCCTGGTGCGCCCAGGTTTTCGAAGAGCTCGGGGAGGTCTTCCCAGAAGAACTCCCGACGGTCCACGATCTTGCCGTTGCGCATATGGAAGAGATTGACGGCCAGGCTGCCCGATTCGAAGTGGTACCCGAAGACGTCGGCATCATCGTCCTGCTCGGCAGTCGCGATGCGCTGCTTTTCCTGTAGTTGATGTACCGTGGTGAGCTGGTCGCGCAGCCGCGCGGCGGCTTCGAACTGCTCGTTTTCGGCAGCAGCCATCATCCGTTGCGTGAGAGTGCGTTCGAGCTCGGCCTGTTTTCCTTCGAGGAACATCTGTGCGTCGCGCACCGCCTGTTTGTAGGCCTCCGGCGTGGTCAGCCCTTCGACGCATGGTCCCAGGCAACGATGGATGTAGTACTGCAGGCAGGCGCGCGGATGATAGCGATTCAGGTCCACCTTGCAACTGGGGATGAGGAAGCTGCGATGAATCAGCTCGACCACGCGATAGGCGAGATTGCCCGGAAAGTAAGGCCCGTAGTAGGCCGCGCCATCTTTGCGCAGCCGGCGAGTCACGAAGACTTTGGGATAACGATCGCCGAGAGTGAGCTTGACGTAGGGATACGTCTTGTCATCGCGCAGCAGGATGTTGAAGCGCGGCTTACGCTGCTTGATGAGGTTATTTTCCAGGGCCAGAGCTTCGTGCTCGTTGGCGACCAGGATGTAATCGAGATCCACCGCCTCGCGCATCAAGGAGCCGGTTTTGGCGTTGGCCTGGGAGGCCTCAAGCAGATACGACCGGACGCGGGAACGCAGGTTCTTCGCCTTGCCGACGTAGATCACCTCGCCCTCCGCATTCTTGTAGAGGTAAACGCCGGGTTGCGTGGGGAGGGTGCGGATTTTCTCGTGGAGATCCATGCGAAAGGGAAGAGCTTGAGTCCCATCTTTAGATTAGCTGGCGGGTGGAGAAGAAGCATGGGGCACGGCAAAATCCGGCGAGTGGAGGTAATTGTTACACGGTGCGAGTCCACCGGACGGTCCGAGGAGTGGATTGTAACGCCATTGAAATGAATTTCTTACGACAAAGCGGCGGTTTGGGCATTGGGGTGCATCTTACCAAAGCAAAGGAATCTCCGCAGGATGGGACCGCATGTCCTACCGGCGAAGGGAGGAAAGAACGCAATGAACTCTCGTATCGGACTCAGTTCCGGACTCTGCATTGTGACCTTGGCTTTGGCGGGCATGACCGGTTGTGCCTCGAAAAACTATGTGCGCAGCCAGACGGCGCCGCTCGTGGATCATACGAACTCGCTGGAAGATAAGACCGCAGAGAACAATCGCAACATCAAGGATGTTGATCAACGCGCTCAAACCGGCATTCAGCAGGCCCAAGGGGCGGCCGACACCGCTACCAAGAGCGCGCAAACCGCGAAGCAGGCGGCTGGCGATGCGGAGACGGCAGCAAACGACGCCGTGCACCGCGCGGACTCTTTGGAGAGCGTGGTAAAGGGCTTGGACAGCTACCACCCAATGGCCAATGTGACCGTAACCTTTGGATTCGACAAAGCTGTTTTGAGCAAGGACGACAAGCAGCAGCTGGATCAGTTTGCCTCGCAGTTGGGCAATGCCAAAAGCTTCATCCTGGAAGTCACGGGTGGAACGGACTCGACGGGATCCGCGCAGTACAACTATGACCTGAGCCAACGGCGTGCCGATGCTGTGGTGCAGTACCTGGCGACCAAGTACAACGTGCCGGCGCACCGCTTCTATCTGATTGGCATCGGTAAGGACAAGGAAGTGGCTCCGAACAACACTGCCGACGGCCGCAAGAAGAACCGCCGCGTGGAAGTTCAGTTGCTCACCAATATGGGCGGCGACAACGGCCAGCAAGCTGCCACAACACCTAGCGGCCAGTAAGTTTCACAACCTCCCTCCCCCAAAGAGAACGGCTCCAGGGTTTGCCCTGGAGCCGTTCTGCATTTGGCTGTGAATGTCCGCCGGTCAGTTCTGCTGGGGCATGGCCTTGTCGATGGGAATAGGCTGCTGCTGCTGGTTGGCGATGACGCTCTTGTGATGGCGCACATCTGCACCTTGGACCCAGAAGATCACGTCTTCAGCGATGTTGGTGGCGTGGTCGGCGACGCGTTCCAGGCTGCGAGCGATCATGAGGGCGTTGAGGGCCTGGGGAGCCATGTGGCTCTGCTCTTCCATGACCTTGGTCAGAGCCTTATAGGCGCTGCGGTTCATCGCATCCACCGCATCGTCCATCATCAGCACGGACCGCGCCATCTCGGCATCCGCTTCGATGAAGGCTTGCAGGCTCTTGCGCACCATGTCCGCGGCCAGGGAAGCCATGCGAGGGATATCGACGGGTAGTTCGACCAGAGGTAGCTGGTCCATCTGCCGCACACGGTCGCTAATGCTCTTGGCGGCGTCGCCGACTCGTTCCAGGTCGGCATTGATCTTGATCACGCTGAGGATGAAGCGGAGATCGGTAGCCATGGGCTGCTCCATGGCGAGCAGATCGAGAGCCGCCTGATCGATATCGCGCTCCATGCGATTGATCGCATTTTCGCTGCGGGCGACGAGATCGCAAATGGAGAGATCGCGCACCCGGTAGGCTTCGATGGCGCGCTGAATGGACTGTTCGGCGAGCCCAGCCATGACCAGCAGATTCTCTTTCAAGTCTTCAAGGCTTTGTTGGAAGCGAATGCGTGTCATCCGAACCTGCCTGTGATGTAGTCTTCGGTCCGTTTGTCGCTGGGGTTCGTGAAGATCTTGTGGGTCGAGTCGAACTCCACCAGCCGGCCATTCAAGAAGAAGCCAGTCTTTTCGGCGACGCGCGCGGCCTGCTGCATATTATGCGTCACAATCACAATCGTGTACTGCGATTTCAGCTCAAAGATGAGGTCTTCGATCTTGGAGGTGGAGACGGGATCAAGGGCGGAGGCCGGCTCATCCATGAGCAGTACTTCCGGGTCCACGGCAAGTGCCCGGGCGATGCACAGACGCTGTTGCTGGCCGCCGGAGAGGCTGGCGCCGGACTTCTTCTTCAGGTCGTCTTTCACCTCATCCCAGAGCGCGGAGTTGCGCAGGGAGCGTTCCACGATCTCGTCCATGACGCGCTTGTTGCTGTAGCCGTTCAGCTTCAAGCCGGAGGCTACGTTGTCGTAGATCGACATGGTGGGAAAGGGATTGGGGCGCTGGAAGACCATCCCAACGCGCCGACGGACCTGGACGGGCTTGGCGTCGGCGTAGATGTCCAGATCGCCCATACGTACCGAGCCGGTGACGCGGGCGATGGGATTGGTCTCGTGCATGCGGTTCAGGCAGCGCACGAAGGTGCTCTTGCCGCAGCCGGACGGTCCGATCAAAGCGGTGGCGTGGTTGGCCGGGATGTGCAGGTTGATGTCCTGCAGCGTGTGATTCGTGCCGTACCACGCGTTCAGGTTGGAGACTTCAATACCGACGCCCACTTAACTGGCTCCCTTCAACACACCGCGGCTGGTGACGTAGCGGACCAGCGACACGGCAAGAACGATCAAGACAATCAGAACGAGAGAACCGGCCCAGGCCAAGCGCACCTGATCGTCGTAAGGCGAGCTGGCGAAGATCCAGATCTGGAGTGGCAGCGCCGAGATCTCCCGGTTGAGGTCGGTGCTCATGAAGTTATTGCCTAAGGCGGTAAAGATGAGCGGGGCGGTTTCGCCGGCCACGCGCGAGAACGCAAGCATGCATCCGGTGATGATGCCGGGCGAGGCGGTCTTGACGGTGATGGAGAGCACGGAGCGCCAATTGGGCACGCCCAGTCCGAGGGCGGCTTCGCGAATGGCGTGAGGCACCATGAGCAGCATCTCCTCGGTGGTGCGAGTGATGGTGGGAATCATCATGATGCCCAGCGCCACGCCGCCGGCCAAGGCAGAGAAGTGATGCTGCGGGAGCACGATGAGGGGATATGCAGCCAGTCCCATCACGATGGAGGGCACGCCGTTGAGCACGTCTGCGGTGAAGCGGATGGCATTGGCCAGTTTGGTTCCACGGCCGAACTCGGCGAGGAAGACACCGCCGCCAATCCCGATGGGGATGCCGATGAGGCTGGCCACGCCCAGCATCACCCCTGATCCCACGATGGCG
>CBJOJD010000166.1:0-11095 GCA_966443485.1 uncultured bacterium | reverse complement strand
CCATTCCCCCATGCGCAGGACGCTGCTGCCCCTCGTCGCCGTCCTCCTCGCCGGCCAACAAGGCACTTACCTCGACACCTCGCTCGATTGGCGCGTCTTCACCTTTGCTGGCGCTATCGCCATTATCGCCACGCTTCTCTTTGCGCTGATTCCGGCCCTCAAGGCCACTTCACGCAATCTGATTGAACGCATCAAAGACGGCCAGCACGCAACCTCATCCAACGAGCGCCGCGCCATCCTGTCCCGCATCCTGCTCGGAGCCGAGGTCGGGATCGCTCTCATCCTTATTCTCGGAGCTAGTCTCGTCGCAACCAGTCTCGTCCGACTCTATACCGATGGTGAAGGCTTGGATCCCCGCGGCGTGGAGAACATCGAGTTTAGGATGGAAAATGCCGGTCTTAGGGGCAGTGCGCTGATGAGCTTCTACCGCGCGATGGCCCTGCGCCTCAGCAACCTTCCCGGTGTTAGCAGCGTCAGCTACCAACGTATCTCTCTCTTTAAACGCGGCGAGTGGGACGAAGATTTTCCCGATATACGAGGCGGCAACCACGATACCTTCGTGAACGCCGTTGGACCGGCCTACTTCAGTACGATGCGCATCCCGCTACTCGCCGGACGCGAGTTCACCTGGAACGATACCCCGTCGTCTGGCCTAAAGATCATCCTCAATCAATCCGCGGCTCGTCAGCTTTTCCCTGACGCTGGCGCCCTGGGCCGATCCATCCGTCACAATGAAGGCAAAGACGTCGAGGTCTACGAAGTGGTCGGCATCGTTGGCGATGCCAAGTACAGCGACCTCCGTTCCCCGGCGCCGCCTACCGCTTACTTCGCGATTTCGCAACGAACTGGACCAGACGATCTCTCGTACAGCGCGGTCGTTCGCACCAGCGCGGCCCCAGGTCCCCTGGCCAATACGATCCGCGAGATCACGGCGCAGATGGCCCCTCAAGTCCCTGCTCCCGAAGTCGACTCCTTGGAAACGATCATCGACAACTCCCTCGGAGCTGAACGCATGATGACCATGCTTGCCGTCTTCTTTGCGCTTTGCGCGCTCCTGGTCATGGCTATTGGTCTGTATGGAACTCTCGCTTACGCAACAACGCGCCGCACCGCGGAGATCGGAATCCGTATGGCTCTCGGCGCAAAGCGCTCCGCAGTCGCCGCGATGGTCTTCCGTCAGAATCTCTGGGTGGTGACGGGTGGTACTGTTTTCGGCGTTGTTGCAGCCTTGATCGCCACTCGAGCGTTGGCAAGCTTCCTTTTCCTGACCTCCGCACGCGATCCCTGGGTCATCGCCGCATCGATTCTCGCGCTGACCCTGACCGCCTGCGCGGCGTCCCTGATACCAGCGTTGCGCGCAGCTCGTATCGAGCCAATGTCAGCGATCCGGTGCGAATGACTTCCGATCGCGATTTGAAGCTTGAAAAAGCGTGAGCACCCCAACTGCTGGTTCGCTGCGTATCGCCTTATCCTTCGACCGCCTGGGCTATCTGGTACTGCCACTTCGCGCGCCACCTGCGGCGCATGCGCGAGGTGTATGCCGAACGGCTCCAAGCATTACAGGGGGCGGTTCGCACCCGGCTCAAAGGCCTCCTCGAACTCCTCGAGATTCAAGCCGGCCTGCAGACCACCGGTTGGTTGAATCGTGGCGCGGATGCAGTGACCCTCGCTCAGCGGCTGCGGGAGCACACAAGGTCCAGGTCACCCTCTCGGTCGGTATGCCCACAGTCCTCTCGTACGCGATGGGCTGCAGCTCGGATTTGCACCCGTGGATTTACGTGAGATTCGGCGCGGCGTCGCGGAACTAGCCAAGGTTCTCGACACCATCCGAGTAAACTCCGGTCACACCCAAATGAGTTACTCCTGAGACCGCGACGAAACCTTTTCTAAATGACGCGTACTCTTACCCGCGATACTGTAGGCATAGTATTTGACGCAATCTTTAGACGTCTGTTCCAAGCAATCGCGATAAGTCACTGGGGGCTTCGCGATGGTGTTCCCGTCGTCTTTGAAAGTTAGCTTTGTGCAAAGACGGCACTATGCTATGCTCGGACTTCCTCCGTCACTTTCCTGTTCCTAGCTCACGTTTCGAGTACAACTTTTGAGGGTAGAAATGCAAGGGATCCGGCTGTTTGCGCGTGTTTTTCGGTTCTTTAGCTCTATAGAAAATTCAGTTCAGTCCGTTTCGCACCTATTTGGGCCGCTGACTTCTGCATCTCTCGCCCTCACATTCCTCGGACTCGGTGCCGCGCAGTGCGCGATGGCCCAAGCGCCATCCAATCTGCACGCAGCCATGGGCGTCGCATCTGCCCGCCAGGCTGGCAAGATCGCGCCGATCGATTCTGCTTTGGACCTTCCCCAGGTGCTGGGAGTCGGCTCGGAGATCGTTTCTGGTGTGGCCAGCGACGCTCTCGGCAACACCTTCGTGATCACTGGCAACGGCCTGGGCAGCTTTACTGTGCGCGAGCTCAGCGCGGATGGCAGCCTGCTCCGCGCTAGCGCGATCTCCATGCCCCAGAGCTACGCCTATCTTCAGAGCACCGCGATTGCTGTCTCCTCCAGTGGGCTGGTGTATGTTACTGGAGTTTCCGATCCAGGGTTACCTGTGTCCGCAAATGCCGCTCAGAAGAGCACTGGCGGAGTAAGCGCGTTCCTGGCCGTCTTAGAACCCAAGAGCAGCTCCTTCGATCTGAAGTATCTGAGTTACGTCGGACCAGCATCTTCGCGAGCCAACAGCTTGGCCGTAGACGAAGCAGGCGTGGCCTATGTTGCTGGCGAACTCTCCAGCGGCTTGACCGCTTCGATGGCGCAAGGCATACGCACCCTGGACTCGAATTCTGCCAGTATCGCCGGGTTCGTCGCCAGCGTGAACCCATTCAACGGCCAGGAACATTCTCTGATTGACCCAGCGCTGCTGAGCAAAGGCGTCTTTGGAGTTGCTGCCGATAACGCGGGCTCCGTTTACATCCTGCACGCGGCAACTGCCGGCCTGAGCGCAACTCCTGGGGCCTTCGGATATGACAGTGCCCAGCGCAGCGGCGACGCTCTCGTCGTCACGAAGGTGGACTCCGCAACCGGCAAGATCGCATACTCTGCCAATCTCGGATCGCTACGCGGCACCGGGCTCACCGTTGATCAGAGCGGCGCAGTCTACGTAACCGGCTCGGCCCTCTCCAGCACCATCCCTGCGACGGCTGGCGCCTACCGGTCTGAGGCCCACGGCGGCTTCGTGCTGAAGCTCAGCAGCAACGGCAGTGCCCTTGAGTATCTGACCTACCTCGGCGGCACCGGCGAAGTGCTTCCTGAGAGCATCGCCATCCCCAAGAACTGCTTGAAAGATTGCAGCGTGTACGTCACGGGCATCACGTCCGCATCGGACTTCCCCGCCATCAATCCGCTCCAATTCATCTCTGCTACGCTGCCTGCTGTCTTTGTGGTGGAACTCACGGCAGACGCAAAGGCGGCAAATTACTCGGTCCTGTTAGGCGATCAGAGCTCTCCGGCGCGGACCGCTCCCCCGGCAGAAAGCCAGAGCACATACCTCGCCGGACCCACCATCGCTGTCGATGCCCAAGGTGCGGCCCGTGTCTCTGGAAACCTGACCACCCCTCCGGCGGACCTCAGCGCCGATCTTCCCCTGGCCATCCTCGATCCGGGGAGCAGCGCCTTTGTGGCCAAGATTCCTGCCCTCTCCACCGGAGGCAACACCGCCAGCAGCCTCGCCAAACGCTCCGCTCTGGTCCGGGCCATGGCGACAACCAGCAGCACGGCGTCGGTGTCATTGACCCCTGCGTCTCTCTACTTCGGCAACCAGGTAGTCGGATCCGCGCCCGCGACGCTCTCAGCGAAGTTGACCAACGTGGGAAGCGCTCCTCTTGCCATCACTTCGGTGACCATAGGCGGCACCAACGCATCCCAGTTCTCCTTCTCCGCACCCGCACCCAAGGACGTTTGCAGTTCCTCGTGGAAGGTCGCGGTGGGGGCTAGCTGCACCATCAGCATTCAGTGGGTGCCTGCCCTCGGACAAGCTTCCGCTGCCGTCACCATTCTCGACAACGCCGATACCGGATCGCAGACCCTTCCGTTAAGCGGCAACGGCACCGGACGCCCCGTTCCCCTGGTTGAAGCTATTACTCCCGGCGTAGCTGTCCCCGGTGGCTCAGGCTTCAATCTGAACCTGAACGCGGCTGGATTGGCCCCCGGCGCCGTCGCTCGCTGGAACGGCACCGCCCTTACCACCAATGTTGTTTCTAACACTCAAGCCACAGCCTCAATCCCCGCCAGCTTGATCGCAACGGGTACGTCGGCTGTCGTTACTCTGACGAATCTGAAGCCGACAGCGATACCGTCGAATCAGAGCCAGTTCCTTGTGGCATCGCCCATTCCGGCTCTGGGCTTCAGCACCACCGTTCTCCCCTCCTTGACCGTGCCGCAACCTACGGCCATGCTCGGCCTCGATGTGAACGGCGACTCCAAGCCTGACCTCATCGTTCTCGATGCCACCGACAGTCAGGCTCAGGTGTTCCTCAATGGCGGAACCGGCCACCTCAAGCTGAAGTCCACGCCCAGCGTCGGCTCAGGTCCCGTAGCCCTTGCAGCAGGAGACTTCAATGAAGACGGCAAGCTCGACCTGGCCGTCCTGAGCAGCAATGGAACCGTCACCGTTCTGACCGGAGACGGCACCGGAAACTATCCCAGCTCTACCACCTTCTCCAGCGGTTCCTCGGGTCAGTCCATCGTGGCGGCCGACTTCGACGGAGACGGACATATCGACCTGGCCGTGTTGAACCAGGCGAACCATAGCGTTACGGTCTTCCTCGGAAACGGCGCTCAGACCTTCAGCCCGGTGTGGAGCACTTCGGTCGGAACTTCCCCCTACGGGCTTCTCGTGACCGATTTCAATCGCGATGGGGCTCTCGATCTGGCGGTTGGAAATGGCGACGGCTCGGTCGCCGTGCTCTTGGGTAACGGCAGCGGCGTCTTCTCCACCGCGCCGGCGATTGCTACCGGACAGCCTGCTGCAGCCTTCCTGGCTTCCGACTTCAACGAGGACGGCATCGCCGATCTAGCCGTGGCAGGATCAAACGGCTCGGTGACCATCCTCACCGGAGCCGGCGATGGCACCTTCACCAATGCAGGCACCGTGAGCGCAGGCTCTCCGCTGTCAGGCATAGCGGTGGCGGACTTCAATGCCGACGGCCATCAGGATCTGATCGTCTCGAATCCCAGCACCAATCGCGCCTCCATCTTCTTGGGCACGGGCAAGTCCACCTTCAGCGCCGGCCCCGTCGTCACCACCGTGTCAGGCCCGACCTCGCTGGCGGCGCTCGATCTCAACGTGGACGGCTACGTCGACCTCGCCATCGGCAGCAGCAGCGGCAACTACGTTCAGCTTCAGTATCAGGAGCCCGTCGCCGTCGTATCGCAGACCTCGATTGCCTTCGGGCAGAAGTTGATCAACGTTGCCAGCCAGCCGGTTCCGGTCACCATCACCAACACCGGTTCGCTCCCGCTGACTCTATCCGCGATCACCATCACTGCCGGCTCCAACACCGGGACTACCGACTTCGCTCAGACCAACACCTGCGGCACGCTGCCCGCCAAGATTGCCTCCGGAGCAGCCTGCACCCTCAACGTGGTCTTCACACCCTCGAAGCTGGCAAACGAGAGCGCGACTATGACGCTGTCGGACACCAACGGAGGCGTCAGTACCTCCCAGCGCGTGTCTCTGACCGGCACCGGTGTGTCCACGTCGACTACCCAGATCACGTTCTCGGCCCCACCCGTCTCCTACGGAGCGACCGCTCAGGTGGCCGCCACGGTCACTGGATCCACTGGATCACCGACCGGCAATCTGACCTTGACCGTAGGCAGCAATGCGCCCATCACCCAGACCCTGGTGAATGGCTCGACAACCTTCAATCTTTCCGGACTGCCTGCGGGCAACAATCCCTTCGTGCTGAACTATCCCAATCAGGGCGCCTTCGCAGCCAGCAGCGCGAGCGGAACCTTATCCGTGGGCGCCACGGTTCCCGTCCTTCAGTGGAATCAGCCCGCACCGATCGCAACCGCCGTCCCGCTCGGCCCGGCGCAATTGAACGCCACGGCCTCTACGCCTGGCACATTCACGTATCAGCCCCCCGCGGGAACGATCCTGGGCATCGGCAACAACCAGGTGCTCCAAGCCACCTTCACGCCCAACGACACGGCCGACTTCACCTCCGCGAGCATTTCGACCACCATCAATGTCACGGCCAATCCCGTGCCCTTTGTGAATCCCATTCTGCCCTCTGCGATTTCTCCTGCAGCTGCGGCGGCGGGCTTCACCTTGAACCTGAAGGGCACCGGCTTTGTCCCCACCACCAAGGTCAAATTCAACGGCAAGACCTTCACTCCCACAGTGACGGGAAGCACCTCGTTGTCGGCAGTCATTCCGGCCAACACCGTCACTGCCGCCAGCACCTTGCTGGTGAAGGTCTTCAATCCTGAGCACACCAGTGGTGGTCTGGCTCAAACGGTGTTCTTGCCCGTGACCAACCCCACGGCAGGTGCTTATCTCGCACGCTCCCAGAGTGCCTCTCTGGCCTCGATAAACACGCCCGGCCAGATGGCGGTCGGCCAGTTCGACTCGTCCGGCTTCGAGGATCTCGCCATTCTTGACTCGGCCGACGGCACGGTTCGCCTCTACTACGGAACCTCCAACGGAACCTACTTCTACGCCAGCTCGCAATCAGTGGGCGCCAGGCCCGTCTCCATCGCCCTCGGCGACTTCAACGAAGACGGCAAGACCGACTGGGCAGTCGTAAATTCCAACGGCAGCGTCACGATCCTCACCGGCAACGGAACTGGCACCTTCACGCCGCTCCAAAACTTCTCCTCCGGGTCCGCCGCCCAGTTCATCGCCGTCGCTGACCTCAATGTGGATGGGCATGCCGACCTTGCCATCGTGAATCCGGCCACCAACTCCGTTGAAGTATTTTGGGGAACAGGAACCGGCACCTTCACGGCGGGACCTCAGTTCACGACCGGCCAAGTTCCGGCCAACCTCGTCGTCGCTGACTTCAATGGCGACGGCTACCCGGACATGGCGGTAAACAACTCCGATGGCACCGTCACGGTAGCCCTCGGCAATTCCAGCGGAACCTACACCCTAGCCGCTTCGCCGTCCATCGGATCGAGCGCCACTGCCATCGCAACCGGAGACTTCAACGAAGACGGCTTCGCCGATCTTGCTGTCACCGGCAGCAATGGGAACACCAGCATTCTCCTCGGCGCCGGAGATGGCACCTTCACCGCGGCCCCTGCCATTACGCTCAGCCCCGGCACCCAGTCGATCGGCGTGGGCGACTTCAACGGCGATGGACATCTTGACCTCGCCGTAGCCAACCAGAATGCGCTCTCGCTGACCGTGTTGCTGGGATCCGGCAACGGCAATTTCACCCCGCAGCCAAGCATCACCACGCCCGGTGCCGCAACTTCCCTCTCCGTCGTCGACATGAACTATGACGGACGCGAGGACATTGCTCTCTCCTCCGCCACCTCCAATACGGTCTACACCTACTTCCAGGCGCCCAAGGCCTCGCTCTCCACTTCGAACCTGGACTTCGGCACTCCCCTGGAAGGCGTTGCCTCCGATCCCCAGCCCGTTGTCGTCACCAACGCCGGCACAGCACCCCTGGTGATCTCGGCCATCTCCATCACGCCGGGACCAAACACCAATGCCGGTGAGTTCAGCCAGACCAACACCTGCGGCAATCTGCCCGCCACCGTGCTTCCGGGAGCATCCTGCACCGTCAACGTTGTCGTGTCTCCATCCACCACCCAGGCGGAGAGCGCGACCCTCGTCATTACGGATAACAGCAACCTGGTCACGTCGAGCACGCAATCCGTTGCTCTTTCTGACAGCGGCGCTATCGGCCACGCAACCCAGACGACCATCACACCAGGACCTTCCGTGGTCTTTGGCTCAGCCGCCAGCGCCACCATTACCGTGACCTCTCAGTACGGCACGCCTACCGGGTACGTAACGGTGAGCATCGATTCCTTCGCGCCCAGCAAGCAGCCACTCACCAACGGAGTCGCGACGGTCCAGCTCACCGGGCTTACCGCGGGCGTACACCAGATCGTCGCGGGTTATCCGCTCCAGAACACAGGATTCGCGGACAGCACAGCCAACGGCACCCTCACCGTGACCAGAGCCACTCCGACGGTGAGTTGGGCAGCCCCCGCAGCCATTGTGGCGGGCGTACCGCTGAGTTCCTTGCAGCTTAACGCCACGGCATCGGTGGCTGGCTCCTATCTGTATAGCCCTGCACCCGGCACCGTTCTGCCCGCAGGCAACAACCAGAGCCTCTCGGTGTCCTTTGTTCCCGCAGACACAACCGACTACAACTCCGGCAGCGCTGCCACATCGATCAACGTCCTGGCGCCCTCCACAGCTGTCTACGTCGCTCCGTCCAGCTTTAACTTCAACAATCAGTCCCAAGGAATCGCCAGTAGCGTCCAAAGCATAGCGCTATTCAACACGGGCACCTCCCCAATCACGGTGTCTGGGCTCAGCATCGGCGGCTCCTCCTACGCGCTCTACTCCGCGTTCTCGCTCGTCACCGGCACGAACTCCTGTGCCAAGAGCCTGGTCGTCGCGGCGGGCTCCAAGTGCGTGCTCAATGTGAGCTTCAAGCCCTCGGCTCTCGGCGCATTCTCCGGCACGCTCACGGTCAATTACGTGGTTGGCTCCGGAACCGCACAGACTGCCATCGCCATTCCGCTCGCAGGTACTGGTTCTTCTCACCCGATTCCCTTCGTGCAGCCCATCGTTCCTTCTGCCGTCGCTCCGGCAACGGCACAGGCTGGCTTCACCATGCTGATTCCCGGTTCGGGCTTCGATTCAAGCTCAATCGTAAGCATGAATGGGAAAACCCTCACCACCCAGTTGGTCACTAGCAGCAACGGTGTTACCTCATTGCAAGCCACCGTACCGGCCGGTCTGGTCACGACCGAATCCTCCGGCATGATCACGGTTGCGAACGCGAAGCCCACAGGACTGCTCTCCAATAACCTGGGCTCTGTCGCTTTCACCAATTCACTCAATACATCGAACTTCCTGCTTGGGCCCTTCGCCGCAACTCCGGTCAACATGCCTTCGACGGTGATGGCCATCGATTTGAACGGTGATCGCTACCCTGACGTGGTCGTGCTCAATACCAAGGACAACCAGGTACTCACCTACACCAATGCCAACTCCGGGCACGTGACCCTGGTCTCCACCGTCGCCATCACTGCCGGCACTCCCACTGGAATTGCCGCAGGAGACTTCAACGAAGACGGCAAGATGGACCTCGCCGTGGCCACCAGCAACGGCCAGATCACCATCCTGCTGGGTTCGGGAACAGGGTCGTTCACAGCTCAGGCGCTCTTCTCGGCTGGATCAAGTGCCCAGGGCATTGCCGCCGCGGACCTCAATTCCGACGGGCACTGGGACCTGGTCGTGACCAATCCGACGGCCAATACCGCCACGGTACTTCTCGGTCAGGGCAATAGCTCCTTCACTACGAGCGCCACGCTCTCAACGGGAGTTTCTCCGTTCGGCGTCGCCCTTGCGGACTACAACCTCGACGGACTCTCAGACATCGCGATCGGCAACGCGGACGGCACGATCTCCGTGTTCCTCAACTCCACAGGTGGATACCTGCCCGCTTCCGCTCCCTACAGCGGCGCCGCGGCCGTGGCCATTCTGAGCGGCGACTTCAATGAAGATGGCATCCCCGACCTCGCCATCCTCAACACCGACAACCTGGTCACTGTGTTCACCGGAACCGGTACCGGTGTCTTCAACATTTCCACGCAGGCTGCAGTGGGCAACGCCCCGCAGTCCATGAGCGTAGGAGATCTCAACGGAGACGGCCACCTGGACCTGATCGTCGCCAATAACAGCGACAACACAGCCTCCATCCTCTACGGAACCGGTGCCGCAGCCTTCTCTCCGCAAACCACGGTTCCGGTCGCTCCCGGCCCCCTCTCCATCTCGGCGGCCGATATGAACAACGATGGCCGTGTGGACTTCGTTGTATCGAGCGGAACCAACAACACCTTCTCGGTATTGATGCAGACACCGCTGACCGTCATCTCCTCTTCAAGCCTCGACTTCGGCAGCGAGATATACGGAACCACGACCGCTTCGCAGACCTTGACCATCTCCAACAGCGGGTCCGGCCCCCTGTTTATCTCTTCCTTCGGTGTTCACGCGGGCTACGATTCCCCCGACTTCCCCATGACCACCACTTGCGGCACTGCACCGTTCACCCTGAACCCGCAGGCGAGCTGCACCGCAACCATCAGCTTCAATCCCTCCAAGATCGGCAATGAGGGAGCCACCTTCGCCATCACGGATAACAGCGGAAACGTCGGTGGATCCAACCACTACGTGACTCTAACCGGCGTGGGACTGGCCGTCCCGACCACCATCGTCATGTCGGCTCCGTCCACCTCGGTTTACGGAAATACCGTCACCGTCAACACCAGCATGACGTCGGCAACGGGCGCCATTCCGCACGGATTGCTCACTCTCACCGTGGGCAGCTATGCGCCACTGACACAGCGTCTCCTCACAGACGGCACCGCGACCTTCCAGCTCACCGGCCTTCCGGTCGGGAGCTATACCCTCGTCGCCAACTGGGCAGCCCAGTTCCAGTTCGCTACCAGCCAGGTACTCGGGACCCTCACAGTGCAGCCGGCCACTCCGGCCATCAATTGGCCCACACCCGCCTCCATCACTCAGGGGACGCCGCTTACCTCGGCTCAGCTCAACGCCTCTTCAGCTGTCTCGGGAACCTACGTTTACTCCCCGGCAGCTTCTACTGTTCTGGGTGTTGGCGCCAACCAGCCGCTCAGCGTCACCTTCACGCCCACTGACAAGGCGAACTACAAGTCAACAACCGTGGCCAACTCCATCACGGTCGTGTCTGCGCCCGCGTCGCTTGTCATCACCCAACCCAGCCTGGCCTTCTCCAGCATGGCCATGGGCGCGGCCAGCGCAACACAGACCTCGACGCTCATCAACTACGGGTCCACTCCCGTAGCTATCAAAGGCAGCGTG
>CBJOJD010000165.1:0-11152 GCA_966443485.1 uncultured bacterium | reverse complement strand
ATTCGGTCCGTGCGGAGTCGCTTCAGCTGCAGGCACAGGAATCGGTCGAAGTCTTCGGCTGTGTGCACCAGCCCCATGGGCAGATGCGTGCTCACCAGAACTCGCTGCCGATATCCATCTCCCAGCGCCTTGCCGACGACGAGTTCACTCCGCCGCTCATGGTACAGATAACCCGTATCGATGAGATTCACACCGCCGTCAATGGCCCGGCGGAGCAGCCGGATGGCCTGGTCTTCATTGATTTTGTAGCCCATCTCACGGCCGTCGAGCGTAGGGAGACGCAGACACCCAAAGCCCAATGCCGAGACCTTCACTTGAGTCTGACCCAGCTTCCTGTAGTGCATGGGCAGTTCTGCGCATAGGCAGCACGGCTACTCACGGCGCAGCCTCCGCGTCCTATCTTGCTGCAGAGCGAAGGCGAGATTCGTCAGATGTTGCGGACAAATCCGAGAAGGGTTCAACAGCGGAATATCCCAATCGGCAGCATGCTCAAAACAGGAATAATGCCGTCAATCAGGGTTCATTCCCCGGCGGTGTTTCAAGCAGTGCGGAAACGAGAGCCTGCCACTCCTGATCGAGGTGAGGACGATGAAAGCGGCGCCCTGCACGCCGGTACCAGTACTCGGCGTTCCACTCGACCCCTTCCTTCCGGTGCAAGTAGGCGTGCACGGCCATGCCTTCCCTGCTTTCCAGGTCGTCCACCAACCCGTGGGCGCGGCTCCAGTCCCCTTTCGCATCCCACCAGAGCGCCTTCAGGGGCAGAGAGAGATGGTCGGCAGGCTCTGCGCCGGCTAAAGATTGCCGGAACTCCACTTCGGTCATAACGGTCCCTTCTGCAGCGCCAACTCAGAATAGTCTGCCACCGAGGTGATTTAGGTCACTGCCGGGGCGGGAACCCCCTTGATACAAAAGAATCAACGATTCAGTAATCAATTCAGCAGGGGTCCGACGGGGAGTACCGAGGGCGCGCATCTGGGGGTGCGAGCCCTCCTCGGGGAGGTCCAACCGATGCCTTCGAGTGAGGTTTGCAACTCAGACCAAATCGGTCGTATACTCAAATACGACAATTCTGGTCGTAGTTCTTTTGGAACCGGTCGCGACCACGAACCGTTCCAGGGAGTAAGGCGGGTGAGCGTGCTGAGCGAATTGCAGATTGGCGAGAGCGGACGAGTGGTGGCACTCGATCTTCCCGAAGCCGTGCAGAATCATCTGATGCATATGGGGTTTGTGCCCGACGCCCGGATCACTGCCCTGCGCCGCGCACCGGCCGGAGACCCCACCGTCTACGCCATCGATGGCATGGAAATCGCTCTGCGTCATGAAACCGCCGACGCCATCCGGGTACGCAATGCGGCGCTGGAACTCGCGGAAGAAGAGCAGGAGCTACTAGAGGCTGTCAGATGAATCCCTGCTGCGACGTCCCCGCCTTTGAGCAACCTCAGGCAGCGACGCAAGGATCGTTTCGCACTGTTGCGCTAATCGGTCCTCCCAATTCCGGTAAATCTACTCTTTTCAATCGCCTGACGGGTCTGCGCCAGAAGGTGGCGAACTACCCGGGCGTCACGGTCGAGCAGCGGATGGGAGTCATGGCCGGGGTCGGCCGCGAAGACCTGACCCTTATCGACCTTCCTGGTGTTTACTCCCTCACTCCGTACTCCGAAGACGCCCGCGTCGCCGTCGACGTTCTATCCGGGAAGATGCCCGGAACGCCGAAGCCCGACGCCGTCCTGCTGGTCTTGGATTCCCTGCACCTGACTCGGCAGCTCATGTTAGCCGCGCCCGTGCTGGCGCTCGGACTGCCCACCTTGGTCCTGCTCAATATGAGCGACTTGATGGAAGCTCGAGGCGGATCCCTCGATACTCTCAAGCTCGCCAAGGAACTGGGAACACCCGTCGCCCAAATCAGCGCGGTCCATGGCACTGGCTTAGAAGCCGTTCCGCTGTTCCTCAACCAGCACACCGACAAGACTCCGGAGCAGGTGAAGAAGCCTCTTACCCTCCCGGTGCTGGGAAACGCGGCCAGCGCGCACACCTGGGCCGCGCAAGTAAGCCGCAAAACCGGATATCGCGCGCCGCTATCCGCGGAAGGCAGCCGCAAGCTCGACAACATTCTGCTCCATCGCATCTGGGGACCGCTGCTGTTCTTGGTCGTCGTGATCGGTGTCTTCGAGGTCGTATTCTCCATCGGCCAGCCATTATCAGACGGCTTTGGCGACGTCCTCGCAGATCTGGGCAAGTTCGCCCGGCCTTTTCTGCCCGTTGGCTGGCTGCAGTCGCTGGTCCTCGACGGCGTTTGGAAGGGGATTTCCTCGGTTCTCGTCTTTCTTCCGCAGATCTTGCTGCTGTTTCTCTTCATCGGAATTCTGGAAGACTCAGGCTATCTGGCCCGCGCCGCGCTCATCGCTGACCGCGTGATGCGCACAGTCGGCTTGAACGGCAAGGCATTCATCCCACTGCTCTCGGCTTATGCGTGCGCCGTACCGGCCATCATGGCGACTCGCACAATCGAGAACCGGCGCGACCGCATCGCTACCATCCTGGTCACGCCCTTCATGACCTGCTCGGCGCGTCTTCCGGTTTACATGCTGCTGATTGCCGCCTTCATTCCCAATCGCAGCTACCTGCACGGATTTCTGGGACTTCGCACCATCGTGATGCTCGGGCTCTACCTGGCCGGCTTTGTGGCAGCCATGACCACAGCCCACCTGCTGAAGAGTTCCATCCTCAAATCCAGCGAGACCCCGTTCATCCTGGAACTCCCGCAGTACCGGATGCCCACGCTCCGCTCCTTGGGCATTCGGCTGGTAGATCGCGCCCACATCTTCTTGCGCCAGGCCGGAACCATCATCCTGGGCGTGACGATGGCGTTGTGGGTGCTCGCACATCTGCCGATCGCACACACCGCGGCTGGAACGTACACGGCTCCAGAACTTGCAGAGAGTGTCATCGGTCGACTCGGACACTTCATCGAGCCAGTGATCGCACCGCTTGGATTCAACTGGAAGATCGGTATCGGACTGCTCTCCAGCGTGCTGGCGCGCGAAGTCATGGTCAGCACCATGGGCACGCTCTACGGCGCCGATCCTGACACCCAGGCGCAGAGTCTGCAGACTGCTCTGCACCACGACATGACCTTAGGCGGAGCGCTGGCTCTCATGATCTTCTTCGCCTTCGCCATGCAATGCACCTCCACCATGGCCGTGGTTCGCCGCGAGACGAATAGCTGGAGATGGCCGGCGGTGCAGTTCGCATACATGCTGGTGCTCGCCTACGCGTCGGCCTTTGTTGTGAACCACCTGGCGATGGCTTTCATCCGATAGAGTCGCTGGCGCTGTCCTGCCAACTCCGGCACGACTGGTTCTTTCTTCCCGAGGCGTCATTCTTCTCAAAGCGCAACCACAGCATCCGATCCAGTCGTGCACTGGTTTCGCGAAACGCGGATTACCGGCTCGCGGCCTGCAACTCCGCCCGATATCGGCTGAGGTTCGCACGAAGCTGATCGCTGAGACTCCGGTCGTTGCTTTGCTCGGCGAGTGCCAAGGCTTTTTCGGCGGTGTCGACGGCTTTGCTATAGCTGCCAGTCTCGGAATATACTCCGGCCAGCATCTGAAGGATCGCTGGCTGAGCCCCGCCCGTGAGGTCCGCAGCCCTCTCAAAGTGTGGAAGGGCTTCGCTAAAGCGCTGAGTTGTGGCCAGAGCACGAGCCAAATTGAACTGGCACTCAGCTGAGCCCGGCGCAAGAGCCACTGCGGTCTGCAACTCGGAGAGCGCCTCGGGCAAATGTCCCTCCCGGGCTAGAATCACGCCGTATAGGTTATGCCCGTCAGCCGACTTCGGCGCCAGGTCGATTCCCTTCTCCAGCTCGAGTTTCGCCTCCTCGCGATGCCCGCCTAACACCTCAAGAATGTGTCCTCGATTGATGTGCGCGTGCCCGTTATCCGGGTTCAGCTCAATCGCCTTTTCAATTTGCTGCAGCGCTTCGTCTACTTTCCCGGTCTCGGCAAGAGCACTTCCCAGGTTATTGTGGGTCTGCGAGCTATCAGGGTTGATGCTCAGAGCCTTGCGATAGGAATCGATGGCTTCGCTGTACTTTCCTTCCGCAGCGAGGGCCACACCCAGGTTGTTCCAGGGGCGCGCGTCGCTCGCATCTTTTGCTGCAGCAAGCTTCCAGGCAGGGATCGCTTCTGCATATTTATGCTGATCTTGTAGCTGCTGGGCTACATCGAACTCGCGATAGAAATCGATGGCCGGAGTCTCAATGTGATCGAGGTCTCCGGCGGAAACGTTGAGAAACTCCGGAATATTCACCGCGCGATTGGCAGCCGTCGCATCTTCGACCTCCACCGGCGCACTGGCATGGCCCTGCGCGTCGATATGCGTCAAATACATTCGCGTGTAGTACGAGGGGCTCTTCGATGAGAACACCAGCCATCTCCCATTCGGCGACCAGGAATGCCATGAGTTCATCAAGGACAAGTTGGATTCTAGCGGCCGGGCTTCTCCTCCTTCGAATGGCACAATGTAGAGCCTGCTATCCGGCCTCATCAACAGGCCTGTCTTGCACTGCACGAAGACGATCCATTTGCCGTCGGGCGATACCTTCGGAAAATTGTTGCTCATCCCGTTTTCCGAAGCCCCCACGATCCGCTCTGCTGTGCCGCCTTTTCCTCCGTTGAAGGGAACCCGATACAGATCGTATTGGATCTGAGTCTCGTTCGGATCGTTGGCGTACAGCGAGCGCTTATAGCCGGAAGGATAAGGATCGCGAGCCTTCGCCCGAGAGAAGACCAGCCACTTGCCATCGGGACTCCAGAAGGCCGAAGTATGCACGTAATCCGGATCATCGGCACCAGGCAGCGGACGCAACGTCCCGCTTTGCTTGCTGTACCAGGCCAGCACCCCCCGCGTGGGGTAAAAGACCTGACCGAAACCATAAAACGGATAAAAGCCGTTGTAGAGCCGGTCCACAACACGCGTTCCCTTTGCGCGGGGCACGTCAATCGAATTCACGACGAAGTTTCCGTCTGGTGAGACCTGGCTCATAAACCCAAAGCGCTTTTGCCCTCCTTCCTCAGAGAAGGCGCTCCAACGTACCAGATAGTCATTGCTGATGGTGGTTGTCTTTCGAAGGGGAACCAGGGCGTAGAGGCCCTTGTCGTTCGCTGGCCCATCGACGTCAATCCCCAGCGTCTTGCCATCGCGGGAAAAAGAGTGACAGTTTCCGCAGGTGGGCAGATTGGTCATCATCAAATGATTGCGGGGTTCGTTTATGTAGCGCAATTCCCAGCGGATCTTCGGCAAGACGGAGTCTGGCAGCGGCTTGATGACGCCGCGCTGCTCCGTACCTTCTTGCGGGGGTATGAGCGGTACATTGCGGAAGAAAATGGGCGCACCGACCGGATCTCTCGAAACGTGAAGATGTGCCACGGCCTGAGAGACCGCCGTTGCATCTTTCTGACTCGCAAACCCGCTGATCGTGATCGTGGCCGGCGTCCGCACCGACGCCCGCTTGATCTTTTCCCAGCTGTCCGGATCAGCCCGCCAAGTGTGCATCTGTTGCTGTTCCGGGGTCAGGGTGGGTGGAACATAACCAACCAGCGATTCGTCGATCTCACCCACCTTCAGCTTCTCTCCTTTCGACCAGAACCGCAGCGGAGCTCGCCGGTCGCCAAAGGCTATCTCAATCCTCCAGATGCGCGCCGCCCGGACATTGTCTCTCCACATGAATTGAGGAGGGGTGATATCTGGCGGGTAGATTGCCTCGTTCCGTGGAACGTCAATCAGAATGCCGTCCGGAGCATCCGACGCCGGTCGGAACATCGACGCGGCCCTGGTGTATTCGGGAGCAATCCCCTTCGGATCGGGACCGTTGTACTGCCATTGCCTCTCTTGGCCGGTACCGGCCAAAACGCGAGCCGTCCAGGCCGACCCAGCCAGCAGCAAAACGGCTGTTCCCAACACCAGAATCCGCTTCATCCTTATCGCTCCGAGCCCATGCTCCGCTAGCCGTACACAGACGCTTCGGGTATTCGCACCAAAGCCGGGCGGCAAACTATAGAGCAACCGCTAGCGCCAAGGTAGCCGGAAGAGAATTGGATTGCTTGTGAGTTGTGTCACATCCACTGCCACTGGATGTTGCTTCCCGGTCGAAAGAGCGCGACCAGCCCCAGATCGCTCTCCGCACCGGGCGTCGCCGGACCGCCCGCTAAATATGAGAAACTGAGGTGTACGGATTTTTCCCTCGGGCCGCTCCCATGTGTGCCCCACCTTTGTTCGACCCGGCGCGGCTTGGTTCATCTCCGTCGCGGTCACCCAGGAAAACATCAGAATGATCAGTGTCAGCAATGTTTCGATGCGCTACGGCTCCAAGGTGCTCTTTGAGGACGTGAGCGTAAGTTTTGTGTCTGGAAGGCGATATGGCCTTACTGGCCCCAACGGCGCGGGAAAATCTACCTTCATGAAGGTCCTCACCGGCGAGCTGGAGGCTCAGAAGGGCACGGTGGTGCGCCCCCGCAAGCTGGGCGTGCTTCGTCAGGATCAATTCGCCTTTGACGATTACCGGGTGATCGATACCGTCATCATGGGCAACAAGCCTCTCTGGGCTGCGCTGGAAGAGCGCGACCGCATCTACGAGAAGCCCGAGATGACCGACGAAGACGGCATGCGCCTCGGTGAACTCGAGGGCGTGATCGGGGATGAGGACGGCTATACGGCGGAAGCTGACGCCGCCGTCCTGCTCGATGGCCTTGATATCCACGAGGAGCTTCACTCGCGGAAGATGGGCGAACTGCAGGGCGGCCAGAAAGTGCGCGTGCTGCTGGCTCAGGCGCTCTTCGGAAAACCCGAAGCGCTCATGCTCGACGAGCCTACCAACTACCTCGATTTGGACTCGATTCATTGGCTTCAGGATTTCCTGCTCAAGTACGACGGAACCCTGATCACCATCTCCCACGACCGTCACTTTCTGAACAGCGTCACTACGCACACTGCGGACATCGATTACCAGACCATCATCGTGTACACCGGCGGCTACGATGACATGGTCCTGCAGAAGACTCAGATTCGCTCCACGCTGGAACAGCAGAACGCCCAGCGCGAGAAGAAGATCGCGCAGCTGAACGAGTTCATCGCCCGGTTCGCTGCCGGTACCCGGTCTAGCCAGGTAACCAGCCGGCGCAAGGAAGTTGAGCGCCTGCAGACCAATGACTTGGCTCGCTCTAACATTCAGCGCCCCTTCATCAAGTTCGATCAGGTCAGGCCGAGCGGCAAGCACGTCCTGGAGTTCAAGCACCTGACCAAGCTGTACGGGGACTTGACGGTGCTCGACGGTTTCTCCGCGAATGTTCTCCGCGGCGAGAAAGTCTGCCTCATGGGCCGCAATGGCGCGGGCAAGACGACCCTCATCAAGAGCCTGCTGGCCAATTATCCGGGGCTGACTGATCCGGACTTTACCCTGGATAGCGGTGCGGTGTTCTGGGGTCATGAAGCTCAGATCGGCTACTTCCCACAGGATGTGGGATCCACCATCGAGCACGGCCTCACCGTCTCAGAATGGCTGCATCGCTGGGATCCAAAGGCCACCGTCGAAGAGATTCGCGGCATCTTGGGACAGATGCTGTTCAGCGGAGAAGAGGGTCAGAAGCCAACCAAGGCTCTTTCTGGCGGCGAACAGGCTCGTTTGGTCTTCTGCAAGCTGATTCTGACCAAGCCCAATATCCTGATCTTCGACGAGCCGACAAATCACCTCGATCTGGAGTCGATCAACGCGCTGAACATCGCTTTGCAGCGCTTTGAAGGTACGGTGCTCCTTGTAACTCACGATCACGATCTGATCGATGAAGTGGCAACCCGGCTATGGGTCTTCGACCACAAGAGTATCGAGGATTTCCAGGGCCCTTACGAAGAATGGAAGGGTAAGCACAACTAAATCACCGAAGAAATGCAACGAAGGCCCGAACGCCAGTTCGGGCTTTCTTGTTTGCAGCCACACAAGCATTCGTCCTATGTCGCACGTAAATACCCCACGTGACCTCGTTTGGTGTAACTTTCGACAGCACTTGCGCTGTTTTCGCGACTTGAAGAAGGAATCGCCTGGGCGGATCAAGTTTCTGCATCCACAGCATAGGCTGACGGAAACTCGCGCTACATCGGACCTGTTTTGAGGGTTCATCGCAAGACTTAACGGCAGAATTTTGGGCGCAGCATTCCTAAAACGAATCTGGCCTGCCAATTCGGGAGGGCCCAGGCTCGAGCTGAAGACCGGCCAGCACTTCCAGCTGTGATCCGCCTGCCCTTCTCCTAGACTGGCATCAGGCCAGGAACCGTGCGCATGCAGATCGTAAACCGGAGCGGTGCTCGCACCCCGACCGGATCACCACCCCAACCTGCTCAGGACAAGGTCGCCCTTCAGGCGGCTACCCTACTCGAGCGGGGCATGCAGCACCATCGGCAAGGCGAACTTTCGCAGGCTGAAGCGCTTTATAAGCAGGTCTTGGAACTCTGGCCGAATCAGCCCGACGCTCTTCACCTGCTGGGCTTAATCGCTCATCAAAATGGCCGCTACGACATCGCCGTCCGGCTGATCGATCTGGCGATCGCTGCCAATCCGAGTTTTCCGGTCTACTACAACAACCGCGGCAACTCGCTCAAGTCCCTGGGGCGCTGGGACAAGGCTCTGGAAAGCTTCGATCGCGCCATCGCACTGAAACCGGATTACACCGATGCCTACTTCAACCGCGGAGCACTGCTGCATCAGACCAGGGACTTCCAGGCCGCGCTAGCGAGCTATGACCGCCTTCTGGAACTGGATCCCAGGCGATTCGACGCCTACAACAACCGCGGCAATACCCTGCGCATGCTGGAGCGATATGACGAGGCCCTGGCGAGCTTTGAGAAAGCAATCGGCATCTGCCCAGAACGCGCCGACGCTTACAACAACTGCGGCAATGTTCTGCTCGACAAAAAGGACTTCACGGGAGCGCTGAACTGGTACGACAAGGCCTTGCAGCTCGATCCAGCCCTGGAGCAGGCCTGGTCCAATCGAGGCCTCGCATCTTTGGAGTTGAAAGACTACGCCAAAGCCATTGAAAGTTTCCGGCGCGCCGCGCTCATCAACCCGCAGCTTCCTGACACATTCAATAACTGGGGTATCGCCCTCGTCGAACTCAAGCAGTTTCAGGCTGCGCTCGATTGTTACCAGAAAGCCATCACCCTGAACCCCAACCTCCCGCAGGTATGGTGGAACCGGGGCGAAGCCCGGATGCAGCTAAAGCAATACAAGGAAGCTCTGGAGGATCTGGATAGAGCCTACGATCTGCAGCCGGATTACAAGTTTCTCGACGGGATGCGGGTCCATCTGAAGCGAACGTTGTGCGTATGGCAAGATGCGGAGCTCGATCGAGACCGCATTGAGTCCGCAGTTCGACGCAAAGAGCGAGCGATCTCGCCCTTCTGCCTGCTGGCTGTGAGTGGCAATCCTGAACTGCAACGGACTGCCGCGGAGACCTTTCTGCGCGACAACATTAACGCCAGCTACTCTCAGCCGGCCTTCACGGTTCGAGCTTCTCAAGAGAAGCTGCGCGTCGCCTACGTCTCGGCCGATTTTCATGATCACCCGGTCAGCTATCTGATCGCTGAACTCCTCGAGCGCCATGACCGCAGCCGTTTCGAGATCGTCGCAGTCTCGATAGGTCCCCAATCGCGCAGCGAGATGCGCCAGCGTATTACCCATGGTGTGGACCGGTTCGTGGACGTTCACACGCAAGCAGACCGCGAGATCGTGCGCCTCTGCCGCGAGATGAACGTACACATCGCCATGGACCTGAATGGGCTCTCGTTTGGGTGCCGCCCTCAGGTCTTCGCGCAGCGAATCGCGCCGGTCCAGATCACCTGGCTCGGACATCCCGGTACCACCGGTGCCGATTTCATCGACTATCTCATCGCGGATGAGACCGTTATTCCGGAAGACTATCGAGAGCACTACTCAGAGAAGATCGTCTACTTGCCGGACTCGTTCCAGTGCAATGACTCAACCCAGCCGATTGCCTCTCGTGAGTTCTGTCGTCGAGACCTGGGGCTGCCGGACACCGGCGTCGTCTACAGCTGCTTCAACAATCTCGCTAAGATCACGCCCCAGATATTCGATGTATGGATGCGCATCTTGGGACAGGTTGAAGGCAGTGTTCTCTGGCTCACAGCCAGCGATCCCGAGGCACGCAAAAATCTGAAAGCCGAAGCTGAAAAGCGTGGCATCTCTTCCGCTCGACTCGTATTTGCCGAGTCCTTACCCCTGAGTGAGCACCTGCGACGCCAGCAATGGGCAGATCTCTTCCTGGACACACTCCCCTTCAATAGCGGCGCCACAGCCAGTTCCGCGCTTTGGGCCGGACTCCCCATCCTGACATGCCTCGGCGAAGCCTTCGCAGGCCGGATGGCGGCTAGCCTGCTGCGCGCGGTTGGTCTGGGAGACCTGGTCACCCATGATCTGAAGGAATACGAAGCGCGAGCTGTGGGGATCGGGAGAGACGAGCGAAAAATCCGAGAGCTGAAGACAAGGCTCTGGACGAACCGCACCTGCGCTCCCCTTTACGACACCGCAAGCTTTACGAGACATCTGGAATCGGCCTATGAGGCCATGTACGAGAGGTTCGAAGCCGGGATGCGTCCTGATCACCTCCGTGTCCTTCGCTCAACAGGAACCGAAACAGTCTTAGGTACCGGCTCTCAATCCAGATCCACTGAAATTCCGCACCAACGATCGGAGAACCCCACGTTATGAACAAGACCTTTTTGCACGTCGGCTGCGGCCGCGCTCGTAAAGAAAGCACGACCCCTGGCTTTTCTGGTCCGGAGTGGACCGAGCTTCGCCTCGACATCAATCCGGCAGTAGAACCCGACGTCGTGGGGTCGATGACGGAGATGCCGATGGTGGAAGACGCGAGCGTGGACGCCAGCTTCTCTTCCCACAATATCGAGCACCTCTTTCCCCACGAGGTCTTCATGGCTCTGGGCGAGTTCCTGCGGGTCTTGAAGCCCGGTGGATTTGCTGTCATTACCTGTCCCGACCTTCAGTCGGTCGCAGCGCTTGTGGCCGAGGATAAGCTCACCGACGCGGCGTACATGTCACCTGCCGGCCCCATCGCGCCCATCGACA
>CBJOJD010000164.1:0-11181 GCA_966443485.1 uncultured bacterium | reverse complement strand
GATGCGGAGGTCTTCGCCAACTTCATCGGAATGGCTCCTCTCGTCAATGGCCCCGTCACCCACCTCTATGTGTCGGACAACCAGCTCGTAAAGCAAGGCGAACCGCTCTTCGACATCGACGAACGTCCCTACGCTTATGCGCTCGCTCGGGCTCAGTCTGATCAGCAGTCTCTACAAGGCCAAATTAGCGATGAACGCCGCATCATCGCTGCCAAGTCTAGCGGCGTGGACGTAGCGCGGGCCGCGGTCCTCAGCTCTGAGGCCAGTGTGGCCCGGGCTGAGGCCGCCGTACAGCAGGCCAAAGCCGACGTCGCCAACGCCAAAGCTGCCGTGGAGCGATCGAACGCAGAGCTGGAATATGCCTCCAACAACCTGCATCGCATAGAACCGCTTCTCGCGCGCCAGTTCGTGACCGTCGATCAGGTCGATCAAGCTCGCACCTTGCAGATATCCCGTTCCCAAGCTGCGAATCAGGCCAAATCCAAGCTGGCACTGGCCGAAGCCAACCAACTCGCCACTGAGGCGCAGTACAAGCAAGCCCAGGCTGTGCTCATTCAGAGTCATCAGCAGGTCCAGCAGGCCTCTCACAGCGTCACCACTCTCGAGCCGCTCGAAGGACAGCTCCCTGGAAAAAAGGCCGCCGTCGATACGGCCAGGTACAACTTTGAAAACTGCCGCGTCGTGTCTCCCTTCGACGCCCGCGTGACCAACCTGACAATCTCGCAGGGAGCCTACGCGACCGCGGGCCAGCACGTGTTCACGCTCATCGATACGCGCACCTGGTGGATCATTGCCAACTTCCGCGAAACTCAACTGCATCGGATCCAGCCCGGCATGCAGGCCGACGTGTATGTCATGTCTCGTCCCAACGTGCGCTACAAAGGGGTGGTCGACAGTGTAGGATTCGGCGTGACGCCAGACGTTGATCTCGTCGGCCGCATCACTGCGCCGGGACTTCCCGATGTGCAGCGTACCCTTAACTGGGTCCATCTGGCTTCCCGCTTTCCCGTCCGCATTCGTATTCAAGACAACCCTCCGGATGTGTTCCGGCTGGGCGAGTCTGCGGTGGTCATCATTCGTGGGCGCGGCCCTCACGGGGAATAGCCATGTCAGCAGAGGCGATTCATATTCCCCACGAGGAACGCTTCGGACAGTGGTTCCCTGAGTTCCTCAAGAAAGAGCTTGCGCCCTACCCAGGGCGTGGGGCGCTGGTCGCCCGTATCGTAATCTCTGCCACTCTCACCATGATTCTGGTCGTCACCTTCCGCATGCCCGGAGGGGTCATCGGTGCACTGTCTGCGTTTATCCTCTCCCGCGAGAATCTGATTTCCACCGCGCGCTCCGCCATCTTCATGATCCTCGCCTTCATCATTGGAGCGCTCTTCATTCCGGTCGGAGCACGCCTGCTTGCCTCCACTCCAGAAACGCACTTCCTCTGGGTCGGCTGCAGTCTCTTCATCGTGTTCTTTCTACTGCGCTGCCTCGTGAACTACGGTGTGGCAACCGGGCTCGCTCTGGTTGTCAGCAACGTCGTCGGAATCTGGTATCTGCCCGGGCCCGCTCAGCGGAATGTTGAATTGACGCTATGGCTAGTTGCTTCTACGCTGACCGGCGCTCTTGTCACTGTCGGTGTCGAGGCCGTGTTCTACGCCCTGCATCGGCGCGACGATCTCATCGATGGACTCGATACCCGCCTGCAGTTGCTCGAAGAGCTCATGAGCTGTTACAGCCAGGGGAAGCCCGTCTCCAGCGCCACACAAGCCGGCCTCTCCCAATTCGCCATCGTGGGTGCGGGCGCCTTGCGCCGCCATGTGGCCCGCGGCAGTTACGTCCAACTCTATCGCGCTCGCATGAGCACCCTCGTTTCACTGGTGGCGCGTTCCGTCGATTTCGGTGCTGCCCTGGCCAACGCCTACCCAGCTTTACCCGCTGAACTTCAGCCCCGGGCTGAACGCCTTCATCGCAGCATCGCCGATATTCGCCACTGCATTCGCGCTCATGGACAACCCTGCGAAGCTGAGCTTGAACCCCAACCCAGCCCGGGGACGCCTCTCATGTCTGAACTAGAGGCCATGGTGTCGCTCATGCCCTCCATCTTCAGCAGCGCCAACGCTCCTGACCCTTCTCTGGAACCGATCGAAGACGCCCCCAACAGCACGCGAATCTTCATCCCCGATGCATTTTCAAATCCTGAGCACCTGCGTTACGTGCTCGGTGGCACCGTGGCGGCCATGCTCTGCTACGTCTTTTACGTCTCTCTGGATTGGCCGACTCTCTCGACCTCAGTTACCACCTGCGTCCTCACTGCCCTAACCACGATTGGATCGTCCCGTCAGAAGCAAATCTTGCGCGTCGCCGGCTTCTTTCTGGGCGGCATCATCGCCGGGCTTGGCTCCCAGATCTTTGTCCTGCCCTTTATCGATTCCATCGGCGGATTCGTCGTGCTCTTTGCTTCCATGACCGCCGTCGCCGCCTGGCTTGCAACCTCGAGTTCGCGGCTCTCCTATGCCGGAGTGCAGTTTGCCTTCGCCTTCTATCTCGTACACCTGAGCGACTTCACCATCCAGATCAATCTCACCGTCGCTCGCGACCGCGTGCTCGGTGTGCTGCTCGGAATCACCATGATGTGGCTGGTCTTCGAGCGGCTCTTCCCCCGCTCCGCGGCCGATGAGATGGTGCGTATCTTCGTGCTCAATCTGCGACTGCTATCCGATCTGGTCTCGTCCTCGCCGCGGGCTGCAGATGCTCCGGCAATCCTCAAGATTCGGCGCCAGCGAGAAGCCGTCTACCGCCATTTCGGAGAGGTGAACGCCCAATCCGACGCAGTCCCCTTCGAAACCGGCGATCTGCGCGCCGGGGATATGGCTGCCCGCGATCGCATTCGCCGCTGGCAGGCCTCCCTGCGCAGTTTCTATCTGCTTGAGACTCCTCTCCTGCAATTCCGTATCTTTGCCGATGTGCACGCCAGGTCATCTGAGTTCACGGCCTTTGAGGATGATTTCCGGCACGAGTGCTCGCGCGTGTTTTTGCAGATTGCCGATGACCTGGAGAATCAACTCAAGACGCGGACTCACCAACCCGCCCCAGTGCACAGCCTTGTGCATCGGATCGATTCCTGGCCGGCCGGCATGGAAGCCGAGCTGTCCGAACGCGAACTGGCCCTCATGCGCCTAACTCGCACCATCGCGCAGTTCCTGGATCGCCTGCAGACAGAGGTCTCCGTCGAAGGCCTCTATGAACACTGAGTATTGTCTTTGAGTGCTGTCAATTACTGCGGCAACAGGGCTCTGCCTGGATTCGCGTAACCGGTCATCTCCAAATACCCTGATCCGCGGATCTCCGCACCCGCCCGCATGCCCCTCAGATCGACAGCCCCTTCCCAGTAGCTCGGCCCAAACCGGCTGGTTAATTCCTGATCCGCAAGCGGAGTCGTGATATCCGCCTCGAGCTGGAGCCGTGGAATCGAAATGTGCCATTGCTGCGGATACACCGCCTTCGTCGTTGGGCTCGTCCAGCTTGGGCTTCCAGGAGCCAGCGCAAAATCGTGGATCGTTAGAAACTCCACCTTGCCCTGAGCATCCACGAAGCTGCCCGAGGAATAGGGATCGACGCTGCCATCGCGATGGCGCAGTCGATACAGCATGAGCTCCGTGCCATCCTCAAATTGGGCGCTGATCCAGTCCCAGCCGCTTTCCTCGGCGCTCATCGATCCGGTGAAGAACTCGTGATCCATCCACGACGCGCCTTCCACCTCGTAGCTCTTGCCGTCCGCCTCCAAATGCCCACTCGTGATGAGGCGCGTCAGTGAGAAGTAATGAGAGGCGTGTCCCTTTCCGGCCGCCTTTTGGCTCACCCCATTCTGTCCTTGGGGGACCGGCTGCTTTTTCGGAATGAGCTGCAGCGCAAAATCAAAATCAGGGGCAACGCCCCACAACTGCTCCTTTTGTTCGCTGATCTGCGCACGCCAGTTTCCGTTCCAAACCAGTCCCTTCTCTTCATCAACACCAGCTAGCCCAGGGCCCGAGCGATTGATCCGCTCCTCATGATGGAATCTGCGCCCATCGATGTCGCTCAAGGCCAGATGCGCCATCCACAAGTCCCGAACAAACCATGGGTTCGCGCTCGCAGCTCTGGACACTCCCTGGCGGAAGAAGGTGAGTTCAAATCCAAAGCGATGCCCATCTTTCGCTCGCAAGTTCCCCGTGTAGTACCACCACTCTGTTTGGTACTCCTCATGATTGAAATAGTCGCGAGGGAACGTGAATGCGTAACCCGGCAGGGCAGAGCGGTATTCCTGTGCGCCTGCAGAAACCGCCACTACCATCAGCACCCCCCATGCGATCCACTTATTCCTCATGGATCACCTCGATGGGCCGTAACCGCACCGCAAGTTGCGCTGGATACAAGCCAGCGAGAATCGTTGCGACATACACAACGCTCATCGAGGCGAACAGAACTGCCACCGGCCAGTGAAATTGAATTGTCCACCCAAACGACTGCTTGTTGATCACGAACACCAGCACCAGCGACAACACAAAACCCAGCACTAATCCAACCACCATCGCCAACAGCCCAATCAAACCCGCCTCTACGAGAATCAGCTTTCTCACCTGCGCGTCGGTTGCGCCAAGAACACGCAACACTCCAAACTCCCTTCGCCGGTCGATCACAATCGAGATCAGCGCCCCGGCAATCCCGCCCACTGCCACCAAGATCGATACTGCTTCAAGCGCGTAGGTAATTGCGAAGGTCTGATCGAACACGCGCATGCCCTCCCGGCGGATCTCCCGGTTCGATAGCACGACGACGTTGCTGCTCCCCAGAGCCTTCTCTACCGCACTTCGCATCCGGTTGAAATCAGTGCCGGAATTGAGATACACAGCTAGATTGCTGGGCGCAGGGTCCGGCAGATAGCGAAGCAGAATCTTCCTGTCCAGAACGATGTAGCCGGCCTCGTGGCCGTAATCGTAGAAGATCCCGATAACCTGGAAGGCCACGCGCTGAGCGCCAAGCGGCAGCTCAATCCGCGCTCCCACTTTGGTGTGGTGTTTATTGGCAAACGGCTCGCTGACAATTGCGAAATCCCCTGAGCCAAGCTTGTTCAGGATCTGCCGGCTTGATCCTCCCGATAAGAAGGTGAGCGCCTGCTGCGATCGTTTCAGATCAGGTTCCGCCCCGGCCAAAGTTGCTGGCAGCCCTTGATAGTTGATCTCGTAAGCCCTGAATCGCCCGACCGCCTCTACTCCTGGAATCTTTTCAATTCGATCGACAACAGACGGCGCTATGGTGGGGTGCTGATCTCCCGCCGCCACGCTGGCCGGTTGCAGATACAAGTCCGCGGGCAGCTCGCTCTCCAGCCAGCTATCGACAGTCTCGCGAAAGCTCCCAACCATAATGCCGACAGAGGACATCATCGCCACCGCCGTTGCCAAGGCCCCCACCAGCACAGAGGTCCTGCGCAGCGATCCGCCCAGGCTGCGCGACGCCAGCAAGGCCTCAACTCCAGCCAGTCTGCGCAGTAGCTCGGACCCGGCTGCGGTGACGTAGTGGACGAGCATGGGGATAAAGAGCGCAGCTGAAGCCACGAACAAAAGTGCTGCGACATATCCCATGATCGGTTTCCCTTCGATCTCGGGAACTTGCGCCGCCAGCGCGCCACACGCCGACAACACAATCGCGATCACCGCATCTCGCTTGCGCTCCACCCGTACCGTATACTCCCGCCGTCCGCGCGCCATGGCCTCGATTGGTGTAACCATGCTCGCCTCGCGCGCCGGTGCCAGAGCAGAGAGTGCAGCCACAGCCATGCCCACCGTGAACGCGAGCACTACCGTGCCCGGGTTGATGGCCATCGCGCCCGCGCGGTTAGACGTGTAGAGCGCATTCACCGTCGTAGACAGCATTCCGACGGCGCCGCTTGCCAGCAGGCGCCCCACCGGCAACGCCGCCAGGGATCCCAACGCCCCAAATGCGACCGCTTCAACCAGGAAGGCCATCAGCACCGCCCTGCGCGTCGCACCCAGCGCTCGGATAGCTCCAATGTCCGTTCGCCTGCGCACCACTGATACCGACAGAGCGTTGTAGATGAGGAAAGCCCCCACCAGCAAAGCAATGTAGCTAAGAATCCGCAAATTCCAGCGGAATGCGGCCAGCATCCTGCGGTTCGCCGCCGTCTCTGCTCCTTGCGGATTCAGCAGTACGCCTGGTGGTAAGCTTTGTTGCAATCGCTGCTGCCAAAGCTCAAACCCTCCCTGCGTCGGACTTTTGATGAGGATTCGATCCACGTGGCCCAGCTTTCCCGTCGCCACCTGGGCAGCGCCTATGTCCATCAGGATTGCGTCTCCAAAAACTGACCCCTGATCGGGAATGATTCCGCGGACCACATACGTCCTGGTCTGATCGTTGATGAGAAGAGCGAGGGAGTCGCCCACGCGATGTCCTAAGCTGGAAGTCACCCAGATGGCATTCGTCGCGTTGATGTCGCTGAGGCTGTGGTCAAGTGGGGATCCATGGGTCGGTGGCAGGTCGGAACGACTCGCTTCTCCGATAAGGTCGATACCAATCAGGGGAACGGAGCGGCCCGTCGCAACGACGATCGCATGATCCTCGATACGCGGTTCCAGGCTCAGCGCATAGGGAAGGGAACTCAGCTGCGCAATCACCGACTCCGGCACGCCTCCAGCAGCCGTGACCTCGAAGTCGTTCTTGCCCGCAAAGGTTTCAATGGAAGAGCGAAACGATCCCGCCGCCGCATTCCCGGCCATGTCGATCGCCACAACCGCAGCATCGCCCAGCGCCACCGCAAACAAGATGAGGAACGCACGCCCTGGCTGCCGAAACAGCGGACGCAAAATTAGTCGATAGAGCAGCACCAGCTGGCCCATGCTACGATGCGCCTCCCAGCATTCGCCCATCGCGCATGTGCACCACGCGATCGGCAATGCCCGCCGCCTCTGCGCTGTGTGTCGCCATCAGGATCGTCACGCTTCGTTCCGAGCAGATTCGTCTCAGAAGCTCCAGCACGGCGTTCCCCGTTGCCGTGTCCAGATTGCCCGTAGGCTCGTCAGCCAGCAGCAGACGGGGATGATGAACCAGGGCGCGCGCAATCGCTACTCGTTGCATCTGCCCTCCTGAAAGCTGGTGAATCGAACGGTGAGCCATCTCAGCTAGCCCCACCAGGCTCAACTGCTCCATGGCCTCTCGGCGCGGTCGAGATTGACCCGCCAACAACAGTGGAACCTCAACATTCTCCACAACCGTCAAAGTGTGCAGCAGTTGAAACGACTGAAAGACAAATCCGATCTGAGTACGCCGCAACCTTGTCAATCCAGCTTCATCCAGTTCCTCAGTGGCAGCCCCCGCAACGCGCACTTTGCCGGATGTCGGAAAATCAAGAGCTCCTGCCAGGTGTAGCAGCGTGGACTTGCCACATCCACTTCGGCCCATCAAAGCAACAAACTTCCCTTGTTCGACGCCCAGTGAAACACCGTCCAGAGCTCGAACCGTCTCCCCTTCGTTCGAGTACTCTTTCACCACGGATTCAAACGAGAGCAGGGGATCGGCCTCATCGCGTTGTTCAGAATATGCAGTTCGGGCACTCATCTCTTTAATTGTCGCTTGGATCCGCGGCACCATCCTCCTGCCCGTCAAGCCCAGAGCGTCTCCACTCTACCCGTCTTCAAAGCCAAGGATGGATTGTTTACGTCATGAACCTGCTTTGTGGTCAAATTGAGTGACGCCGCACGGCGCCCGAACTTCCCAGATTACGCCTGGGGAAAGGTTTAAAATCAGTCGGCTAGTGACATTGCAACTGGGGCCGTCGTAAAGTGTCGCCATGCAGGTTGAGTCAAATGACATCCGCCGCGGTCTCGCTGCTCAGGAGTTCTTCCCCGCCTTTCAACCCCTCATCGAATTGAGGACGGGCGAACTGGCCGGCTTCGAGGTCTTGGCGCGATGGGCTCCTGACGGCGGCGAATCGATCCCTGCCTCGGCTTTTATTCCCGCCGCTGAGAGCTCTGGTCTCATCAACGAACTCACTGCTGAGATGTTGAAAAAGGCATTTGCCTCTCGAGAAATCCTCCAGCGCCCCATCATGCTGGCCCTGAACATCTCCGCCACCCAGCTTCTCGATCCAAAACTCCCTGTTCGCCTTGAGGCTGCTGCGGCGGAATCTGGCTTCCCACTGAACCGGATCACCATAGAGATCACGGAAAGTGCGCTGGTCGACGATCTCGCCAGAGCTGCCTCGGTCGCTCACTCCTTGAAGGATCTTGGCTGCCGCTTGTCACTTGACGACTTCGGGACCGGCTACTCAAGCCTGACTCACCTGCACACCATGCCCTTCGACGAGCTGAAGGTGGACCGCAGCTTCGTCAGCTCCATCGCGCTGCGTGCGGAGAGTCGCGAGATCGTCGCTTCAGTGATCGGCCTTGGTCAGGGCCTTGGCCTCAGAACCGTAGCCGAAGGCGTTGAAAATCAAGAGCAGGCTGAAATACTTTTCTGGATGGGCTGCGACGTCGCGCAAGGCTGGCTCTTCGGCAAGCCCCTGCCCGCAGATCAGATCTCCTCCTTCTTCTCTCAACCCATCTGGAAGAGTCCTGCCGCCGCTCCCGGCGCAGCCGATGAACAACTGCTGACAAGCGTCCAGGCACTGCCCGCTCACAGGCTTGCTCAACTTCAGGCCATTTACGATGGCGCCCCCGTCGGGCTCTGTTTCCTGGATCGGCACCTCCGCTACATCAGCTTGAATCAGCGCCTCGCCGAGATGAATGGAGTACCCGCCGCCGCTCACCTCGGCCGACGTGTTTGCGAAGTGATCCCCGAAGTGTTCCCTAAGATTGAACCATTTATCAGGAGAGCTCTCGCAGGAGAGTCGGTGACTGGAGTTGAGGTCACCAAACCCTCCTCCGATCCCAACCGCGCAGGTCAGAGCGTCATGCTCTCTTATCGCTCCGTGCGCGATGGCGCGGGAAATACGGTCGGGGTCTCGGTCGCCGTGATGGACGTGACTCAGAGCAAACTTACTGAAGAGGCCCTCCGCGAGAGTGAAGAGCATTTCCGCCACATGATGAATCTCAGCCCCCATGTGCCCTGGGTCCTCGATGAACATGGGCAGGTAAGCGAGGCCAGCCCGCGCTGGGAACAGTACACAGGCCAACCCATCGCGGAAGCTTTGGGCGATGGTTGGCTCCGTGTACTCCATCCCGATGATGTGCCACCCACGCGGGATGCCATCCAGCGCTCCCTCGCCTCGGGCGTTCCCATCGACATCCAATATCGCGTTCGTACTCCCCAGGGTGCTTGGCAGGCGATGCGTTCGCGCGGATCGCCGCGCTTTTCCATGACTGGTAAGCCCATCTGCATCTACGGCGTCGTCGAGGCGGTGAATGCCAACGGGCAGCGAACAGAGGAAGCGAATCGTTGCGAGGTCGAACTTCGCACTGCGCTTGAGGCTGTTCCCGTCGCCATCATTCTGGCCGACGGCAATGATGGCGCCATCTATATGGCGAATCCCCGCGCCGTCGCAATATTTCAGGGCGGCGTCTTCCCCGGCCAAAAATTCACTGAGTATGAACGCATGGGATTACTTCAGCTGAATGGCAGCCCTGTGAGTTCTGAAGATCATCCCCTCACCCGCTCTATTCAACGCGGAGAGGTGGTCGAGGCGAAACCCTGTCTGTTGCGTAGTCCTGACGGAAAGTTCAGCCGCATCTCTGTCTCCAGCCGCCCCATCGTGTCAGATCAGCACCGCCTCATTGGTGGCATGATGATTGTTCGTGCCGGCACTGGGACAATCCTCTAGCAGCAGTCGCCATGCAAAAATGCGGCGCTGCCGGATCGCATCCGGCGCTGCGCCGCACTCGTCTTCAACTTGAATCCACAAACGACTAGGGATTAGTGTTCGTGATCGTCGTCATGATCGCGATGACGATATTGATCCCCATCGCCCGTCATGTGCCGCATCGCTTCCTGGTAGCCACGACGGAAACCCTCCCGGTAGTCATGTCGCATGTCGCGCGGCACGTGCGGATGGCGGTACTCTTCGCGATTCTCTGGGCTGGGCGGCCGATGATTGTCGAAATCCCTGCGCGCCCCTTCCACACCGTCATGAAATCCCCGCCGCTCCATGTCCCGATATTCATCCGGCGGTTGATCCCACGTTCGGTCTTGCGTGATCGCGCTTGGCTCTGCCGGCGCCGCTGCGTACGCTCTTGCCGAAACCACTCCAGCCGGAACACCCAATGCCACGACCAACGCAGATACGGAGATCCAATTTTTGTTCATTCGATCCTCCTTGCCTCTGGGTCTAGATGTCGCAGCATTGCAAATTCGTTGCCTTCCCCGCGGACCGCCCGAATCTCGTAAGCTCAACGGCCCCAACGATGCTCTTCCGGTTGCATGAGATGGCGCATCGCATCATCGTAACCGCGCCGAAAGCCGCGCCGATAGTCTTCTCGCAGGCTGGCATCCATATGCGGGTGGCGATACTCTGAGCGGTTTTCCACGTTGGGAAAACGATGGTGATCATAGTCTTTCCTCGCCCCGTCCACGCCATCCCGAAATCCCTGCCGCTCTACTTCGCGAAACTCTGCCGGAGGTTGGTCCCATGGCCAGATCGCCTGCCAGCTCTCCCCGGTCGCCGCGTAAGCCACACTCCCGGTGGAAAATCCCGTGATCGCCAGGGTTGCTGCAAACAGCGCCGCTCCATACCATTTCGCCTTCATCTCTCCTAATCTCCTTGGTGCTTCCAACCCAGAAAGATGGGAAAGGTTTCGTCTGCGTTGTTTTCTGGTCAGATTCTCTACCCCGCATCCGTGTTCCCGCCTGTGCCCGGGGTTCGCCCCTCCTGCTTGTACCCGTCCGCCCAACCATCGGATACGATGAGCACATGGCAGCTCTACTCGAACTCGCGGATCTGCGCATTCGCTTCGGCACCTATCAGGCGGTGAGCGGAATCAACCTCTCCCTCGCGGAAGGGGAGGTCGTAGGGCTGGTCGGGGAATCGGGATCGGGTAAAAGCGCAACGTCCCTCGCCATCATGGGACTTCTCGGGCCCACCGCCCGCGTCGAGGGGCAAATCCGCTGGGCCCCCCGAGAGCCCCACTCTCATCCCATCAACCTGCTGCAGCAGCCTCCTGAAACCCTGCGCGGCTTGCGGGGCCGAGAGATCGCCATGATCTT
>CBJOJD010000163.1:0-11224 GCA_966443485.1 uncultured bacterium | reverse complement strand
TATACATGTTGTTTTGAGTATCGCATACGGCGAGGCCGGCCAAAACTGCTGGTTTGGTGCATTTCGACGGCCTGATGAGTGATGAGTGAAAGAGTGAAACAGTGAAACAGTGAAATAGAGAAGCAGGGCCAACCCACTCTGAACGCGCCGGGCTAAAGACCGATCCGCCGCCGGCGCGTGCGATGAGTGGGACCCGAGGGTCAGGCGGGCAGGACCTCAAAGGGCCGCATCATCTCATTCGCGGCGTGCTCCAGCAGGTGACAGTGCCAGACGTAGCGGCCGGGGTATCCGCGAAACGGGATGATGATGCGGGTGACGGTCTCGGGATGGGCCTGCACGGTGTCTTTCCAGCCGGTTTCTCCGGGTTCTGGAGGGGCGGGCTCGCCGAGGTATTCAAACTTGCCGTAGTTGAGGAAGTCGTCGACATCGAAGGCGCGCCGTTCCAGAACCTGGAACTTCACCAGATGCAGGTGGATGGGGTGGACGTCCTGGGTGGTGTTGACCAAGTTCCAGATCTCAATGGAGTTGAGGCGCGGATTCTCGGTGACGGGATCGTGCCAGTACTTGCCGTTGAGCAGCATGAGCATGGCCTGAGTTTTGGGGTGCATGTACTCGTTCAGGGTCAGGGTGCGCTCAAGTACCGCCGCCGTGGAGGGTATGCGCTCGATGGCGCGGAGCCGTTTTGGAACAGAGAACGCTGGAAGCGTGCTATTTGGCGCAGCGGCCTCGGATGCTGTCTTGAGGGCGACGGGCCGGGGAGCAACGCGAAATTGCATCAAGGCTTGTCCCTGGTTGACTATGGCAAACTGCTGGCCTGGCTGGGCGGAGAAGTCCAGCACGATGTCGGCGCGCTCGGCGGGAGCGAGGACGAGCTCTTGCAGTTGCACGGGAGCGGGCAGGAGTCCCTGGTCGCTTCCGATCTGCGTGAAGGGCATGGAGTTGGAGAGCGAGAAACGGAACACCCGGGTGTTGGAGGCATTCAACACGCGGAAGCGGTAGGCGCGCGGCTCGACTTGCAAGAACGGAAATAGCGTTCCGTTGACCATGACGACATCGCCGTAGATCTCGGGGACCCAGGGAGCGGTGGGATCGCCGGATTCGGGATAGTGCAACTGGCCGTCCGCGTAAAAGAGGCGATCACAGATCACCAGGGGAATTTCATAAGGGCCGCTCGGCAGTGCCAGAGCTTGCTCCGCTTCATCGCGAACGAGAAAGAAGCCGAAGAGCCCGGCGTACTGGTTGAGCCGCTCGATGCCCATGGCGTGGTCGTGATACCAGAGGGTGGCGGCATCCTGCGGCAGGGGGTAGAACGCGCGATAGGTCTGGCCCTGCGTCTTCCAGTCCTCAGGGAAGCCATCACTCTCCGGAGGCACGACGGCGCCATGCACGTGGACGGCGGTGCGAACCTGAGGCAGATCGGCGCCTGCTCCGCAGAGGGTGTGGTCGATGGGCAAAAAGTGCTGATCGGGCAATTGATTCACCCAGTCCACCAGCAGAGGACGGCCGGAGCGGACCTCGATGGTGGGACCAGGGACCGTTCCGTTGTAGGTCCACATGGACGTGGGCGGCAGGTCGCGATGCACGCGGAGGTTTGCCGCTTTCATGTCCAGGCGCAGGTAGTCGACCATCTCTCCGGGGCGGTGTGGATGAGCTCGCTTCTCTGTTGGCAGTAAGGAGCGAGGGATGGGCAGCGGATCGACGAACGGGGTAAGGCTCGCGGGCTGCAGCCAGGGACGCGGAGGCTTTGCGGGGCTGGCTGGAGTGGCGGGCTTGGCCATGCCACTCATCGCGTGCGGAGCGGCGGTCTGCGAGAAGAGGCGACGTGGAGAAAGGATCCCGGAGGAGCTGGCGCCGAGGCCAGCAAGAAGGCGCAGTGTGTCGGCGAGAAGTTTGCGGCGGGAAGAGTTCATGAGGACGAGTCGTTCGTGAAAAGAGCATCCCGGCTCTGCGGGAGAGCCGGGATAGCCCATAAGTAAAGCTTAGTTGTGCGAGCCGGAGTAGAGCACCGAGCCGTTCGCGGGATCGAGGATCAAGACGCGGTCGTCGGCGTCGTGAGTCTTCTTGAAGAGGTGGGTGAGATCGCCGGCGATGGTATCAAAGCTGCCACCGGGCTGAATGCGCTCTCCGCCGAGCCAGTTGTCTTCAATGAAACGCAGGACTGAGCTCTGGTCAGTGAGCGTGTGGTCGATGACGTTGGAAGCCACCTGCGGGGAGATGACAAGCATGGGAATGCGCGTGCCGTAACCGCAACGTCCCCAGGCGGGTTTGCCATTCACGCCGTTCAGAGGAGTGGAGACAACGGGCTGGCCTTGCTGCACGCCATCTTTGCAGACGGCGGGCGCATTGAGCACGTCGACATAGGAGCTGAAGGAGGGGTTCACGATGGGCGGCATCTGGTGATCGTACCAGCCGTCGGAGTCATCGTAGGTGAGGATGATGGCGGTGGAATTCCAGAAGGGGCTGTTCATCACCGCGTTGACAGTGTTGACGATGAAGTCCTGCTCGTCAGTGGGATCGGAGTAGCCGGGGTGGCCGTCCTGATAGGCGGAGGGCTTGAGGAAGGAGACGGCGGGCAGATTGCCGTTGTCGAGCGCGGAGAAGAAGTCGTCGACGTCGTACTGGTGATTCGCCGGATCCTTGGTGATGCCGTCTACCTCGTAGGTGTGGCCGATGGCCGCAGTGGAGCTGGGACGCAGGTGCTTGGGATTGGCGGTGGAGGCGTAGTACTGGAAGGGCTCGTGGTGCGGGATGTAGTCGGCGGTGGGTGCGGTGTAGCCGGGCACCGCGTTCGCCGAAGAGCGTTGGCAGCCGGTGGTGCCGTTGGGATTGACGGTGCTCAGATTGAATCCGCCTTCGAACCAGCCCCAGGTGATGTTCTTTTCGTTGAGCAGGTCGCCGACGTTCTTGCCTGCCATCCAGACGTTATCGATGGAGGTGTTGGAGCAGATGTCGCCGGCGGGGTCAGCGTCGCCGATGAGCGTCAAGCCGCCCGCGTGATCGAAGGTCTCATGGGTGGGGTGCAGCAGGGTGGCACCGGTGATGACGTTGATGTGCTTGGCGAGGCCGTCGGTCTGTCCGGAGATGAGATTGATTGCGCCCGGCGTAGAGGGCCCGAACTGCGTGGTGTAGGTGTTGTCGAAGAGCACGAAGTGCTGGGCATAGTTCCACAGCGCGGTGACCGCGTTGCCATCGAAGTAGCCCATCACCAGGCCCTTGCTGAGCGCAGCCTGCGAGGTGGCGGTGGCCGATGGGGGCGGACCGGAGACGCCGGTGGAGCCGGGGAACTTGTCGAGAAGACCGTTGTCGTAGGCGGCCTGTTCGGGCTTGGCGTTATGACCTTGATCGGCGGTGGCAGCCTGCGAGGGAGCCAGGCGGAAGGGGTTGGCTGCGGCCAGACCATTGAAGGCGGCGCCGCTGCCAGTGGGTCCGTTGGGATTGTTCTTCAGCAGGTCGAGTCCTGAGATCTGCTTGAACTTGTTGTTCGGATCCAGAGGCGTTACCAGGTTGTTGGCCAAGGGGGTGTGGGGCTTGGCGTGGAAGGGAGTTTCGCCGGGGTTGTTCTGGGCCTGGGGATAGGTCCCGAAGTAGTGATCGAAGGAGATGTTTTCGTTGAAGATCACGATGACGTGCTTGATAGAGGAATCCTTGTTGGATTCTTGAGCGGAAAGTGGGAGCGGGACACTGGCAACCACGAGCGTAGCCGCGCAGAGAGCGGCAATGGACTGACGCATACGACCTCCTGCCAATCGCGGGATGGAATCGGCTTCTCTGTTCGTAAATGGCGGAGATTGAGGGCTCTTAAACGGAATGTGACAGGGAGGCTAATTTCACGAAAACAAGTAAGGGAGAGGGGCTGCATCGCAGACAAAGCGCGTGACTAACGAACTACTTCCCGCAGCGGCTAAAGCGGTGCTCCGACGTGGACTTTATGGCACGATTAAACTTGTGCCCTGTGCAAGCTTGGACTTTGCCACAACGGGAAAGGGCCTGAAGCACAAGCTTCAGGCCCTTCCGTGCTGCTACAGCAGCGGTTTTGACGCGCTTACTCTGCGGCGCCTTCGACCAGTTTGGTCTGAGCGACGGTCCAGTCGGGGGCACCCACCTTGAAGCGGGCGAAGCGGCGGATGGTGATGTTCTCGCCGAGCTTGCCGACCTTCTGCGCGATCAGTTCCTTGATGCTGATCGACTGTTCCTTGATGAAAGGCTGCTCGATGAGGCAAACCTCCTCGTAGAACTTGGCCATCTTGCCTTCGACGATCTTCTCGACCACAGGAGCCGGCTTGCCGGTGGCAGCCGCCTGAGCGCGATAGATCTCCTTCTCGCGTTCCATGTCCTCGGCAGTAACGTCTTCGGGCTTGACGTAGCGGGGATCGGTGGCCGCGATGTGCATCGCGATGTCCTTCATCAGATCGTTGAAGTCTTCGGTACGGGCCACGAAGTCGCTCTCGCAATTGAGCTCGAGCAGCACGCCGATCTTGCCGCCGGCGTGGATGTAGGTGCCGATGGCGCCTTCGTTGGTGGAACGGGCAGCCTTCTTCTGCGCGGAAGCCATGCCGCGCTTGCGCAGGACAACGACTGCGTCTTCCACGTTGCCGCCGGCTTCTTCCAGAGCCTTCTTGCAATCGCCCATGGGAGCACCGGTCATGTCGCGCAGCTCTTTTACCAGCTTTGCATCAATCTTCTTCTCGCTCACTGTCATGATTCCCCATTCTTCAGTTCGTAGTTCTAAGTTCGCAGTTCACAGGGTTCCGTCTTCCGTCGGATTGGGCAGCTACCGGCTCTGAACTACGAACTCGGAACTGTGAACTCCGAAAAGAAAAGCGTGGCTTGCATGCGCGGCCACGCTTCTCATGATGCGCTCTAGCGTGCGCAGGAATGATTAAAGGCCGGCCTCGGCTGCCTCGGTCTCTTCGAGCAGGGCTGCGACCGCGGCAGGAGCCTTGCGGATGCCGCCGCCCAGAGCCGCTTCGAGATCGACATCTTCGGTACCGGAAGCCTCGACGGCCACGCTCTCCTCAGCCGCGGGAGCTACCTGCTCCTCGGCGAAGGCCTTGTCGCCCACCAGGTTCACGCCCTCGGCCGCCGAGTCGGCGATCTTGGAGGTGAAGAGGCGGATGGCGCGCAGGGCGTCGTCGTTGCCGGGGATGACGTAGTCCACCACGGTGGGGTCGCAGTTGGTATCGACCACGGCGACCACCGGGATGCCGAGCTTGCGGGCTTCCTTCACGGCGATGGCTTCGTTGTTGGAGTCGATCACGAACAGGGCGTCGGGCAGGCGCTTCATGTTCTTGATGCCGGCCAGGTTGGCCTGCAGGTGCTTGCGCTCGCGCTCGAGGCGGATGACTTCCTTCTTGGTGAGCAGGTCGTAGCGGCCATCAGTGGCCATATCATCCAGTTCTTGAAGGCGCTTTACCGACTTCTGCACGGTCACCCAGTTGGTCAGCAAGCCACCCAACCAACGGTTGTTGATGTAGGGCATGCTGGCGCGGTTGGCCTCTTCGGCAACGGCGTCTTGAGCCTGGCGCTTGGTGCCGACGAAGAGAATCGTCTTGCCACTGGCGCAAAGGTCGGTGACGAACTTGGACGCGTCCTTGAACAGCTTGAGCGTCTTTTGCAGATCGATGATGTAGATCCCATTGCGCTCGCCGAAGATGTATTCCTTCATCTTGGGATTCCAGCGCTTGGTCTGATGCCCGAAGTGTACGCCAGCTTCGAGCAGCTCCTTCATGGTGATAGTGGCCAAAGTGCCTCCTTCGTGGATTGCATCCGGGTGGTCGATCGCCGGCGCCCGGATTTAACCCGCTGATGCGGGGGATGAGAAACCGAGCTGACAGCTTACAGCGGACAGCCAGCAGTAAGCACCGCTGTTTGCTGTGGGCTGCAAGCTGCCAGCTGAAAAACTAGCGCTTGCTGAACTGGAACCGCTTACGGGCGCCCTTCTGTCCGTACTTCTTGCGTTCCTTGACGCGGGCGTCGCGGGTAAGCAGGCCTTCGGCCTTGAGGGCCTTGCGCAGCTCAGGGTTGAACTCGATGAGGGCGCGAGCCACGCCCATCTTGACAGCATCGGCCTGGGCAGCCACGCCGCCGCTCTGCACGGTGGTGACCACGTCGAAGTTGGCGGCCATTTCGACGACGGCCAGAGACCGCTTGGCCGAAGCGCGCTGCTGCTCGGTCACGAAGTACTCGTCGAAGCCCTTGCCGTTGACCTTCCACTCACCCGTTCCGGGGCGCAGAAAGACGCGGGCGATCGCCGACTTGCGACGGCCCGTTCCGTAATACTGAACCAGATCTGCCATTCTTCTTTTAGCTCCTAGCCTCTAGCTTTTAGCTTCTAGCTAAAAACCACGAAGGCCCAAATCCTGATGCTCTGGCTAGCAGCTAGAAGCTAGCAGCTAGCGGCTGTTCTTACGCCACTTCGATGGCCACCGGCTGCTGCGCCTGGTGGGGGTGCTTGTCGCCGCGATAGACCTTCAGCTTGGAGCCCATGGAGCGGCCCAGCTTGGTCTTGGGCAGCATGCCCTTGATGGCCTCTTCGAGGATCTTCTCGGGCTTGCGGGCGAGCAGGCGGGTGAAGGACTCTTCGCGCAGACCGCCGGGGAAGCCGGTGTAGCGACGGTAGAGCTTGCTCTGGCTCTTAAGGCCGGTCAGGCGAACCTTCTCGGCGTTGATCACGATGACGTGATCGCCCATATCAATGTAGGGGACGTACTGAGGGTTCAACTTGCCGCTCAGCACATTGGCGGCCTTGGTGGCCAAGCGGCCTAGAGTCTGGCCGCTGGCGTCCAGCACATACCATTTGCGGTCAATATTCTTGCCGCTGGGAACAAAGGTCGACATCTCTCTCCTGCCCTTGCCGCCGAGGCCTCATTGCTAGCTCTCGGGGTCCTTAAAACTTCACGCAAAACGTATGGTCCCGCGCAACTGCGCACGGGCCGATTTCCACCCACTTCCAAACAACACTGTTCGGGTGAGGACTGCGGGGTTCGCCCCTCGTTGGGCTCCTGACTCTGCGGGACTTAGAAGCATCTTCCCGCAGAAGGTGGCCTGTCCTGAAGGAACTCCATGGGGGCTCAGTCAGATCGGTCCGGGTACTACACAGACCTCAGGCACAACACCGCACAAGGACTCCAGAATACGCGATTTACAACCGAGAGTCAATAAATGGTGAATCGGGCCGGAGAAGCGGAGAGCACAGGTTCACAGGTTCACAGAAACCCAGAAACCGTGCCGTTGGCGGCAAGTCAAGCTGCTGATATCAATCGACTTTGCACTTCGCCCACAGATTCACAGTGAAGATCAGGGAGACGCCACAGCCTCCGAACCGATCCGCACGGGTCGATCATGGCGGACTGGCCGGGCGGGCTAGGCCACGTCCTGCTTGAGCGGAGAAAGCAGTCAAGCGATCCTTATAGATCCATGATGGCATAAATGGGGCAATTGATCGGCAAAGGGTTTTGCCAATGGATTCAGACTCTTAGGGGCTCGGAGGGCTTGACAAAAGATTTCCACAGGCGCGGAGAGTGAGAGGCCAGGAGAAGCTCCGCTTCTCCTGGCCGGGTCTTCTGTCGGTCCTGACGGACAAACTAGCGCGGGGTGGTTTCGGGACCAGCCTCGGTGAGCGGAGTCCGGGGCTGACCCCAGTAGATGCTGGGATTCGAACCTATGGCCAGGATCTTTGCCTGGTGGGAATGGGGATCGATGGCGGTGATGGAGATCCGCTGCAGGGCAAGGTCCTGCGGGGTGAGGCTTTCGACGACCAGCGTGTTGCCGTCGGGAGCGAATACCGGATGCAGCCAATGGGCGGTGGGGCTAGAGCCCAGCTTGCGGATGTTCTTGCCGTCAAGCCCGACGGTGTAGAGGGCGGCCATGCCGTCGCGGCGCGAAGAGAACACCACACCGGTGCCACCGGGCAGCCAAGCCGATTCCAGCACTCCCGAAGTGTCTTGCAGGAGTTCTTTTGCTCCCGAACCGTCGGCGGACATCACCCACAAGGAACCGCCCACCTTCAGATTGCCGAGGGCGCGTTCGACCAGAACCTGGCTGCCATCGGGCGACCAGTGAGCCAGTCCCCCGTCGCCCAGATCTCGCAGAACCTGGCCATTCTGAGCATCGATCACCGCGATGTGGGAGGACACGCCTTTGGTCAAGGTGACCAGCATCTCCTTGCCTGACGGGGACCAAGCGGGGTAGCAAGCTCCCTCACCAGCCAAATGAGTCAGCGCCCGGTCGCCTTTGCCGTTGGCATTTATTACGTGAATGCGGCCGGAATCGGAGGGGCCGCTGCGGGCACAGTAGGCCAGCTTGGAACCATCGGGCGACCAGGTGGGATACTCGCCTTCCGCCACAAAGTGGGGCTTGCCGGACAGGGGGTCGCGCACGTAGATGTTGGGCTGATTGACGTTCAACAGCAACTGAGCGGAGCGCTCCGCGGCCGAACTGCTTCCGGAGTATCCGGCACCGGAACCAAGCCTGATCTCGAAGGCGATCTTCTGAATCGGCAGGATGGCGGACTCGCTGGGCTGCTTGACTTGGGCTATCGAGGGGATCGCCGCGAAGGCGGCAACCACTGCCAGAACTGGAAGACCCGCACGGTAAATTTTCATGGCCAGCATTGTGGCAGCGGGTCGCCGCCACCGCAAGGGAAAAATGCGCTCCGGATCGCTGGAGGTGTGAGGCACACGAGGCGGGAGGTTAAGCGGGCGGGGGGGAACCGACGGTGGGCAGGAGATCTGGGCCGGAGAGGTATGGGCTGGAGAGGTATGGGCTGGCTATGATCGACTCACCATGCTTCTTCAGCCTGCCAGGCGGTTGGGCCGCCGCTTTCTCAATCCTGTACCGACCCAGGTTGGCGGGATCTCTGTGTTCTTCAAGGTGGGGCCGCGCTTCTTTCTGGGAGCCAAGGCAAGAGCTCCGCAGGAGCCGCTCGGCCCGTTCCGCACGGATACTGCCATTTACGCGACCGCGCCCTCTTCCGGGCTGCGGGTCACCTGGTTTGGACACGCCAGCTCGCTGATCGAGATTGACGGAATCCGGGTGCTGGTCGACCCGGTGTGGGAGGAGCGCGCCTCACCGACCACCTGGAGTGGTCCAAAGCGGTTTTTCGCGCCGACTCTGGGGTTGGGTGAGCTGCCGGAGATCGACGCAGTGATCCTGTCGCACGACCACTACGATCACCTGGGCGCGGATACGGTTCGCAGCCTGGCGAAGCTACCCCAGTTGGCCGGGGCGCGCTGGATCTGTCCGCTCGCAGTGGGCGCGCTGCTGCGCAGCTACGGAGTTCCCACGGCAGCTTGTGTGGAGTTGAATTGGATGGACGGGACGCAGGTGGGCGCGGTCCGAATCACGGCGCTGCCAACGCGTCACTTCTCCGGGCGCAGCCTGTTCAACCGCTTCGAGACCTTGTGGGCTTCGTTTGTTCTGGCCGGTCCGGAGCACCGGGTGTACTACGGAGCGGATTCGGGGGAGTGGGAGGGAATCCGCGAGATCGGAACGCAGTTCGGTCCGTTCGATCTGACCATGCTGGAGATCGGCGCCTCGGATCCTCTGTGGGCGGAGATTCACATGGGGCCGGAGGGGGCGGTGCGCAGTTTCCGCAACCTGGGCGGGCGAGGGCTGCTCATGCCGATCCATTGGGGGCTGTTTGACCTGGCTCTGCATCACTGGCGGCAGCCGATCGAGACGATCTGGACGGTTCCGGAGCTGGCGCTGTGGTCGCCCACGCCAGGTAGTCCGACGGAGGTGATTGGCGGGGAGGAACTGCGGTCGGAGTGGTGGCGTTGAGGTGAGATTCCGAAGTCGGAGGTGGTCACCCAGATCTCCAAAATCAGGGGACCTGGGGCACCCGCATCGCGCGAGGGCGTGGTTTCTGGATGGACGGGGTCTCCCGCTCAAGCGCCGCTTGGACGGGGCACATCGTGGTGTAGCAGTATCCGGCGGGATCTATCCCGCCCAAGTTAGCTTGGACGGGGCACCCCTTTCCGGCTCGATCTCGCGCCTACACCCAATTCTTGCGGCCCAATGCGGGGCGAGGCTGATACGCTTGGGAACTCTCCCCTACTATTCAGCCAATGTGGCCTGAGGAGTTCGAACAGGCCTTTTCCCGATCTGGAGGTCGAATTGAAACGCAAGTTACGGACACTCGCCGGGCTGGTTGCTTTGCTCGGAGCCTGCACAGTCTTCCACGCCCCCACCCTGGCAGCACAGACGACCACGCCAACGCTGGTGAAGGATGTGGATGAGGCGGCGCGGGGAGCCTTTACCGTCACGGTCGAGGTGAACATCAACAACTTCAACTACATCCCGGTGAAGATTCCGACGGGAAAACGGCTGGTGATCGACTATATCTCGATGTCGGGCGCGGCCCAGTCCCCGGATGGTCCCATTCAGCCGATCATCATTCTGCAGGCGCAGAATGCGGGCAGTGCGTCGAACCTGTTCTACTTTGCTCCGCAGCAGTCCAGCACCGTGCCGGGACAGTTCTACGACGCAAAGCAGACGACGATCTACGCGGATATGTTGAGTGTCGGACCGGGGTTCTCGGGATTCAGCCCATCGTTTTTGGGGTTCAACGTGGTGATCTCCGGACACCTGGTGACGCACCTCTAGGGGGGAGTCCCAGGTGAACTACATCGGGGGACTTTGAGCCACCTTCCCTGAGAGGTATCCCAGGTCTCCAACAACGGGAGATCTCCACCCCACGAACAAAGGCCCGTTCGCGGGGACCCCGGACCTGGGACACCCAGTGAACGGGACACCCTTACCCGTCGCAACCATGGTGGTTTACAACTGCATCCCTCCCGCCCAAGCGGAGCTTGGACGGGGCACCCGATACCCGTGAACCAGGACGTAGAGGCCTAGGGAGGAAGGGTCTTCCCAGGTCTCCAACATCAGGAGACCCGGGGCACCCGGCACCCGTGAACTTGCCTAGGCGACTTGGGTTTCGCTGGCGCGGACGCGGAAGCGCTTCATCTGGATCTTGAGGGCGCGCTCGATCTTCTTGACTTCGCCACGCTCGTTGGGAGCGGCGAAGGTGCTGGCCACGCCCCGGCGGGAGGCCCGGCCGGTGCGGCCGACACGGTGCACGAAGTCCTCAGCCAGCTTGGGCAGATCGTAGTTGACGACGTGCGCCACGTGGGCCACGTCGATGCCGCGAGCGGCCACGTCGGTGGCAACGAGAACGCGCGAGCGACCTTCAGAGAAGCTGCGCAAAGCGGAGTTGCGCTGG
>CBJOJD010000162.1:0-11299 GCA_966443485.1 uncultured bacterium | reverse complement strand
AAGTCGGCGGCATCGCATGCGTGATCGGCGGCATCTGGCGTGCCATCCTGTGCCGGCAGGCAAACAACACGCAACAAAGGAAGCGCCTCAGTTTCGGCCGTTTCCCTCGAGTTACGGATAGCGCCCGGACTCTTGCGCCGGATTTTCGTCTGGCGCTGGCCTGTGCTCGTCAGAGTATTCAGACGGTGTCAAAGAATCTCTACATCGAACTGGGCAGAAAAGGCTTGCACCCCAGGGCGACGGTGCCGTTCGATCGGCACAGCTGACCAAGGCGGCCGCGGCGATTTGGACCCCTGGGTTTTTCCTCGATTGCAACTGATGGCGCCAATTTCGCACTGTGCTGAAACACTGCAGGAAGTATGATTCGCACTGATGCTGTCTGCGCGCCGCCGCGGTCTAATGAACAGGGGCTGAGATCCGTCAGGTTTTGCTTGAAAGGAGCTCGCCATGAAATCAGCTTCTCCAATTTCCCTTCTTCTCCGCACAAGTGTCTTAGCCGGCCTGATGTTGGGCGTGTCCGCCGCGGCGCAGGCGCCGCAGGATGACGCGAACGCCCCGCAGAAGGCTGACTACAGGGTGTGCTGCAGCACGCTCGATACGCTTCGCAATCGCACCGACGACACGATTCACTATGTTGCGGCGACGCACATCGACATGGATGCAGTGCGACAGAATCAGGCGCAGGTTCGCGAGCAGTTCCGCAAGGTGGAAGAGAATCGAACCAAACTACGCGGCAGCCTGAGCGCCGATCAGCAGAAAGCCTCCCAGGCGCAGATGCGCCAGCTGGACTCGCTGCGCGATCGCATTGAGAATCACCTGAAGAGCATCGACGACACGCTCAGCGCACCGACCCTGGATCGCGAACGGCTGACCCAGGAGGCACGCCTGGTGGAGCGCGCCATGCGCGCTTATCGCATGCACTTCCATGACATGACGGCCGATCTGGGGAAGCTGGATTGAAGCTGCCGTCATGACGGCCCCAGCGCCGCTGAGGCTCAGGCGGCGCGAGGCGGGGAGAGGACTGTCGATGGGCGCTTGACTTCCTGGCGAGGGCGAGGGTATTGTTTTGGGCGGAGTGGAATCGTTACCATTCCCGTCTGTTGCTCGGCTTTGCAGACACACCCTGGCCCATGTTCGCCGAAGTTCACCCTCCCCCCTTCGTAAAGGATGAGCCGTCATGTCCCTTTCTCGCAGAGACTTCCTAGTCCGCAGCAGTGTGATTGCTGGGGCAAGTGCCGTTCCCGCCACGGCCTTTTCGCAAACCATCTCCTCAACTTCTACTCCCTTGTACTGGCCATCGGACCGCGCCCTCCCTATCTTTCCGGAGGCCCACTATCTGTACGCCGCCGATCTTTCAGCGCTGGATGGCGATCAGCAGGCGCTATTGGTCTCGCTGCAGGGTGTGGTGAATCGCACCGAACCACGCCTGTATTTCTACTGGGGCACTGATCCGACCAATTTGGAGTGGCTGAAGTCGACGGGACTGCCTTACTCCATGGTCACGAACCCGCTCGCGCTTTTGCAGCGCTACCGGGGGGAGATTACAGGCGCGATTGTGTACGATCCCAATGTTCCGGACACTATCAATCTGGCGACGACCCTGGCGGGGATCCACAAGGCTGTCATCGCCACATCGGCTCTTGCAAGTCAGTACAATCTGCCAGTCGTGGAGGATCTTCGCGGCAGGTTCTCCAGCAATCTGGATGTGTATCGCTACGCCTTGAGCAGCGTTTATCCGCAGGCGACGAAGCGATTGATCACGGCGATCAGTCCCTCCAATACCCAGAGCACTCCGAACGTGCAGTGGACCACGCTGCTGGAAGTGACGCAACCGGTCACGGATGCGTCGAACAAGGCCACCTACATGGCGGATTTGTCTTCTTTCCTGGCGAGTGGACCGTCAGTGTATGTGCGCTACCAGGATGCGTATTCGAACACTGGCTGGGGCCCCTCCGTTTCGCAAGTGACAGTGACCGCCGATGGCAACGTCATTGCTTCATTTCAGCCGGGCACGGCCGCAGAGCAGCCATTCTTGTTCGATGCGGATGGTTCGCAGCTGGCGAGCGGATGGAGGTTTGCGGATGGGACAAATTACTTCATCTACAAATTCACTCCACCCGCAGGAACGAAGACACTCACGCTCTCGACCTACATGTGGAACCAGTATCTGGTGACTGCTACCAGCACGCAGCCGAGCTATCAGGTGGCCAATGCTTTGTTCCGCGATTACATCGTTGCGACCAGCGCCGCCGTTGTATGGCTTGATCCGAATGTCACAGAGGAGGCTTCGCTGCTGGCCCAGATTCTCAGCTCCATGCAGCCGAATCTGCCTTATCTCGGATGGTTTCCACACGGGGATGAGATGACCGGTGTGACGCTGTGCGCGCAGAACTCGACGGCAGTAGTTGCTGCCGACTTTTTCTATAACGCTTCAGTGTTCAGCGGCGTTCGTGCACCGGTGAAGTGCGATCAGCCCGCGGCGCCCGTTCCAACGCTTAGCAAGAAGATTTATGTGTCACTGACCATGGTAGAGGGCGACAACATTCAGTACGATCAGCATCGACTGCGGCAGATATGGGATGACGCAGAGCGCGGACAAGTTCCGTTGGGATGGAGCATTAGCGTTTTGCTGCTCGACATTGCGCCTTCAATGCTTGCGTATTTCCAAAGAACCCAGACTGCGAACGACCTGCTGGTAGCGGGGCCCTCGGGGGCTGGATACACGTATCCGGTGATGTGGCCCGCCACTACCCTGCCCTCGTACATGAAGCGTAGCGGCTACTACATGGAGCGCACGGGGATGCTCTCGCTGTTTGCCTACAATCGCGACAACAGCACAGACGTGGCGTTGAGCCCGCAGCTGGTGGACCTGTACAAGTCGAATGTGCCGAACCTGCAAGGCATCGTGTACAACTACGAGTCCTCAAGCGCAGCGAGCATGATCGATGGTGTCCCGGTAGCCACGCTGCTGGGAGTGAACGATCTGCAGTCAGGCATCTCGTCTTTGAACAACATCGCCCAAAGCTGGGATGGAACTGCTCCGCTCTTTGTGGCGGTGGGCCTGGAGTCCTGGAATATCACGCCTACCGATGCCAAGACTCTGGTGAACTCATTGGGATCTGAATTCGAAGTGATACGACCGGACGTATTCTTCGAGCTGTTCCGCGCGTCACAGGCAGTATCGTAGTTCACCTTAGGGCGCGGGGGAATGCAATGCGGCTCTCGCGCCTTGCCTTCAGCAGCAAACTTGAAACGCGTGTAGAGCGCGGCGGAGAAGCTATGAGAAGTTCTTTTATCCGAAATGTGGCGGGGCGATCGACCACGTGGCTCACCTTTCTGGTCTGGTTCGGACTCACGGCAAGCGCGATGGGGAGTAAGGCCGGTGCGGCGGAATACCTGAACCAAGCAGCGCAAGGCGTCACTACCCTGCAAGGCTGGTACAACCCTACCTCAGGCTTGTATCAGTCAACCGGCTGGTGGAACAGCGCGAATGCGATTACCGTGTTGACCGACTATTCGAGGACGGCGAAGAGCCTTCAGTATGCGGGGATCCTGTCCAACACGTTCACAGCCGCACAGAACACGAACAAGGGATTCATCAACAACTATTACGACGATGAGGGCTGGTGGGCGCTTGCATGGATCGATGCCTACGACCTGACCCACACTTCCCAATACCTGACGATGGCCGAATCTATCTTCACCGATATGGCAGGTGGTTGGGATGTAAACACCTGCGGAGGAGGTATTTGGTGGAGCAAGGACCGGACCTATAAGAACGCCATTGCGAACGAACTGTTTCTTTCAGTAGCTGCGCACCTTGCGAATCGCACAGGCGGGGCGGCTAAGGCCAACTATACCCAGTGGAGCAAGCGCGAGTGGAACTGGTTTCTTGCCTCCGGCATGATCAATAGCCAGAACCTCATCAATGATGGGCTGGACTCGACCAATCCCACAGCATGCAAGAACAACAACGGAACGGTGTGGTCGTATAACCAGGGTGTGGTTTTGGGTGGACTCACCGAACTGAGCCGCCTGGAGAGCGATCCCGGTCTTATCGCCAAAGCCAACCTTATGGCAAATGCGGCCATGGCTCACCTCAGTGATGCCAAGGGCATTCTGCATGATCCGTGCGAACCAAACTGCGGTGCAGACGGACCTCAGTTCAAAGGGATCTTTCTGCGCAATTTGGCGGCGCTCAATCGCACCGCACCTAGCGCAAGTCTGAAGAGCTATTTCGATCAGAATGCAATCAGCATCTGGAACAGCGATCAGGGTACAGGAACAACCTTTGGTCTTATCTGGTCAGGCCCATTCGACACGGCTGACGCAGCAAGGCAAAGCTCTGCACTGGACGCTGTTGTTGCGGCTGCGGAGGCGGATCAGAAGTAGAGGAGGACCTGTTAGCGCAGAAAGGTGGAGGTGGGGTGGCGTGGAGAATTCATTTTTCCGAGTCACCTCGTCGACACAATGCGAGAGGTCAGGCGACTTCGGCTTCGGCCCTGGGAAACTCCAGAACGAAACGCGTGCCGTGGTTATCTACTCCGGTCTTGGAGTCCACGGAGATGACTCCCTCGTGCTTCTCTACGATGTTCTGGGTGATCCATAGACCTAGTCCAGTGCCTGTGCCCTGCTTGGTGGTATAGAAGGGCTCGAAGACACGAGCCAAGGCAGTCGCGTTTATCCCTGGACCATCGTCCTGAATCGCCAGTAGCGCTTTCGTTCCCAGGTCTTGAGTTTGGATGGAGATCTTTCCACCATCTTCCATTGCTTCCAGAGCGTTGAGCAGAAGATTGGATACTACCTGGCGAATCTCTCCTTTGATCCCGCGAATGGGAACGAACTCTTCAAGAACGGGTTCAACATTGATATTGCTGCGCTGCAGACGCCGTTTATAAAGTTCGATTGTTTCGGCGACACTTTGAGAGAGATTGATGGTGGTCGGGGTCTTCAACTCGCGATAGAAGCCGAGCGTCTGGCGCGCGCTGTGAGCTAGACGAGTGACCTCCTCCAAGGCGGACGAAGCAGTATCACGAATGAAGTCTGTCGCCTCTGGCGAACGCTCGATCAGGTAGATGAGGTTTGTCAGAGCTTCCAGCGGATTGTTGATCTCGTGCGCAATGGCTGCAGCCATTCTTCCGGCAGTGGCAAGTTTTTCCGACTGGATGAGGGCGTTCCGAGTGGCCTGCTCGGAGGAGAACAGCATGCAGTTCTGGAGTACCAGGGCAGCGCGATTGGCGATGTCACCGGCAAGGATGCAGTCACTGGCGGTGTACTCACGATCTCGTCCCAGAAAGAAGACGATGGAGCCGATGCTCTGGTCGCCGGCGAAGAGCGGAGCGAGTATGCATCGGCTGTCAATGAGCTCGACCGTGCGCGCGTCCAGCCGCTCGCTGATGGTCTCCAGACAGGGATAGTCTTCAGGAAGACCGTTGCGCCACATCGGCTCGTCCTGGCCAGGAACGTCCTTGACGAACAAGCTGCAGTAGTCCGCAAAGTGAGGCACCATGGCCTTCATGATGTTTTCGCACGCAATGGGCAAGGATACGGAGGCAATCAACTGCGGACCGATCGCCGCGAGAAAGCGCAGCGACTGCTCTGCTTCGCCAGCCAGAAGCATTCTCTTGACCAGCGCGATCAGCTCAGGGGGATGCACTGGCTGCGCGATGTAGGCATCGGCGCCGCCGGAGAGGCCTGATGCACGCAGGTCGGGGTCGCTGAAGCTAGCGGAGACCTGCAACACGGGCAGGTAGGCCTGACGCCGCTTGATTTGGCGGGTAAGGTCGTAACCACTAATGTCAGGGAGGCGAACATCGACTACGGCGAGTGAAGGAGACTTGTCGAGCAATTCCATTGCATCGCGGCCCGAGCCCGCCTCCAGCACGGAGAATCCCTCGGTCTCAAGGATACGGCGCATCGCATAGCGCTGTTCGACGGTGTCGTCGACGTAGAGAATCGCCCTCTTGCGATGATGAATCAAAGCGCGTTCTCCTTGAGATGAAGATCGCACAATCCTAAGTTCATCAGTACGCGTTCAAGAGCTACTCTTTGATCTTCCGCATCGCCTCCTTCTTTATTGATGTAGCTAAGGTCATGGCGCCGGATGAGAGCTTGCTCTTCGGAGGTAAGGACCTTGGAGCTAACCAGAACAATGGGCAGATGCTCTGTTTCCGGCGTGGACCGGAGCTGTTCGGCGAATGCCAAGCCATTTTCTTCAGGCATGACGATGTCGAGGAAGACCAGGGTAGGCCTGCAGGCAATCAGGTGACGTCGAGCTTCCACCAGAGACGCTGCCTCCAGCAACTTTGCGGAGGTAAGAGTGACCAGGTTGCGGCGAAGAATGTAGCGGGAAACTTCGTCGTCGTCGACAATCAGGATCGCTTTCTCTTCCTCAGGAGACGGAGTGACCTCGACGTCTGGGGAGACAGCGGTGGGTATCTCGACGTAGAAGCTGGAACCGCTTCCCACTTGAGAATCGAGCCAGGTTGTTCCCCCCAGCAGCGTGGCAAGCTGGCGAGCGAGGGGCAGGCCCAGGCCGCTGCCTTTATGGCGCGGACGCTGGTCCGCTTCAACCTGCCCCCACTCTTGCCACACGAGCTCCTGATTCTCTTTGGAGATGCCGATACCGGTGTCGTGAACGGAGAAGCGGACTCCTGAAGCTCCCCTGAGTATGGCGCGAACGCGGACCGTCCCGCGCTCGGTGAATTTGAGGGCATTGGAGATGAAGTTGCGCAGAATCTGGGCGAGCTTTCCTTCATCGGTGTAGAGCCGGGTGTTTTCCAGGCCAGACTCTTCGAAGATCAGCTGTACGTTCTCGCTGGTGGCAAGAGGCCGGAACATGCCGCGCAGAGCGGCGAAGAATTCTCCGATGGTGAACTCAGAAGGCCGGGCAGTTACCTTTCCAGCTTCGATCTTCGCCAGATCCAGGAGGTCGTTCACCATCTCGGTGAGGTTTTGTGCTGACCTCTGAATGAAGAGGACCTGTTTTTCTTGCTCCGAGGTAAGCTCTCCATCGATTCTGCGAATGCGGAGGCCCGCCAGGGAGACGATCGAATTCAAGGGCGTGCGCAGCTCGTGCGTGATCCCGGAGATGAAGCGCGTCTTCATCTCTGATGCCTGTTGGAGTTCCTGTGCGCGGTCCTCCAACTCGGAATAGAGAACCATCACGCCGCGGTTGGTCTCTTTGAGCTCCTGATTGAGCTTGGAGAGTTCACGCTCGCGCTCGCGCAGCTCTTGCAGAAGGCGAATCATCTCGTGATTCTGAGTGTGGGCAGCGGCGCTGAGGTCCTGCGGGGTGATCGCGGCAAGCCGTTGTGCGACGCTGCTTGCGCTGAGCAGAGTGGCGGCCAGGGGAAGGTACTTTGTGAGAGTCACGGTAGTGCCGTGTTCTGATGACACGATCTGCAAGTCATCCATCAGCCGGCGGGAGCCGGATATCCCCAATCCCATCCCGGAAGAGGAGACATAGGTGCCGTCCAGCACCTCGTCGAGCTTGGGGATGCCGCGGCCTTTATCTTTTACCACGATCCGGAGCGCCGGCTTGTCCGAATCGTCGATGTGGTATTCGACGGTCCCTCCGACAGCGTACTCATACGCATTCCGAGCGATTTCGGAGACGGCGGTCGCGATGCGAGTCTGATCCTGATTTTCGAAGCCGAGGATCTCCGCGATCTGCTTGGCGCGCTGCCGGGCCAAGAGGAAGTCGGTTTCCCTGGAGAGGTTGACAGAGAGGAGACGCGAATTCGCTGATTTAGCCAAGGCGATTCACCAAAAGCGTGGCATCGTCGCGGCCACGCGTCTGTTCAGAAAAGACCAGAGGAGCAATCACAGTGGGTGATTGGGATAAGAGCGAGGGGGGCAGGCCCTTCTTTGATTGAGTAGACAGCCCGTCAGACTGCATGAACAAGAGATCCCCGGGAGTATAGGAATAGGTAAATTGCTGAACCCGGCGCAATTGATGGCCGAGAGTGCCGTTGTGCGAGACCATGCTCTGGGTCTTGGCCTGGCCGACGAGCATGCAGGCGATGTTGCCAATGCCGGCGAACTCGATTTGCTTCCGGGCGGCATCCACTTTGGCGATTGCTGCGGCGGCTCCGCGGGTGGAACGCATGGCGGCGTGCATGCGTTCAAGGACGGTGGCGGGCGGCAGTGTTTGATGTTTGCGGAAGACGTCCACCGCGGCGCGGGCAGCATCGGCGGCGAACATTCCATGCCCGAGGCCATCGACGACCAGGAAGGAGGAACGGTCGTCGGTGATAGCCCAGGCATCTCCGCTGAGAGTCTCCCCTTCCACCGGTACACAGATGACGGAGAATTCAGGATCGGGATGGGTCTGGGACATGCGCGCGGCCACCACCGTGGAGCGATCGACCAGCGAGTAGGCACCAAAGTGGGTTGAGAAACGGCGGACTGCACCCAAGCCGAGGCCCGGGGTCGATCGCGTGCTGAAGCCGTCCGCGAGGCAGCGCTCCACGTTAGGCATGCCCTTGCCGTGATCGACGGCGGCAATGTCCAGCGCTCCGATGGGAGCGATGTAGCGAATGTAGAGTTTTCCGCGTCCGGCGTGCTGCAGCAGATTGTTGGCTAATTCGACGATGACGACATTGAGGGCGGAGGCGCGCTGCTCATTGAGGCCAGCCGCCAGGCCGAAGTCCCCCGCGACGCGGCGAGCCACCGCTATCTGGGACGCATCTTCGATGGGAACAATGGCGGTTTGAGTTAGCGGCTCCATTTGGTGATGGTTACGGTTGTCCCCTCATTTAGCTTGGATGCAATGTCAAACTCGTCCATTAAGCGGCGGGTACCGCCGAGCCCGAGGCCCATGCCATTCCCCGATGTAAAACCATCAGTGAGAGCCTGCGTCACATCGCGGATGCCGGGTCCCTTATCCACAAAGGTGAGCCGGAGCCCGGTTTTGGTGCCATTGTGAACCACATCCATATGCAGATTGCCGCCGCGTCCGTAGTCCACGGTATTACGCGCGATCTCGCTGGCGGCAGTGACGATTTTGGTTTGATCGACGATGCCGAAGCGCAGCTCCGTAGCCAACTTGCGGACCGAGGTCCGCACGTTGACGACGTCCTCCGAGGTCCGTACCGGAAGGGACTCAGACTTGAGTACTTCCATCCGGTATCTCCTCCCCTGAGTCGCTTTCCGCCTGCATTCTTGCCGAGTCTACTTCTGCGCGCAGGATCTCCATCCCCCGTTCCACCGTCAGGGCGGTGCGGATGCCGGGCAGCGACATGCCAAGTTCGACCAGGGTAATGGCGACGGCGGGACGCATACCGACCACCACGGTCTGGGCATCCAGGACGCGCGACATAGAGGCGATATTGCCCAGCATACGGCCGATGAACGAATCGACCACCTCTAGAGCGGAAATATCGATCAATACGCCGCGGGACCCGTGCTGGACAATCCTTTCGGTAAGGTCGTCCTGCAACTGGAGGGCGAGGCGGTCATGCATATCCACCTGGACGGTGATGAGCAGAAACTCACCCATCCGCAGAATAGGAATGTGTTCCACGGTCCTCGCTCCCTCAGTTGGTCTTGGCCGCCAGGGCGGATTTCTTGACGACGATATGGCCGGTTCGCTGCATAGCCAACCGGAAGGCATCAGAGAGGCTGGCCTTAGTGATGATGTCGCCCAACTCTACGCCTAGATGCACGATGGTCTGAGCGATCTGGGGGCGGATGCCGCTGATGATGCACTCCGCCCCCATAAGGCGAGCCGCGGTGACAGTCTTGAGCAGGTGCTGGGCGGTGAGGGTGTCGACCGTGGGTACGCCGGTGATGTCGATGATGGCCAGTTCCGATCCCGTCTCGACGATCTTTTGCAGCAGGTTTTCCATGATGGTCTGGGTACGGGAGGAGTCTAGGGTGCCGATGATCGGCAGGGCGAGCACGCCCTCCCAGAGCTTTACCACGGGAGTAGAGAGCTCGAGCAGTTCCTGCTGCTGGCGAAGGATTACGGATTCGCGGCTCTTCTGGAACATCTCGGTGGTGAGCAAGCCCAACTTGTCGAGCAGGACGGTGGCGGTCCAAATCTCGGCGACCTGCTCATTGGCGTCAGAGATGGTGCTGCGGATATGGGCGAAGAGCGGCTGTTTGAAGGAGAAGACGAAGGTAGCAGTCTCGCTGGGGCTAAAGCCGAGCTGTGCGCGGCTGGCGGAGACCTCCTGGAGGAACTTGCGGACCTCCCGGTATGCGTCGGACTCGACATCCACGGCATCGCCACGAACGGTGGCTTCCTGAAGAAGTTGCAGGAAGCGGCGCGATTGGGTGCGGACTTCGGCATCCGACATGCGGTTGCTAAGTTCCTTGATTTGGGTTTGCTCGCGAGTCCAGTCTTCCAGCAGAGCGATTTCGTTTTTGCGCAGGATTTCAGGAATTTTTGACACGGCCAAGGGGGTCTCGCTTTCGCTGCATTTCAGGCAATTGAAAGTATACCGACAGCTCCGATAAATGTCAGTCTGATAACAACATACATGGCTTGCGCTACTGCTCCAGTTGGATGCAAATTGTTTGCCTTCCAGTGTTGATGTAAACTCCGATAAAGCCCACGATCCCCAGCGGAGCGAGTTCGACTTTGACACCTACTGTTGTGCTGTTAGTGGACGATAACCAGACCCACCTCTATTCCCTCGGAAAGCATATGACCGAGTCTGGGTTCGAGGTGCTGCATGCCGAGACCGGCAGTGCCGCTCTCGAGCTAGCGATGGCCAAGCGGCCCAACGCGATCCTGTTGGACATCAACTTACCTGACGCCACCGGGTTTGATATTTGCCAGAAGCTCAAGGCCGACGCCCGCACAAGATCCATTCCGATTGTGTTCCATTCCGCCACTCATGACACGGCGGCGGCGCAGTCCCAGGCTAAAGACTTGGGAGCCGCTTCGTTTCTGAGTTATCCCATCGATGTGAATCACTTAGTTACGGTGATTCGCGGGGTAATTGCGAGCGCCCAACGGGTCCAGGACTAAGCACCCGTTGGCGACACTCCCGTAGCTAGACCGGGAAAGTGATGGAAAATACGGTGCCGGTTCGAGGTAGCCGGCTACGGCTTTTCATGCGGATGGTACCGCGGTGTTTTTCGACGATTTGGCGGGTGACCCAGAGCCCCAGGCCAGTTCCCAGGTTTCCCTTCGTGCTGTAGAAGGGATCGAACACCTTGCTACGCCGACTGGGCTCAATACCGCACCCGGAATCAGCAAACGTGATCCGAACCTGAGGCTTGTCCAGTATCTTGCGTTTGGACACGCGGATCGTGATGGCACCGCCGGGCTCCAGAGCGTCGACCG
>CBJOJD010000161.1:0-11318 GCA_966443485.1 uncultured bacterium | reverse complement strand
CAGACTACGCAGCGTGGTAGTGATGGTGATGACGATGGTGGTGGTGACGAGGAGCCGCAAAGGCCGGCGAAACCACTGCCAGAAGCAATGCAAGGAGGAGGATTTTCTTCATGGCTGAATCGTAGCACTGGTTGGCTGTGCAGAAACGCAAGAGCCCTCTGTGGAAAGTGGGGGCTTGCACCAAAATAGGAACGTCCCGGCGGGGCGTCTCTCGCCCGCGTCAACGAATTCAGAGAGGCGTAGACTGGTATTTAAGATGAGTACCTCCGCTTCTTCCCCGACCCCGAACCACCGCCGCTACTTCTTCGAAAAATTTGGTATCACTGAGCGCCTGCTGGAACGATGCCTGGGCGAGGCCCTGTCTGCGGGTGGCGATTACGCCGATCTTTACTTCGAGTCGGTCACCGCGATCGGACTTGGTGTGGACGAGCAGATCGTGAAGAGCGCCAGCCAGGGCACCAGTGCGGGCTGTGGGATTCGTGTGCTGTCTGGGGAGCGCACCGGCTATGCGTATACGGACAACCTGAATCCGGACCGGCTGCTGCATGCGGCACGGACGGCGGCGCTGATTGCGTCAGGCCCGGCGAAGCAGCCGATCCAGGGGTTTACGGAAGCGAGCGTTCCGGACTTGTATCCAGTGCCGCTGGGAGGATTCGATCTGGACCTGGCAGCGCGGCTGGAGCTGATTTTGCGAGTAGATCGCGCGGCACGGGCCTTCGATGCACGCATTGTTCAGGTGCGCGCCAGCTACAGCGAAGAGCTGCGGCGGGTGCTGATTGCGGCATCGGACGGGTCATTTGCCAGCGACACGCAGCCGCTCTGCCGCTTGAACGCGTTTGTGATTGCGAAGGACGAGAAGAACACGACGCGGGGTTCGGCGGGAGCCGGAGGACGCGCAGGGTTGACCCAGTTTGTGGGATCGAAGAGCCCGGAGCATTTGGCGCAGGAGGCGGCACGAGGCGCCATTCTGCAGCTGGGAGCGGTAGCTGCTCCTGCGGGCGAGATGGAAGTGGTGCTAGGTCCAGGGTGGCCGGGAATCCTGCTGCATGAGGCAGTCGGGCATGGGCTGGAGGCGGACTTCAACCGCAAGGGGACGTCGGCGTTTTCAGGGTTGATCGGACAGCCGGTGGCCAGCTCCAAGGTCACGGTGGTGGACAACGGCACCATGGAAGGCCGGCGCGGATCGTTGAACGTGGACGATGAGGGCTCGCCGACACAAGAGACGGTTCTGATTGAGAACGGGGTGCTGAAGGGGTATCTGACGGACAAGCTTTCAGCGCGGTTGATGGGCACGGCGAATACGGGTTCGGGCCGGCGGGAGAGCTATCACTGCATTCCCATGCCGCGCATGACGAACACTTACATGCTGGCCGGCGAGGACGAGCCGGAGGACATTATCCGCTCCGTGAAGCGCGGGCTGTACGCGGTGAACTTTGGCGGCGGACAGGTGGACATTACCAACGGCAAGTTTGTGTTCTCGGCTTCAGAGGCATACCTGATCGAAGACGGAAAGATCACGGCTCCGGTGAAGGACGCGACGCTGATCGGCAACGGGCCGGAGGCGCTGAAGTATGTGTCGATGGTGGGGCACGACCTGAAGCTGGATGAAGGTATCGGGACGTGCGGCAAGGACGGGCAAAGCGTGCCAGTGGGTGTGGGTATGCCCACCATCAAACTGGACCGTATGACGGTGGGCGGGACGGGACGGTAATCTCCCGGGCGCTGACCGTGGGCCATGGATTCGCCGACGGCTAAAGCCGCACGCTCATGGCAAGGTTTCATGGCACGAGTAAACTCGTGCCCTTTCAAACCATCTTTTCTGCCAGCCGCTGTGCAGAGCGTGAGCTTGTTTTACGCTGCACACGAGCAGGCATCTGCCCTTTGGAGACACCTCTTCGCCAGCCTAGATAACGGGGGCCGTGCTCTAACGACGGCGGAAGGCGATCCAGGCGGCGAGGCTGCCGGTCATCAAGCCAGCGGCAAAGGCGATGCCAATGGCGTTGATGGGACTGCGCTTGACGGCGCGGCGGGTGTCGTCGATGGCGTCCTCCGCGGCGGTGCGACCATGCTTGATGGCGCGGGATGCCGTGCGCAGGCCCTCGTCTACAGCCTCAGTGACGTTGGTCTTGATCCTGGAAACCTCACGAAAGACGTTCTCTACGGCTGCCGGGGCTTCTGATAGTTCGAATGGCATAAGCTTCCGCCTTTCTGGTCTTCTCTATTTCGACGCAGGCGGGGCGCACAGGCTTCGGAGTGGATTTGATGGGATTCAAAGAGCTTTTTGCCGGATAGGCAAGTAGATCCACAAAGGCCGGTGGCGCGGGCAGTTTGTGCAGTGTGCCCGCAGGCGCATGGTTTTGTTACTGTTGACCCATGGCCGAAGCAATTGCCTCTTCTCAACCGATCGATCTCGATTACGAATCTCTCGCCGGCGACGTAGTTTCGATGGCGCGCGCAGCAGGCGCAAGCGACGCGGAAGTGGTGGTGCGCGACGGGGACGAGTTCAGCGTGACCGTGCGCATGGGCCAGGTGGAAAAGCTGAAGGAGTCGGGATCGCGGGGCATGGGGTTGCGGGTGTTTCTGGGCAAGCGCTCGGCTTCGACGTCGACCAGCGATTTGACGGCGGATGGGATTCGGCAGCTCGTGGACGGCGCAATGGCCCTGGTGAAGCTGACGGAGGAAGATCCGTATAGCGGCTTACCGGAGACGGAGGAGTTTGGTTCGGCCTCTGAAGACCTGCATTTGTACTTCGAGGATGTCACTTCTCTGTCAGGGCAGGAGCGGATCGAGTGGGCGCGGCGGGCGGAGGCGGCAGCATTGGGGTTCGATCCCCGCATCAGCAACTCCAACGGCTCCAGCTTTGAGGTGTCGACCGGGCGCAAGGTGTTGGCCAACTCGCGGGGGTTTGTGGGCAGCTATCGCACCAGCTACGCGGGGTTCGCGGTGTCGCCGCTGGCGGTGGATACGAACGGGCAGATGCAGCGCGATTACTGGTGGTCGAGCGGACGGCGCATTGAGGATCTGGAGTCGCCCGAGAAGGTGGGCCAGGAGGCGGCGCGGCGCACGTTGCGGCGTTTAGGAGCACGGCGGATGCCTACGCAGCAGGTTCCGGTAGTGTTCTCGCCGGATGTATCGCGTTCGCTGATCGGCTCAGTGTTTGAGGCGGCCTCAGGAGACGCCATCTGGCGCAGCGCCTCATACCTGGCGGGGAAGCTGGGAGAGACGATTGCCGCTCCAGGAATCACCATCATCGACGACAACCTCATGATTCTGGAGAACGGGGTAGGCGGGTTCGGCACATCCCCGTTCGATGGGGAAGGATTGCCCTCGCTGCGCACGGTGGTGGTGGATGGCGGCGTGCTGCGCAACTACTTGCTCAACACCTATAGCGCGCGCAAGCTGGGCATGAAGTCTACGCACAACGCGTCGCGCGGGCTGGCGGGGACGCCGGGAATCGGCAGCGGGAATCTGTATCTGCAGCCCGGGACGCAAAGTCCCGAGGAGATCATCGGCGGAGTTTCGTCGGGATTCTACGTGACGAGCTTGATGGGCTTTGGAGTGAACCTGGTGACAGGCGACTACTCCCGCGGGGCCACCGGGTTGTGGATTGAGAATGGCGAGCTGACGCACGCGGTGGAAGAGGTCACGGTGGCAGGCAATCTGGCTGAGATGCTGCGGAATGTGACGGCGATCGGCAATGACCTGGTGTTCCGCGGGTCGATTACCGCACCCACGTTGCGCATCGATGGCATGACCATTGCGGGAGCGTGAAGTTGGCATTCACCAGCGAGAACAGCCGGTCAGCTTGGCGAGGCGAAGGAGCACGCCAGCCGGTCAGCACGGAGATCCTGAACGCAAGGGGATTCGATGCAGCTTGATTCCCTTCCCTTTGACCCGAACCAGCCTAAGGAGGCGCTGAACCTGCTTCCCAAGGCGGCGGCGGTCTTCGCGCTGTACGGTGCAGAGGCGCATGCAGAGCCGTACATTGGGCGTACGCCGAATTTGCGGGGGCGACTGGAGCGGCTGCTGCAGCCCTCGGCAAAGCACCCGAAGCGGCTGCAGCTGGCGGGGCGGGTACGGCGGATCGAGTGGCGGCGGACGGGGTCGGAGTTCGAATCGCTGCTATTGCAGTTCAATCTGCTGGAACAGGTGTACGGGGCGAAGTGCCTGGAACGGATGCATCTGGGAGCTCCCACCTTCATTCGCTTCCTGGGCAACAATCCTTATCCCCGGGTGACGGTCACGAATCGGCCGAATCAGAAAGAGGCGGATTGGGCGTATGGGCCGTTCGCGTCGCGAGTGGCGGCGGAGCGTTTCGCGGATGAGATGTTGAAGCTGTTCCTGCTGCGGCGCTGCGTGGAGGAGCTGGATCCCCATCCCAGCCATCCCGGGTGCGTGTATTCGGAGATGAAGATGTGCCTCGCCCCGTGTTATCAGGGCTGCACGGACGAGCGCTATCGCGAGGAATCGGCGGCGGTGCAGCAGTTTCTAGCTACGCGCGGGGAGAGCAAGCTGGCGGTGCTTCGAGCGCAGCGGGATGAGGCATCGGCGAATCTGGAGTTTGAATCGGCGGCGGCTTTCAACGCGCAGGTGCAGCGGGTGGAAGCCGTGCGGTCGCTGGCACCGGAGCTGGTGCGACCGTTAAGCCAACTGCGAGCGGTAGTGCTGCAAGGGTCGGCGGAGGCGGAGGAAGTGGCGGTATTTCTGTTCGAGCGGGGCCGCTTGCGAGGGCCAGTTCCCTTCTCCACGCTGGGCATGCGGATCCAAAACGAGCAATCGGGATCGAGCTCGCTCTATGCGCAGCCTTTGGCGCTGGAGGCAGTGCCGGAGGAGCCAGTCGGGAGTTCTCAGGGCGCAGTTCGCAGTTCAGAGGATGGCGGGGGGCCGGTGCGAGTGGCACGAGGGGTGCTGGAGGCGAGGTTGGAAGCGGCACTGGAGGAGCTTTCCGGGGAAGATGCGCCGCTCAACGCGAGTATTCGCCAAGGGCATCTGGCGTTGCTGAAGCGGTGGTATTACCGGCCTGAGGTCAAGCGGCCAGGGGAGATCTTCTTTCCCGATGAGGACGGGGTGTGGCCGCTGAGGGCGATGCTGCGCGGGATCGGGCGCGTGGCGGCAAAGGCGATGGTTCAGCCGAGCGCTTCGTAGCATAACGCCGCGTGTAGTCTTGCCGTATGCGCATTGTGGCGATCCCAGGCAGCCTCGGCTCGCGGTCTTCCAATCGAGCTCTCCTGGAGGCGGTTTCGACTTTGGCTGCGCCTGAGGCCAAGGTCTCGATCTTCGACGGAATCTCCGAATTGCCGTACTTCAACGCGGATTTGGACCGCGACGGCGCGGAGGTGCCAGCGCCGGTCGCGAGGCTTCGCGTGGAGATCGCGGCAGCGGACGCATTGATGATCGCGACACCGGAGTATGCGCATGGGATTCCGGGAGTGCTGAAGAATGCTCTGGACTGGCTGGTCAGCAGCCCGGCGATAGTGGGCAAACCGGTGGGGCTGATCTTCGGATCGGCGGGCGATGCGCTGTTTGCGCAGGCCTCGCTTAGGGAGATCCTCAGCACCATGTCCGCGCGGGTGATTCCGGATGCAGTGGTGCATTTCCCTGGAGTTGGGGGAAAGATCGACGGGAGCGGGAAGGTAGCCGATCCGGAGGTGCTGGCCCAGTTGAGTGCCGCGATGCGGGCTCTGGTGAGGGCAGCTGGGGGAGGCCGGGGGCGAATTGAGCCAGCCTGAGAGGGCAGTTTCGATTTGCTTTTCTCAGGTCCAGGGCTGGCGATAGCAGCGGCGGCTAGCGGGGCAAGACTGATAAACTGGCCCTGCGAAGGAGCGTCTTTCCCCACACACATGGTTGAACTGGTGCCTTCCATTCTCTCGGCAGATTTCGCCCGGCTCGCAGAGGAAGTTGCTGCAGCAGAGCGCGGCGGCGGAACCGTGATCCACGTAGACGTGATGGACGGCCACTTTGTGCCCAACATCACGCTGGGACCTCCGGTGGTGAAGAGCCTGCGCAAGGCGACCAAACTGCCTCTTGATTGCCACCTGATGATCGAGAACCCGGACGAGTATATTCCGGCGTTTGCCGAGGCCGGGGCCAATTGGATCAGCGTGCATTATGAGGCCTGCCGGCACCTGCACCGCTCGCTGGAGTTGATCGCGAGCCAAGGGGCCAAGCCGGCGGTGGTGCTGAATCCGGCAACGCCGGTGGAGCTGATCCGGGACATTCTGCCCATGGTGCACCACGTGCTGATTATGAGTGTGAACCCCGGATTTGGGGGGCAGAAGTTCATCGAGTTTTCCTTGGACAAGATCCGCCGTCTGGCGGAGATGCGCCAGGAATTGGACCTGACATTTAGAATCGAGGTGGATGGCGGTGTGGCTCACGATACGGTGACCCGGGTCGTCCAAGCAGGAGCGGACCTTCTGGTAGCCGGGAATGCGGTGTTTGGCGACGGCCAAGCGGAGCACAATGCACGCGCCCTTCTCGCTGCTGCCCGCCGGGCGGCAGGCGAGTAGGTTGAGATTGCCGCGACCGGTAAGATGGAAAAAGCTCTCTCATAGAAGTTCGGGATGCGACGGAACTCGTCGACAGTTTCGCCGCCAAGAGGTGGTATGAATCAGTTTTCAAAGAAGCTCACGGCCAGCGTGCTGACGGCGCTGTTGCTGACCAGCGCGTCGGCGTTTGCCCGGGAAAAGAAGAAGAAGAAGCAGGATCTGAGCGCCAATCCGCTGGCCAATGTGAACTCCAAGCAGCCGGACAAGGAGCTCTTCGACAAGGCCATGATCTCCCTGAAGAAGGGCAGATTCGATGTGGCCCGTCTGCAGTTGCAGGCCTTGCTGAACACCTATCCCGATTCCGAGTACCGGATGCGCGCCAAGCTGGCGGTGGGTGACACGTGGTTCAAGGAAGGCGGAACCGCTGCCCTGACCCAGGCAGAGGCCGAGTACAAGGACTTTATTACCTTCTTCCCCAACGCGCCGGAGGCGGCCGAGGCGCAGATGAAGGTGGGCGACATCTACTACTCGCAGATGGAGAAGCCGGATCGCGACTTCAACAACGCGGTCAACGCGGAGCACGAGTACCGGACGATGCTGAACCAGTTCCCCGACTCTCCGCTGATCCCGCGCGCCAAGCAGAAGCTGCGCGAGGTGCAGGAGGTTCTGGCGGAGCGGGAGACGCAGATCGGGCTTTATTACGAGAGCCGCGAGAACTATTCGGCGACGATTGCCCGGTTGCAGACGGTGGTGGATACGTATCCGCTGTATTCGAAGAGCGACCTGGCGCTGTTGAGCATCGGCGATGCCTATGCCGGCGAAGCGCACCAAGTGCAGATTGCTCCCGGATTGCCCGGCGCGGTACGCGAGCGGTTGCGCTCGGTGTATCTGGACAAGGCGGCGGCGGCGTACGACAAGGTAATCACGCGGTATCCGATGGCGCCGCGGGTGGAAGATGCGCGCGACCGGCTGGTGGCGATGAATCGTCCTATCCCCGAGCCTACGCAGGCGGCCATCGCGGAGAGCGATGCGGAAGAGCGCAGCCGTCAGCCCATCCGGTTCACGGATCGTACTTTGGGCCTGGTGAAGCACGGTCCGACGGTGGTGGAAGCGGTGCACGTAGGCGAGCCCAGCCTGGAGGATCCGAAGCGCACTTTGGCTCCGGAGGTCACCAAGGAGAACGTGGCGTTGTTCAACAGCGCGGTGAACGAGGGCAAGCCGGCCACGGCAGCGGCTCCCGCGACGCCGACCGGGGCGAACGAAGCGCCGCGAAGCGACCGTCCTTCGGAAGCTCCAGTGCAGACCCAGACTCCGGGGGGTACGGGCGTGGGTGTCTCGATTGTGAGCGCGCCGAATGGTTCAGCGGCCCCCGCCAGCGATCCGAATGCGCTGGTGAAGCCGGTGGGGACGACCAATACCGCGGTTCCCGCAGCAGAAGGGCCGGCGGCAGCTCCGGAGCAGGTCAACGATGTGAAGCCGGGCTCCACTCCGGTGCAGACCGCTGCCGATGGCAAGCCGAAGAAGCCGAAGGCGGATTTGAGCGAGGAGTCCTCGAGCAAGAAGAAAAAGAAGAAAGGCCTGGGTAAGCTGAATCCGTTCTAGAGCTTACACCTGGTTCCGAGCTGTAGAAGGCCGCCTCAAGGGGCGGCCTTCGTATTTCTGGCGAATCCCCGGCGACGAAGAGCCGCGCTTCATTGGCTGGGAAGCGCCGGGACGGAGGAGCGGAAAGATCCTCGCAAATGGAAAAACGCCGCGCGAAGGCGGCGTTTTGTAAAAAGCTTGGTTTGAGCTAGATGCCCACTCCGAACTCGCTGACAGGGCGAGATTCGACGTTGGAGTAGAAGTCGTAGGGAGTGCGGCGGTTGAACTTGTAACGGCTGCGCAGCTCAAAGCCCAGGTAGATGCCGACGGTGGCGACAGCCATCCCCACAGAGAACCAGCCGATTGCTCGCAAGGCCTTACGTTCGCTTTCTTTTTCCTCGGGCGTTTCGAATTCCGGTTCGGTGGACATGGACCAAAGCCTCCTGCAGGCATGATAGCGCAGAACGATCTATGCCTGTCTTAAGCATTGGACCGAGCGGGGGGAGAATTGTTTACTGCACTGATTCAATTCGGGAAAGCCATGTCTCCTTTTCTGTCTTAGGAAGAAAACTAGCCTGGATGGAGTGGGCAGCGAGGCGAGTCAACTCCGCTTTGGAAAAGCCGTGCAGGGTGTGGGCCAGAAGATATTCATTGACGAGATCTGAGCCGAAGAATGCCGGGTCGTCGGAGTTGAGGGTGACCAGCAAGCCTGCGTCGAAGTAGGGCCGCAGAGGATGCTGGGCAAAGCTGGGGCAGACCCCGGTGCGGACGTTGGAGGTGGGGTTCAGCTCGAGGGGGATTTGGCGGGCGGTGAGTTCCTCGAGCAAGGTGGGGTCCTGAATGGCGGAGAGAGCGTGACCGATCCGCTCGGAGCCGATGTCCAGGGCCTCCCAGATGGCCTCTGGGCCGGTGGTCTCGCCGGCATGGTTGGTGAGGCGGAGGCCGGAGTCTTTGGCCTCGGCGTAGAGGGATTTGAAGGGTTCGGAGCCGGTGCGGCGTTCGTCTCCGCCAAGGCCGATGCCGATGATGGAAGGAAACTCGGACCGCATCTGGGCGGCTTTGCGGAAGACTCGAGCTGCTTCGGGGACGGTGAAGTGGCGGACGGCGTCGAAGATCCAGTAGAGGGAGATGCCGAGTTCGCGGTGGGCACGCTGGCGGGCGCGCTCGAGTCCGGCAAAGATGGGTTCAAAGGCTTGGGCATCATGGTTGCGCCACATGTAGATCACGCCGACGGAGATGTAGACCTCGGCGTGGACGACGCACTGATGGGCGAGTTGCTGGCACATGCGCCAGGCGGCGAGCTCGTAATCGTCGGGGCCAGCGAGCAGCCTAGTGACGGCTTTGAAGGCCTCAATGAATCCAGTGAAGTCAGTGAACTGGTACAGCGCTTTTGCCTGCTCGAGGGTGAGCGGCTGGGCGTCGTGACGCGCGCTTAATTCGACCAACGTAGAGGGGAGGATCGTGCCTTCAAGGTGCAGGTGCAGTTCGGCCTTGGGGAGACGGCGAATGAACCGCTCGATATCTGTCATGACTAAAGTTTAGTGGGCGATGTTGGGAGGATGGCGGGGGAATTGAGTCTCCGGCGGGCGGCTTCTGCTGCGATGCTCTGGGCAACACGTATGCTGGTAGGCGTTCCAGCCCGAGAAAGAGGCGCGGCGGCGCGTGATCTCTTGCCGGTCGAACAGACGATTCAGGATCGAGAAGAGGGACAGGTGACGGTGAACCGGAGGGAGTTCTTGCGGAGCAGTCTTGCGGCAACGCTGGCCAGCGCGAGTGGCTTTGGTTCGGCTGAGGGTTCTACCGCAGAGGGAGCGCCGCGATACACAACGGCGGACCCTGGGTGGCAGGCGGCGTATGACAAGGCTCTTGAGGTGCTGCGCAATAATGTTCAGCTTCTTCCGGGATTCGACCGGCCGTTATTGATCGAAGGAGCGGAGTACGCGGGTGTCTGGCAAGAGTGCGGACCCCACGAGGCGCTGGTGTACCGCAGGTTTCGCGGGGATGTGGCGCGCAACAACCACATGGTGTTCTTCAAGGACCAGCGCGCGGACGGACAGTTACCGGCGAGTCACAAACGGAGCGAGACGGGATTTGGCCAGATCCAGATGGTGGTGCCGATCGCTGCGACGGCCTGGGAGCTGGCGATAGCGACCAGGGATGAGGAGTTGCTGGAGACTGCCTATTCCGCATGCTCGCGGTGGGATGCGTGGCTGATGCGATATCGGAACACCAGGGGAACCGGACTGGTGGAAGGGTTCTGCACGTACGACACAGGCATGGATAACAGTCCGCGCTGGGCAAAGATGGCGAACCAGTGTCCGCACAAAGACGCGAAGATCTGTCCGCAGCTGCCGGGGCTGCCGCGGCTGAGTCCGGACTTGTCGGCCACGGTGTATGGAGCGCGCGTGGCTTTGGCGGAGATGGCGCTGGCGTTGAACAAGAGCTCGGAGGCTGAGCAGTGGAGGGAGAAGGCGAACGGGCTGCGCAAATTGATCTTGAACAGGCTTTACGTCGGAGAAGACGCGGCCTTCTACGATTTGGATGCGGAGAACCGGTTCGTCAAGGTGCGTACGTGCGTGATCACGCGTGTGTGCGGGGAGCACGTTTTGGACCAGGCGCTGTTTGATGAGCTGTGGGAGCGGCAGCTGCACCGTCCAGAGGCGTTTTGGGCTCCCTATCCATTCCCGTCCGTGGCGCTGGACGATGCCTCGTTTGTGCGCCCGATTCCGCGCAACTCGTGGGGAGGAGCGTCGCAGGCGCTGACCGCGCTGCGCACGAGCCGCTGGATGGATTTCTACAACCGCTCGGCGGAACACGGGCTGTTGATGGAGCGGTGGGGCGAGGCGCTGGTGCGGGACATGAGCTTCCGGCAGCAGTTGGATCCAGCCACGGGTGTGTTCACGCAGGGCGGGTCAGCAAACTACTCCCCGGCAGCGCTGGTGCTGGTTGACTTCACCTGGAGGCTGGCGGGGATATACGAGCAAGATCAGGAGATCCATTGGAACGTGCGGCCGGGGCATCGTGCGGCAAAACAGGCCCGGTTTGCAATGCGTACGGATGGCGGGAACGAGGTCACGATGAGCTATGGACGCTCTGGAGACGCGGCTCTGCACTTGGGTGGAAAGCTTGTGGCGCACATTGAGGGGGGCTGCGCCCGGCTGATCACGGACAAGCATGGAAGGCCGCAGCGGCTGGTGGGTATCAGCAACAGAACGGAGCAGATCACGGTGCGCGCAAGAGGCGCTACAC
>CBJOJD010000160.1:0-11397 GCA_966443485.1 uncultured bacterium | reverse complement strand
CCTCAGCGCTCCGATGTTCGTGACGCTTTCCTGCTCGGGTAACCCCGACCAGTCCACTTGTACCTTCACGCCGGAGAACGTGGAGATTCAGCCCAACGCTACGGCGGCCATCACCAGCTCCATGGTGATCACCACGCAGTCGGGCAATACGCGCGGACAGGCGGTTCCTCCCGCAGCGCACGGGCAGAACCCGATCTCATGGGCAGTCCTGTTTCCCGGAGCGCTTGGTCTGGCCGGCTTTGCATTTTCAGTGCGCCGCAACCGTTGGCTGAGCCGCTTGTCGCTGCTGGCTCTGCTGGCCCTGGTTTCCACCCTGGGCACCACCGCCTGCGCGGCGCGTTACAACTACTACAACCACGGTCCGCCGTATAACTTGCCTACGCCCACCGGGATCTACACCGTCACGGTGACGGCTCAGTCCAGCAACGGCGTTACCGCGACGACTCACAACACCTCTCTGGCGCTGACGGTAAAGTAGTCTCCGTCTCTTCATGAAACGCTGGCATTCCCTCCCGGCGGCTGTGTACTCCCTTGTGGAGCAGACGCCGGGCACGGTTTTGCTGGAGTCTTTCGCTTCTCCCTCCCGCCTCTTCCAATCCCCTCTCGCCACGTTCGCTCCGGTTGATGCTGCAGGACTCGCTTCGCTCATCGAGCAAATCGAGCGTGCGCAAAAAGAAGGGCTCTTCGCCGCCGGCTACTTCACCTACGAGTGCGGCAGTTGCTTCGAGCCAGCAGCACAGACCCGGCCGCTGCCACCCGGCCGGCCTCTTGCCTGGATCGGCATCTACGAGCACTGTTCGGTGTTCGATCCCTCAACGGGATCCTTTCTCGGGGGAGAGCCTAATGATCTCGCATCCTTCGAGCCACTCAATCCGGCAGATGACGTCGAGGACGAGAACTTCGCTGTTGAGCTACCCGTCGGAGAGGCTGAGTACCGCGAGCATATCCAAGCCATTCATGAGTGGATCCGGGCAGGCGATGTCTATCAGCTGAACTACACCTTTCCGTTGCGGCTGCGCGGGGTGCGATCTTCCGCAGCTCTGTACGGGCGGCTGCGCGGCCGTCAGCCGGTGGAGTACGGCGCCTTTCTGCATACTCAGCCGGATCACCGCATCCTCAGCTTCTCCCCAGAGCTGTTCTTCGCGGTCGAGCGAAATGGTGGTGAGCGCCATATCCTCACTCGCCCGATGAAGGGTACGGCGCGGCGAGGCCGTACGAATGCCGAGGACGCCGAGATTGCCGCGTGGCTGGCACAAGACGAGAAGAACCGCAGCGAGAACGTGATGATCGTCGATCTGCTGCGCAACGATCTCGGTCGGCTCTGCGCCTACGGCAGCGTCCGCGTGGAGGATCTGTTTCATGTGCAGCGCTATCCGACGCTCTGGCAGATGACCTCAACAGTCAGCGGACAGCTTCGCCCCGAGGTGAAGGTGGGCGATATCCTGCGTGCCCTGCATCCCTCCGGGTCGATCACTGGGGCGCCCAAAGTGCGAGCCATGCAGTTGCTGGCGCAGATGGAGGCCGAACCGCGCGGCGTGTACACCGGAGCCATCGGATACTTTTCTCGCGAGCGCAGCGTGATGAACGTGGCCATCCGCACGCTTGAGTTGCGCGGCGAAATGGGAACCATGGGGATCGGCAGCGGCATCGTGATCGACTCGGTTCCCGAGCAGGAGTATCGCGAGTGCAGACTGAAAGCAGAGTTCCTCACCGCGGCTGAAGCACCCTTTCTCCTGGTGGAGACCATGCGTTGGGAAGGCGAATATCCTTTGCTCTCTTTGCACCTCGATAGGCTGGCCGATTCCGCCGAGTACTTTGGCTTCGATTACAACCGGAACGCTGTTGAGTCCGCGCTTGCCGAGGTTGCTGCGGATTTGGACGCCCAGCCGCGGCGGGTCCGGCTCACGCTCAGCCGCGAAGGCCAGATCTGCGTGACCCAGGAGCTGCTGCCTTCACCAGCTGCTGACAACGAAGAGCTCCCACGCGTATACATTGCTACCGAGCGAACCGATCCCGGAGATCGCTTTTTCTACCACAAGACCACCAACCGCCCGCTTTACGCCGCGCATTTTCGGAACGCGCAGGCTCTGGGGTATGCGGACGTGCTGTTCCTCAACACTTATGAGCAGATTACGGAAGGCGCGATCAGCAACCTCTTCATCGAACACAGCGGGCGCTGGTACACGCCACCTGCAAGTTGCGGGCTGCTCGAGGGCGTGTATCGCAGACATCTTCTCGAAACGCGTCCAGAGATCGAAGAGCGCGTTCTGACCATCGCGGATCTGCGGAGCGCCGATGCGGTCTACCTCAGCAATGCAGTGCGCGGGCTGCGCAAAGTTGCAGTGGACTGGAACCATTGCTGAGCTTCATTCTTACCTGCCGCTCCGCATGATCGTGTAGATGCCTCCCAGTCCTCCGCCGGAGGATTCTGCCGTGATACAACGGTACGGGGCGTGGAATCAACTTCTGCGCGGGCGCAAATATGCTGAAGAAAATCGATTTTTCCTTTGCTGTAGCACTGTCCTGGGCGTTGCTGGGCTGGGCCGTTCTGCCGGCGCAGACCGCCGACCAAGCCTGGCTGAAATATGACCGGCCTGCGCAATGGGCGGGCATGCCGACATCGATACGAGCTCTGGGCGACAGCACAGAAGAGCATTCAGCCGTGTCGGAGCTGAAGCGCGCTCTTGCGGGAACTGACAGTGGTTCAGTTCCGGCGCAAGGAGAAACGATTCTAGGCACGGCGCAGGAGATACGCGCGTCCCACCCGAACGTGCCGCTGCCTTCGGATCTGGGTCCGGAGAGCTACTGGATCTACTCGAATCACGAGCGCGGCGCGAAGCATGTTGTAGCGATCGTGGGGGGCGATCCCGCAGGCGTGCTCCATGGAGCCTTTGCACTTCTGCGCTTGCCGGCCACCGCCTCCGGCCAGGGTTCCCTCGATGCAGTGCTCAAGCAGCCCTTGCGCGGTCATCCTGCCATGCCGATTCGCTGGGTGGATGAATGGGATAACGCCGATGGTTCCATCGAGCGCGGTTATGCCGGGCGCTCCATCTTCTTTGAGTCGGGCGAAGTCCGGCAGGATCTTGCTCCAGTCAGTGAGTATGCGCGTCTGCTTGCTTCCGTAGGCATCAACGGCTGCAATCTAAACAACGTCAATAATGCGTCGACGTTCTTTACACCGGAGATGCTGCAGGGTGTGGCGCGCATCGCCGATGCTATGCGGCCCTGGGGCGTGCGCGTCGCTCTCAGCGCGGACATCGCCAGCCCGCAGAAGATCGGCGGCCTCTCCAGCTTCGACCCGCTCGACCCGGCGGTGCAGGCATGGTGGACCGCAAAGGTGAATGAGATCTACGCGCTCATCCCTGACTTTGCGGGCTTCACGGTGAAGGCGGATTCTGAAGGACAGCCCGGCCCCGCCAGCTACGGCCGCACACCTGCCGATGCGGCGAACCTGCTGGCGAATGCGCTAGCGCCGCATCACGGTGTCGTGCTCTATCGCGCCTTCGTCTACAACCACCATCTCGATTGGCGCGATCCTAAGGCGGACCGCGCCCGCGCTGCCTACGACATCTTTCATCCTCTGGATGGCAAGTTCGCTCAGAACGTAATCGTTCAAATCAAAGAAGGCCCCATCGACTTCCAGGCACAGGAGCCGGTGTCGCCGCTCTTCGGCGGCCTCCAGCACAGTAATGAGGCGATGGAGCTGCAGATCACACAGGAGTACACCGGCCAGCAACGCCACCTGGTATATCTCGCGCCCATGTGGAAGTGGGTACTGGATTTCGATCTGCGCGCTCAGAATCGATCGACCCCTGTGAAAGAGATTCTGGAGGGCAAGAGCTTCACTCAGCCGCTGGGCGGCATGGTGGGCGTGGCAGGTGTGGGCCGCGAAGGCTGGCTGGGTTCGCCGCTGGCCTTGGCAAATCTGTATGCCTTTGGCCGCCTTGCGTGGAATCCTGATCTCGCTCCCGAATCCATCGCGCAGGAATGGGTTCGTCAGAGTATCGGCACCGATCCGCAGGTCGTTTCTACCGTAAGCAGCATGCTGATGCAGAGCTGGCCGGCCTACGTGCATTACACCGGCCCGCTGGGGATGCAGACTCTTACCGATATCACCGGCAGCCACTACGGACCGAACATTGAATCCAGTGAGAACAACGGCTGGGGACAGTGGCATCGAGCCGACCACCAGGGCGTGGGCATGGATTGCACCGTTGCCACAGGCACCGGCTACGTGGGGCAATACTGGCCCGAAGTTGCAAAGACCTACGAATCAGCCAAGGAAACTCCCGACGACTTGCTGCTCTTCTTTCATCACCTGCCCTACGCCTGGAAGCTGCACGACGGGAAGAGCATCATCCAGTACATCTACGACAGCCATTACCAGGGCGCAGACGAAGCCGCGCGTCTCGTCACAGAATGGGCATCGCTTCAAGGCAAAATTGACGACAAGCTCTTCACAGATGTACAGGCGCGCTTGGCCTACCAGGCAGGACACGCCATCGTATGGCGCGATGCCATCGTGCAGTATTTTCTGAAGCTCAGTGGCATTCCCGACGCGAAGGGACGCGCAGGTCATTATCCCGGCAGGCTCGAGGCCGAGGATGCGCAGCTCTCCGGCTATAGAGTGATCGAGGTAAAGCCCTGGGAGGACGCCTCAGGGGGCAAAGCTGTTTCCTGCACCGATCCCGCCGGCAGCGATCTGCCGCAAAGCTGCTCCGCGCAATGGGTGTGGAACGGCGCCTCAGCCACCCAGGATATTGCAGTTCAGTACTTCGACCTGCAGGGTGGAACTGCGCGCTTCACTCTCAGCGTGAACGGGAAACGTATTGCAGATTGGGAAGCGGATGCCAAGCTGCCCTCGCGCCAGCCGCACGGAGATAACTCCGTCCGTCATCTGGTGCGCGCCGTTGCATTGAAAAAGGGAGATTTGATTCGCGTGGAGGGTATGCCCAATGGAGCCGATCCAGCCGCATTGGATTACATCGAGGTGCTGACAGCCAGCCGATAGCTGCTGTCAGCCGATCTTAGAGTTCGAACTAATCCGAAGCGGACGAGTCTTCGTTTTCGTCGCCTTCAATGGAGATTCGCAGAGACTTGAGGAACGAGAGGTCGTTCTGTGTGAATGGACCTTCCTCGCCCTCGATCTCCTCGCCTTCCGCATCCTTGGCCGATACTTCGTTCAGGCCGATCGTGGCTTCCAGCATCAGAAGCACATCGAAGCCTTGCTTGCGGATGTCCTGAACCACTCCGGCGATCTGTTCGCTCTCGATGACCGACTCGTGGATGGCTTCTCCGAGCTGCTGGATGAGTTCGCGCAGGCGGGATGTCAAGGTTTTTACCTCCAACGGCTGCGGCCGGCGCGAAATTTGGCGCAGGAAGCGGCGAGCGTTCTATCTACCTTACTGCCGCCGCGGTTTCCGAGCAACTGCACTCCAGTCACCTGTGGCAAGCGCAACCACCGTGGCTGTTACCATCATAATCGGAATGAGACCCCAGACTATTGGTCGGGTATTGGGCGTAGGCTTGCGCGTGGCAGGGCGAATGGCAGGCCAGCGCCTGGCCAGCTCCGGCACCGCATCGCCGCGCTCTGCGTCTCATCCCGTGACCGTCTCTGGAGTGGGCACAACCGGGGCGCAACGTAACGCGGTGCGCTCTGCGGGACGCGCCAGCGGCAGTGTGGCGCGCGGAGTAGGCGCCTTTCTCAAGCCCTTCGGCCGCGTCGGCGGAAGTGTGTTCCTCGAGGTGGTCGGAGTTTTTTTTCTGCTCTTTGTCCTGGTGTTCGGGCAGATGGCTTGGCGCGCGCGGCTTAGCTATGCGCATGGGCCGGACCACAGCCGCTTTCTGGCCGCCGCGGTCATCACTGCCGTCTTTCTCTATTTGAGCGTGAGCTCGTTCTGGCGCGCCCGCAAGCGTTAGCCTACGACGCTTCCGCTCATCCCCGGTCTTCTCCCGTCAAAGCCTTCCCCGTCCTAAACCGTTTCTTCTGTCTGCCTTTCTCCCGAGGCGGAGTAGCGAAGCCGCACTCTGCGGGTTTGTTGCATCTAACCGACTGATTGGTTCTCTACGTGTCTCTTATGCCCAAGCCTCAGTCCGTTGTTCGCATCCTTCGAACCGTTGCCTTGGTTCTTCCCTGCCTTGTGTGCTGGAATGGAACCGGTGTGCGCGCGCAAGCGCCTGCCAAGCCCAGTGTTCCCGCGGGTTTACCGGATCCCACCAAGCCCGAGGTGCAGCCGCGCCTGGACGTCGATCACGACCCCATTCCCTCTCCTGACCCGGATGAGCAGCCCGCCGAAGCCAATACCGCGAACCATCCAGGCAAGCCAGGTGAGATCGAGAAGGGCAAGAACGGCGTTTACACCTTGCACGAAGATGTGGATGAGGTGCTGTTGAGCTGCGCCGTGGTCGACGACAAGGGCCGCCCCGTCCTGGACCTTGGCCGCAAGGACTTCCGCGTGTGGGAAGATGGTGTGGCTCAGACCACCACCTCCTTCGTGCATCAGGATTTGCCCGTCTCCATGGGCATTCTGGTCGACAACTCCGGCTCCATGCGCGACAAGCGCGGCGCGGTCAACGCTGCCGCTCTCAAGCTCCTCGAAGAATCGAATCCTAAAGATACCGCGTTCGTCGTGAACTTCTCCGACCGGGCTTATCTCGATCAGGGATTCACAGCGGACCGCGTGGCTCTGCGCAACGGTCTTTCGCATTTTGATTCCAAGGGCACGACCGCGCTCTACGACGCGATCTCCGCCTCGGCGGATGAACTTTCCAAGCACGCCAAGCAGCCCAAGCAGGTGTTGCTCATCATCACCGACGGCGCGGATAACGCCTCGCATCTCGAGTTGACCGACGCCATTCGCAAAGTGCAAAGTCTGGGCGGACCGGTGGTCTACAGCATTGGCCTGCTCTACGATGCCGATAAGGCCGAAGCGGATCGTGCCCGCAACGACCTCGAACAACTCTCCGCCGACACCGGCGGTTTGGCCTACTTCCCCCGGTCGCTCGATGAGGTGGATCGGATTGCCGACGAGGTTGCGCGTGATATCCGCAACCAGTACACGGTGGGATATCACTCCACGCGTCCCGCCAGCCAAGGCGGATATCGCACCGTGCACGTGGAGGCCAGCGCGCCCGGCCACGGCAAGCTGATTGTGCGCACCCGCAGCGGCTACTACGCCAAGCCCGGCCAGCGCAAAATCATGGAGACAGCGCAGGAGACCGCTCCAAAGTCCAACACCCAGTGATGCGGGCTCTGCCGTTCTGAATCTGCACCGTCCAGGCAGGTGCGTGGCGCGCAGCCGCATGTACACTGGCCGTGAATGAAGGTTTTGGACTGGCTTCTGGATTCCGATCCTGCCCTTCGCTGGCAGGTCTTGCGCGACCTGGTCCATGCGCCCGAGGACCTCGTCGCGGCGGAACGGGCCAAGACGGTTACCCAAGGTTGGGGCGCTCGACTGCTGGCTCTTCAAGGAGAAGATGGCCAGTGGGCGCGAGGCGCCTGCTTCCCGGGAAAGAGCATCCCTGGCGAGAAGAACGGGGAAGCCAGCCGTGGATCTCCACCCTGCCCACCCTGCAATTGCTGGTGGAATTCGGAATCGATCCACACGCCCAAGCAGTTCGCACTGCCATCGAAAAAGTCGCTGAAAGCTGTCGATGGGAGCATGCAGGACAACCCTTCTTCGAAGGTGAGGTCGAGCCGTGCATCAACGGCAGAACCGTGACCATCGGCGTCTACTTTGGCCTGAACATGGATGGGCTGGTCGAACGTCTTGTGCGTGAGCAGCTCGCGGATGGTGGCTGGAACTGCGAGACGGAGAACGGTTCCGTGCGCTCTTCGTTCGCGACCACGATTTGCGTATTAGAAGGCTTGCTCGCCTACGAGCATGCAAACGGAGGAACGCCCGAATCCATCGCCGCCCGGCGCCGGGGAGAGGAGTACCTGCTGGAACGGAAACTCTTCCGGCGTAAGAGCACGGGCGAAGTGGTGAACCCCGCCTGGCTCCAGTTCTCTTTCCCGCCGCGCTGGTACTACGACATCCTCCGCGCCCTCGACTATCTTCGATCCACCGGAGCGACTCCCGATTCCCGAATGGAAGAAGCCATCGGGATCGTGCGGGCGAAGCAGCAAGCAGACGGCACCTGGCTGCTGGAAAACACCCATCCCGGAGAGATCCACTTTTCCTTGGAGGAGGGCGATGGCCGGCCCAGCCGCTGGAACACGCTGCGCGCGCTGCGCGTGCTCGATTGGTACGATCGCCCCTCGAATTAATTTTGGTGTGCGCTGGTTCTTCCCGGACCGTCCGGTGTGACGAGAGCTTGCATCATTCCCGCTCGAACACCTGGACGTTGGGCTTGCTCACTCCGGGAAGATGCGTGGTGATGGTGAGTGTCTCGCCTCCCGGTGTAGCCTCGACCAGCTGTGTGTCCAGCACCTTCCCGTCGATCTTGTCAGTTAACTCGACCGTTCGCTCGGTCAGACGGCGGCCTGAGGTCGTGTACCCCGCAGGCAGATTCGGCCCATCGCCTGCGTAGTCCTTGCCATCGAACTTGATGCTTCTCGTCACCTTCTGTGCGGAAGCGATAAACGACAGGCCCGCATCCCCATAGGGCTCGACCTGGATCTCGTAGGTGGAGTTCACCTGCTCGCTTGTACTCTCCCACGTGCCCGCAAAGCCCTCGCCGGGTTCGGTCCGGGCATAGACATAGAGCAGATTGTTGGTCGAACCATCCGCCCGATAGCCGGTGAAGTGATCGGTGAGCGTATTGCCGTCGGCAGACAGCTCCCAGATAGCAGAGATGAGGAGATGGCCATCCTTCTTGCGCACGACCTTCCACTGATGCGGTGCCAGTTCCGTGACGGCCAGAGTGGTCCCGAAGATCCCGGGTTGGTCGGTGCCGTTGACCACGATGGTCTCGGGATTCGTAGCCGACAGAAAGAACGTAAAGCTGCGGTCTCCCGCGGCCTTCACCCTCATTACATCGCTGAGGTGGCTTTTCGCCGGATTGAGCTTCCAGGTGCCGGTCAATGGATCCGTTGCTGCCCAAACCGTACCGCTGAAGACGCAGACAACGAGAAGTGTGCGAAGCAATCGCAACGTCATTCAAGCCTCCTTCGTTGGGGACTGCACCCCACGCCCCTTCACTGAGCAAGCGGGTATCCGAAGCGTTGTGCAAGCAGCGCGAAGTGGTCAGGCGGTAGCTGCGAAGAACAGGCCACGCCGCATGAATGCCAGACGCGGAGCCGGCGGAGTCACGGCGGATGGAGGGCACGCACGAATCTCTTTGCAGCTGTCCGCAAATGGGCACAGTTGTTTCGAAAGCGAACGGGCTGGGGGCGAGGAAGAGCTTGCGTTGAGCGGGATCAGCTCTGAGGCAGCCGAATTATCGTGAGTGGAAATAACTGTGGGGAGAGGTCTGCTCAATGATGCTGAGGGGCCGCGGTCCGATTACGAGTCACCATCTAGATACTCGATAGTAATCTCAATTCGCCGCTCAAAGGTGAGTTATCCTGGGTACTATGACGATCAGTACTATCCTTGCTGAAATTGACGCAGAGATTGCACGACTCACCCAGGTACGTTCGTTGTTGTCCGGTTCTGGCGCTGCTGTCTCCTCTGCTCGGCGTCCCAAGAAAACTCCAGCGAAGGCGGCCACCCGCGTGCTGAGCCCCGAGGCACGGAAACGTATCGCCGACGCGCAACGCAAACGGTGGGCGGCTCAACGGGCCAAGAAGAAAGAAGCCTAACCCTCCCGGCCGGTACCGAGCACGAAAGAAGAACATGAGAATTCCTGTTGTTCTTCTCCGGCCCCTAACTTCCAGCACTCATCCCCGGCGATAGCCAGATCTCTACAGCCAGCCAATCCAGCTTGATTGTCTTCGATATTGTCTGAGGATTGCTCTGGCTGCGGTCTGCTCTTCAACCAGCTGCTGCTTACCAAGTCTCTACCGCCAGAATGTTCGGCGGACCCGGGTGCCCTTCGATCACCTGCGTCTCGATGACCGCCTCCATATTGACCTGCTCCCAGTTTTTGGGAGCCTTGGCCAACAGAGAATCAAGGTACATGGGGTTGTAGAGGATCTCGCCGGCCGCCTCGGTACCTTCTTCGGAGATTCCGGCGGCAATGATGACCGGCTGCCCGGTCGTGCTGTCGTGGATGCGCGCCACAATGGCGTAGTCCCGCGACAGTTTCTGATAAGGCAGATCCCAGGCCGTTGCCCAGGTCGTCTCTTTGGGGCTGTGCCGGTCCACCAGCAGGGCTACGCCGTCCTTCGATTCGAATCCAAAGCGGAGCTTCTGGGTCACGCGCAGTGTCCAGACGTTGTCGAAGGCACCGATCAGGACAAAGGGACCCTCGCGGAGCTGGGCGAAGGTCGCCTCCGAAGCCGGAACTACTCTAAATGCTTTGTGTTGCGAGGCCAGGGCCGCCACCGTCCGGGTCAGGGTAATGACATCGGCCAAGGCCAGATTCCCTGAGTAGTGCAGGCGGAAGTAGAGCGGCTCTGTCTTGGCGTTGCTGATTGGCGCGTCAAAGCTGTTGATGGTGCCAACGTCTAGATTCTTGGCAGGTTCTCCCAGGCAGAAGGTCGTGGGATTGACGCTTTCGGTGACTGGGGCCCAGAAACGATCGATGTTCGAGGGGGGTGGGGGGGCGCCGTGATAGCGCAGGCCAGTCAACAGGCCAACCGCCCCGGCAAGCACAACCAGCAGCGCTGCTCCGGTGGCCAGCAGCCAACGTAGTCTCCAGAGGCGGCTGGGCGCCGCTGGGATTGGAGTAACCGTGACCAGATCTGCGATCGGGGCGGCTTCCACGGGTGGCAAAGGGGGAAAATCGGGCTCGGCGGCACGTTCCGGCTCCCGGAAGAGCGGCACGTAGGACCCGGTGGGGAGCTCGATGATGGGCTCGCCGCGGTGGCTGGGGTCGTAATAGTACTGGGTAAGCCGTTTGCGGACCTCGCCGGCGGTGATGCGCACCACGGGATCGGCATTGGCATCGTAGCTGGGCGATCGTCCAAAGACTTCGACGCCGATGCTGCGTTCTTTCAGCTCCGCGGCGTTGCCCAGCAGGGTCTGTTCGACGGTGTAGGCCAGCAGGGCGGGATAACGTTTGCTGTTGGAAAACAGAGGGTGGGCAAGAAGCCGCTCCAGCTGCTCACGGATCCGGGCAGCATCGAGAACGGAGTTTCCCTCCGCGATCTCCGCCGCTGTTTTTTGACCCGGGGGCATGCTTGCTCTGCTCCTCTCCGCGGGGCACGTTTCCGTGCCGATCCCGCCGCGGTGTGCTCGAAAGAGTCTGTCAGCCAGCGGAACCGGCGCGCTGGATGGGATTCAAGAGCTGCTCTGAGCTACCGTACTGCGTATCATACGCGGCCGTACTTTCCCTTTCCATCCCGCCTTC
>CBJOJD010000159.1:0-11412 GCA_966443485.1 uncultured bacterium | reverse complement strand
CTGCGTGGCGCTCGATCCCCTGCTGCGCCCGCGCTGCGCGAGGGACGTGTCGGCTATTTAGGCTTCTCATTCCAGGGAAACGCTGAGTGCTTTGAAGAGGTTGCTGAGAGCACCCAACTGTGGAGTTTCTGTCAGTTGCCGCTGAATTATGTGGACGCTGAGAAAGAATCCACGCTGTGCGTCGTGCAGAGGGCCGCACGCAAGGGGTGGGGGGTGATTGTTACTCAGCCGCTTCGGGGAGGGCGCCTGATCCATCCTCCCGCGAACGTTCGCTGGACGATGATGCACGGAGCGACGCGACGTACGCCCGTGGAGTGGGCACTGCATTGGCTATGGGATCAGGCGGCCGTCTCAACGGTTCTGTGCGGTATGGGGTCCATGGAGGAAGTTGAAGAAAATCTGAGTGTGGCCGAAGCATCGCGGATCCATCTTCTTCGCGCTGCCGATCATGCTCTGATCAAAGAGATTCGTACTCTTTACGGCGCGCGGAGAGTGGTTCCATGCACGCACTGCTGCAGTTGCATGCCGTGCCCCAATGGAGTGAATATCCCCGCCAATTTTGAGTTCTTCAACGACGCTTATCTATACGACGACGTGGACGGAGCACGTTCGCGTTATCGCGCGCTGCTGCCCATGCAGGAGCGCTCTACGGCTTGCGCTGACTGCGGCTCCTGCTCGGGTACATGTCCGAACAAGATTCCTATCGGTGAATGGATGCCCATCGTAAGTTCATTGTTGAGTTGAGATCGATCGGGATGGGGCCGGCATCACCAATGTGTTGGAAAGCTTCGTGATCCTGGGTTCCAGAGGATTGGAATTGCGGCCGCGGCTGCTATCCACAGAGGGCAGCGCAAATTCGCGATTGGTGCAAACCAGCGCCGCGTTTCGACCCGAGCGTTTGGCCTGGTACAAGGCTGTATCGGCGGCGCGCACCAGGGCGTCCGGCTTGCGAAATTCGTCCGAGGAGGCCACTCCGATGGAAACGGTCATGCGGCCGAGGTCCCGGCCTCCGTAGCTCAGCTCCGACTCGGCGACCGTGCGACGGAAGCTATCCGCCTTGGCGTGCGCATTTTGCAAGTCAGTGCCGATCAGGATGATCGCGAATTCTTCACCGCCATAACGGCAGATCACGTCACTCCCTCGGAACGCGGAACGCATGATGCGGGCGAGTGCTTTCAGGGACTCATCTCCTGCCTGGTGGCCATGCGTATCGTTGAACATCTTGAAGTGATCCACGTCGAACATCAGCAAGCTGAGCGGTACCCCGTGTCGAGCGCTGGCCAGCAACTCGCGCTGTAACGTCTCATCGAAGTAACGACGGTTGTAAATGCCAGTAAGGGCATCCCGGACCGATTGACTCCGTAGAGCCTCGCGCATGCGCAGATTTGTCAGACCCAGCGCCAGGTGAGACACCAACACCGTCAGAGCATCGATCCTTTGTTTGCTGACGAGCTGGCCAGACTGGACAAACAGCACGCCCATGCACTCCGAGGAGTTGCGGATGGGAATGCAGAGGGAGTCCAGCGTGCCCTCCGTCCCTGTGGCATGGGGGCAGATCATGTGGGTTGGGGAGTCGCCAGGGTGGATGGTCCGTCCCATCTGCAGAGCGAGGCAGGCGGACGGCACGAAGGACCCAGGGGGATTGTTCATGCCCCAGCTGCCGCGTACCTCGACCACGTCTTTGGAATTGCTTACGAGAGCGAAATATCCCCCGGTGTCCGGCAGAAGATCGCGCATGATCTGTACGACCGCTTGATCGACCATGGCCTCGTTTTGAGCAGCCTGGATGAGCTCGGTACCCGCGGAGACGATGGCCAGCTTGCGGGCGAAGCGTGCGTGCTCATCTTTTTCGCGCAGCAGATCGCATTCAATCTGCTTGCGTCGGCGGATCTGGCGCCAAGCGGCCGTTCCCGTCACCAGGCCCACCAAGAACAGGGCGGTACAGAGACCTGTGGCGGCGATCGCCATTCTGGAGATGGCGGCCGCCTGCGCAGCGCTTCGCAGGCACAGGAGCCGGTATTCCTCCTGCTCCATGATGCCCAGGATGGCGTCGCCTCCGGCCCGAGCCCCGGCGTCGAAAGAGCCGTTCGGCATCATCGCGTCTGGTGCGGATAGCAAAGCCCGCAGCTGCGATAGATTGTGCTGCTGGACAGGGTTGTCGCGGGTGAGTTGACCGATGCGATCCACCTGCTGCAATGCGGCTGTGACCTGAATTTGGGCTGAGCGACGATCCTGGAGCAGCTTTGGCGGCTGGTTCAAGGTCAAACGTGTGTTGCGGATCCGGTCGAGCACCTCAGTGGTGTGTGTCACCCACAGGGTAGCGTTATGGCACTCAGAGCCAAAGCGCAGTACACCCATACACAGGAGAAAGAACAACACCGCGACGGTCGCGACGCCGATGCCGACCAGATTTGGCTTCTTCATTTAAAAGGGCACAGCTTTGTGGATTTGAGTACAGTATGTCGTCCAGTAAACAGAAGTGCAACAGGAGTGATGCAACCTGGATTCAGCCTCCGGCCCACATTGGCACCTGCCCGAAACGGATCGCTTGGAACTCATAATCCGGCACGCGTGTCACATTGTGACATTGAAGGGTCCGCTTGTGTCTCTCATCACAGCGGGTGTACCCACACGAGAAGAGACTCACCGTAGCGGTTTTTGGCCCCGCCAGCCGCCCTGTGAGGCAAAGCGAATGAACGAGAAACCAATGGTCATCATGGATGGGAACGAGGCGGCAGCCTCGGTTGCCTATCGTCTCTCCGAAGTCGTCGCCATCTATCCCATCACCCCCTCGTCGCCCATGGCCGAGTGGGCTGACCAGTGGCACTCGGAAGGCAAAAAGAACATCTGGGGCGCATTGCCCATTGTGGAGGAACTGCAGAGTGAGGGAGGAGCGGCGGGCGCATTGCATGGCGCTTTGCAGGCCGGGGCGTTCGGGACCACGTTCACCGCGTCACAGGGGCTCCTGCTGATGATTCCCAACATGTTCAAGATTGCGGGCGAGCTTACTCCCGCCACCATGCACGTAACGGCGCGCACGCTGGCAACCCACGCCCTGTCGATCTTCGGCGATCACTCGGACGTGATGGCATGCCGCTCGACGGGCTGGGCGATGCTGGCCTCGAACTCTGTGCAGGAGGTTGCGGATCTGGCCCTGATCGCCCAGACGGCGACGCTGGAAGCGCGCATCCCGTTTATTCACTTCTTCGATGGCTTCCGTACCTCTCACGAAGTGGGGAAGATTCACCCGATTGCGGACGAGACGATACGCGCCATGGTGGACGACAAGTACATCATCCAGTTCCGTCAAAGCGCACTTAGCCCCGATCGTCCGATCATTCGCGGTACAGCTCAGAACCCAGACGTGTTCTTCCAGGCACGCGAGGCCTGCAGTCCGTTCTACCGGGCCGTGCCCGGCATCGTGCAAGCGGTTATGGATCGCTTCGCAGCTCAGACTGGCCGTGCGTATCGTCTGTTCGACTACTACGGTGCTCCAGATGCGGAGCGCGTAATCGTGCTGATGGGATCAGGTGCGGAAGCCGCCGAGGAAGCGGTTGAGTTGATGAACAAGCGGGGCGAGAAGGTGGGGCTGGTAAAGGTGCGCCTGTATCGCCCGTTCGATGCCTCTGCCTTCCTCCAGTCACTGCCGGCAACTGTGAAGTCGATTGCCGTGCTGGATCGCTGCAAGGAGCCGGGCGCGGCGGGTGAGCCTCTCTATCAAGATATTGTGACGATTGTGGCAGAGAATGCGGAGAATCTGCCCTTCGCAAAGCCGGTCATCATTGGTGGGCGTTACGGTCTATCGTCGAAGGAATTTACTCCGGCCATGGTCAAAGGGATTCTCGATGAACTGGCCAAGGACTCGCCGAAGAATCACTTCACCATCGGCATCGAGGACGATGTCAGCCACACCAGCTTGAGCTACGATCCGGAGTTCACCACAGAGGATCCGCGCACGGTACGTGCATTGTTCTACGGTTTGGGCTCCGATGGCACGGTGGGAGCCAATAAGAACTCCATCAAGATCATTGGGACGGAGACACCCAACTACGCTCAGGGATACTTTGTCTACGACTCCAAGAAGTCAGGTTCGATGACTACGTCTCACCTGCGTTTCGGCCCCACTCCGATCCGCTCGACGTACCTCATCAATCGTGCCAGCTTTGTCGCCTGCCACAACTTCAGCTTCCTGGAGAAGATCGATGTGCTGGAGCCGGCCATGCCCCGGGCGGTGTTCCTGCTGAATTCGCCCTATGCGGCAGATGAGGTATGGAAGCATCTTCCGAAGACGGCGCAGCAGGAGATCATCCGCAAGAAGATCGACTTCTACGTGATCGATGGTTACAAGGTCGCACGTGAGGCCGGGATGGGATCCCGGATCAACACCATCATGCAAACCTGCTTCTTCGCCATCAGCGGTGTGCTGCCACGCGAGGAGGCAATCGAGCAAATCAAAAAGGCAATCAAGAAGACCTACGGCAAGCGGGGCGAGGCTGTAGTGCAGAAGAACTTCGCTGCCGTGGATGCCGCGTTGGCGCATCTTGAAAGAGTGGAGATTCCCTCCGCTGCTTCCGCGGAGTTCGACATCGTCGGGTCACTTTCGCCCAAGGCGACCGGGTTTGTGCGCGACGTGCTTGGGCAGATCGCGAGCGGCAAGGGTGATCAGCTCCCCGTCAGCGCGCTTCCCGCAGGTGGTGCCTTCCCGACCGGTACTGCGCAGTGGGAGAAGCGCAATATCGCGCAGTTCATCCCCGTGTGGGATAAGGACCTCTGCATCCAGTGCGGCAAGTGCGTGATGGTGTGTCCGCACGCTGTGATTCGTTCCAAGGTCTACAGCGCCGATCTGGCCGGTGACGCGCCTGCCAATTTCCAGTGGGCTAAGCCCAAGTGGAAGGGCATGGAGAACGATCGGTACACGCTTCAGGTGGCGCCGGAAGACTGCACCGGCTGTGCTGTCTGCGTGGAAGCGTGCCCGGTCAAGAGCAAGAGCGATGCCGGTCACAAGGCCATCAACATGGCTGCGCAAGCGCCGCTGCGGGAGACCGAGCGCGAGAATTGGGAGTTCTTCCTGGGACTGCCTGAGGTAGATCGCAGCAGGTTGTCGCACGGGCAAGTGAAGGACCTGCAGCTTTTGCAGCCCCTGTTTGAATTCTCGGGTGCATGTGCAGGCTGCGGTGAGACGCCCTATGTGAAGCTGTTGACCCAGCTGTTTGGCGATCGGCTGTACATTGCCAACGCCACTGGTTGCTCGTCCATCTATGGCGGCAATCTTCCCACGACTCCGTACACCACCAACGCGCAGGGCCGCGGTCCTACGTGGGCGAACTCGCTGTTTGAGGATAACGCGGAGTTTGGCTTCGGCATGCGAGTAGCGTTGGATCAGCAGAAGGCCTTTGCTGAAACCTTGCTGCAACGCGTATCCCCGCTGGCCGGAGAAGAGCTGGTCGCTGCATTGTTGCATGCACCACAAAAGACCGAGCCGGAGATCAATGCACAGCGGGAGCGGGTAAAGATTCTGCGCGAGAAGCTGGCCGCCGAGGACTCATCTGATGCTCGCAACCTGCTGGCGATCGCGGACACTCTGGTTCGCAAGAGTGTCTGGATCCTGGGCGGCGATGGGTGGGCATTCGATATCGGCTTCGGTGGGCTCGATCACGTGTTGGGCTCGGGCAAGAACGTCAATGTGCTGGTGCTCGATACCGAGGTGTACTCCAATACGGGAGGACAGTCTTCCAAAGCTACTCCGCGCGGCGCCGTAGCCAAGTTTGCGGCCAGCGGCAAGATGGTCAGCCGTAAGGATCTGGCAATGGAAGCGGTGAGCTACGGATACGTCTATGTCGCGCAGGTGGCCTTGGGGGCGAACGACACGCAAGTGGTCAAGGCCTTCCAGGAGGCCGAAGCTCACGAAGGACCGTCAATCATCATCGCCTATTCCAGTTGCATTGCGCACGGGTACGACCTGGTGCACGGGCTGGAGCAGCAGAAGCTGGCGGTGCAATCGGGCTACTGGCCACTGATGCGTTATAACCCGGCCTTGCGTGAGACCGGTAAGAACCCGTTCCAGCTGGATTCGAAGGCCCCTGCTATCCGGCTGAAGGAGTACGCGTATCGCGAGGCACGTTATACCATGCTGGCGCGGAGCAATCCGGAGCTGGCTGCAGAACTACTCAACGAAGCGCAGGATGATGTAGAGCGCCAGTGGCGCGTCTACTCGGCCCGCGCCGCCATGCCCGGCCGCGGCGAGACACCGCACATTGCTCCCGAGGAGAGGCCGGCAGAGAAACTGGAACCGGTTGTCGCCGGAGGAACGGAATGATTGACTTCAAGACAAGTTACCTGGGTCTGAAATTGAACGGACCAATTGTGGTCTCGTCGACGCCGCTCTCGGAGTCGATCGAGAATGTGAACCGCATGGAGGAGGCGGGAGCCTCCGCCATTGTCCTTACCTCGTTGTTTGAAGAGCAGTTGGCTCTGGAGTCGCGGGCGCTGGATGAAGACCTGTCCCGCGGAACGGACTCGTTCGCTGAATCGTTGCACTTTCTTCCCGATCAGGCCGATTATCGGATGACGCATGAGGTCTATTTGGATCACTTGCGCCGGACCAAGGAGGCCGTGCGCATTCCGGTGATGGCCAGTCTCAATGGAGCTACCACGGGTGGGTGGGTGCGTTATGCCAAGGAGATGGAGCAGGCCGGAGCAGACGCGATTGAACTGAACACCTTTGCCCTGGCCACGGACAGCAGCCAAACGTCCACGGAAGTTGAACTACAGTTGCTGGAACTGGTCGACGCCGTCTGCCGCGCGGTCCGAGTGCCCGTAGCAGTGAAGCTATCGCAATCCTTTACCAGCATGCCCCACCTGGTGGCCAGACTTGAGGATACCGGGGTATGCGGGATCGTTCTATTCAACCGCTTTTATCAGCCAGATTTCGATATCGAATCCCTGGAAGTACGCCCGACTTTGCATTTCTCGACGCCCTCCGAGCTTCTGCCGCGCCTGCACTGGGCGGCGATTCTGTACGGGCATACGCGAGCGGATCTCGCGATCACCGGCGGAGTGCACTCTGCTGAAGACGTGCTCAAGTGCATCATGGCAGGCGCAAATGTGGCCATGATGGCTTCAGCGCTCCACATCCATGGCATCGAGCATATTGGCCGCGTGCTGGCGGACATCCGCTACTGGCTTGAGAAGCGAGAATATTCGTCCCTCTCGGAGACGCGTGGTTGCCTGAGCCGCCGATCGGTTCCGGATACCTCGCCCTTCGACCGGGGCAACTACATCAAGACGCTGAGCTCTTACAGTCTGCGGCAGACGGTCGCCGCCTTCTAAAAGGAGCTTGGAAATAGAGGAACAGGGTAAGCGGATGCGGCCGGCAGGCCCATCCGCTTTACGCTTTGGAGCGATTTCCGTGGACAGCCCGCGGGAGCTTCTGCGCCGCCTGGCTGCCACCAGAACCTGCAGGTGTACCACGCGGAGGCGTTTATGAGAGCGATTGTCTATCACACCTACGGATCCCCTGATGTTCTTCACTGCGAGGAACTCGACAAGCCCTCGCCTGGAAGCGCCGAAGTTTTGATCAAAGTCCAAGCTGCGGCGGTGAATCCTTTGGATGTGGGGCTGATGAAGGGCAAGCCATTCCCGGTTCGCTTGTTCTTCGGGGTGCCGCATCCCAGAGTCACGCGCCCAGGCCGGGATGTTGCCGGGGTTGTGGAAGCGGTAGGCGTGGATGCAATTCGCTTCAAGCCGGGCGATGAGGTGTTCGGAGTCTGTGCGGGCAAGAGCTTGATGGCCAAAGCTGACGGCGCCTTTGCCGAGTATGCGCGCACCACGGAGTCGGCCCTAGCTCTCAAACCGGAAAACGTGAGCTTTGAAGAAGCGGCGGCAGTGCCCATCGCTGCGCTGACTGCATTGCAGGGGCTGCGCGATAAAGGAAAGATTCGCGCGGGGCAGAAAATCCTGATCAACGGTGCCGCGGGCGGGGTGGGCACCTTTGCCGTCCAGATTGCAAAAGCCTTTGGGGCGGAGGTGACCGGGGTCTGCAGTACGCCGAAGGTAGGGATGGTGCGCTCGATCGGGGCCGATCATGTGCTCGACTACACCCGCGAAGATTTCACCAAAGACGGATGCCGCTATGATCTCATCTTCGACTGCATCGGAAATCACTCCGCCTTTGCGTGCCGGAGGGCCATGAAGCCGAACGCGGTCTTCGTCGGAGTGGGCGGGCCGCATGGGAAGCTATTGGGGGCGACCTTTCGGATGCTCCTGGCTTTGTTTATCGCCATTGTGCTGTCGCCGTTTGCCAGTCGCAAGCTGGTGATCTTCATGGCCAAGGTGAATCAGCAAGATCTGAACACGCTGCGTAATCTTATGCGAACAGGCAAGGTGAAGCCAGTGATCGACAGTGTCTACCCGCTGAGCAAGGCAGCCGATGCGTTCCGCCACCTGGATGAGGGGCACGCGGCAGGGAAGGTGGTCATCACGCTGCGGGATGCCGCGGCCATGGGCGCCTGACCGAGGGCACTGCGCAGTGATTGGCAGAGTCGGTCCCAGGGGCTATGATCCGTGTGAGTCTTTCTTGGAGCACGGATGACCTTCAAAAAATCGATCCGGTGGGGCGCACTCATGCTGTGCGCGTCGATTCTGCCCTCAACCTTTGCTCAGGCCCCCGGCAAGTACGAGCCGACCCTGGAATCCCTGGACCGCCATCCGCTGCCGCAGTGGTATGCCGGCGCCAAACTGGGGATCTTTATCCATTGGGGGTTGTATTCCGTACCCGGCTGGGCGCCGTTATCGCATCCCGACCATGACTTTTCGTCACAGGACTACATCAAGTACAACCCCTACGCTGAGTGGTACCTGAATGTCATGCGCATCCCGGGGTCTCCCACCGAGGCGTATCACAAGCAGCATTTCGGCGCGAACTTTGGCTACTACGATTTTGCTCCCGAGTTCAATCGCGAATCGAAGAAGTGGGATCCCGACAAGATGGCGGCCATATTTCGCGACGCCGGTGCTCGCTACGTGGTGCTTACCAGCAAGCATCACGAGGGGTTCACGCTGTGGCCAAGCACGACACCTAACCCGAGTCCCAGCCTCAAGCCTAATCAGCTCCATGCCGAGCGCGATCTCGTAGGCGAACTGACCAAGGCCGTTGAAGGGCACGGGATGAAGATGGGCCTGTACTACTCCGGCGGCTACGACTGGACCTTCAACATCGGCCCCATCCAGACCAGCAAAGACTACGAAGCAGTGAAGCCGGAGAGCGAGGCGTATGGGAAATACGCGTTTGCACAGATTCACGAGCTGATTGAGAAGTATCATCCGGCGGTGTTGTGGAACGACATCGATTGGCCGAAGACTGGCAACGCTTTGCAGGTCGAGGCTGACTATTACAACGCAGTCCCCGATGGTGTGATTGATGACCGGTTTGGCATCAAGCACTCCGATTTCACGTCCCCTGAATACCAAAAGCTAGACAAGATCAGCGAGAAGAAATGGGAAGAGTGCCGCGGACTGGGCCGTTCCTTCGGATACAACCGCGCGGAAGGGGAGGCGGAGACCATCGCGCCGGGTGAGCTGATCGCTCTGCTCGTCGATATTGTGAGCAAAAACGGCAACCTGCTGCTTGACGTGGGACCAGAAGCTGACGGAACCATCCCGCCCGTGCAGATGGAGCGTTTGAAGGCGTTGGGTGCGTGGCTCCAGCAGAACGGAGAGGCCATTTACGACACGACGCCGTGGACGCACGCGGAAGGGAAGAGTGCTGAGGGAGATGATCTGCGCTTTACGCGGAAAGGTTCAGATCTGTACGTCATCGCACTGGGCAAACCAAAAGGGAAGACTCTGACGTTGGAGTTGGGGGATGCCCATGTTCAAGGTGTCACCATGCTCGGAGATGCTACAGCTCTCGAATATCAGCAGTCAGCGGGATCTGTGCGCGTCGCGGTGCCGGCGCAGCTGAAGGGCGAATACGCCTACGCCTTCAAACTTGCGAATGCAGGTTCGAAGTAGTTGAGCTGCGAAGTAACTGGAGGATGGTGAGTTCAAGTAGATTGCGAGCGTCGGGGAGAGCGTTACGTACCGCTGGACTGAAGCTCTCTCCGAGCGCCATCGATCCGGCTCCTACCGTGAGAAGCAGTGCTCGATGCGGAACCGCTCCGTACAACTGCGATGCCATCGACAGGAGTTCTGCTGCCCCGGTGTGATGGGTGGCCAGGCCTGAAGTAGGCGAGCTTGGCTTCACCTCGCGAAGGGCGACTTGCCCCGGTGGAGCATCCAGAGTGCAGTCGACAAAGATGACCGTCCTGGACGCGGCGATATCTTCGGCGAGATCTGGAGTCCATTGTTGACGAGCAATGACGCGAACCTCAGGGTCAGCCTCGAAATCGATCCGCACCCTTTCGCAAAGCCACGGACCCACCCCGTCATCTGAGCGGAGGGTGTTTCCGCAGGCGAGAACGAGGCATCCGGTGGGCTCAGGGTTCATAGAAAGCGCCGGTTTCCTAAGCGAGACAGGTGCCCAGAATCACCAGCAAATTTGGGCACCTGCTTTGAGGGCACTAGTCCCGGATGACACGGTCCAGCATGTTGCCGCCCGCATCGAGCAGTGTTACTGCCAGAGGCATCTGGCCAAAGGCGTGGGTTGAGCAGCTGAGGCACGGATCGAAGGTGCGGACCACGGCTTCGATGCGGTTCAGCATGCCCTCGGTAAACTTTCCGTCCCTTACGTACGCGCGTGCCGCTTGCAACACGCCACGATTCATGGCGTTGTTGTTTTGGCCGGTGGCGATGACCAGGTTGGCCCAGGTGATCTTCCCGTTCTCATCCACCTTGTAGTGATGGTGGAGAGTGCCGCGAGGGGCTTCCGCTTGTCCTGCGCCTTCCAACCGGTTGACGCCTGCGGTAGCGCGTACCTGTTTGTCAAGGATGAGCGGATCGGTGAGGATCTGCTCGATCTTCTCGATGCCGTAGAGGATGTCGATCAGGCGTGCGTGGTGATAGTAGAAGGAGCTCTGCACCGGCCCGTTCGCAAGCTTCTTGAACTCCACAAGCTCTGCATCGGCCAGCGGAGTACCCATGCTTCTGACAATGTTGAGGCGGGCAAGGGGACCGACTCGATAGCTTCCCTCCGGGTATCCCAGGGGCTTGTAGTACGCGAACTTGGTGTAGCTGTAGGGCTCAACGGCTTCGCCGATCACTTCCGTAAACCGCGTAGCATTGATGCCGTCCTCAAGGATATTGCCGTTGGCGTTGATCAGGCGCAACGCACCATCGGTGAACTCGACAGAATCGTCTTCGTTTACCAAGCCCATGAAATTGGATGGGAAGTTGGCGAAGATCTCGATCTCTGGGCGGAGATTCTCCGCGAGCTGCTTATACGCGGTGAGCGCCAGCTTGATGCCTGCATAGGCT
>CBJOJD010000158.1:0-11479 GCA_966443485.1 uncultured bacterium | reverse complement strand
AGCCGCCGCCGTGCTGGCGACAGTGAAACAGGATCTCGATGGGCGAACGCCGTTGCTCTCAAGTGCTTCATACAGAAGCAATTCCTGAGGGGCGCAATGTCTTCGGGCGTAAATTTCGGATCGGGTGGTTTGCAAAGACAATTGGGAAATTCAAGGCTTGCTGATAGCGGTGGGTGTACACTAAGAGAGATCGAAGAATCCGATCTGGTCTTTCTTGCTTGTTCCGCCTTCCCGCCTGACTCGCAACCAAATTCCAAATTGAGTTCAGCGGTACATTTCTGCAAAAGGAACAAGTGCAATGGAACAGGGAACAGTGAAGTGGTTTAATGACGCCAAGGGATTCGGCTTTTTGAGCCGTCCTAACGGTGAGGATGTCTTCGTACATTATTCGGCCATTCAGAGCAGCGGCTTCCGCAGCCTTCCAGAAGGCCAAGCTGTTGTGTTCAATGTCGTGAAGGGCCCCAAGGGCCTTCAAGCCGAGAACGTGCAATTGGCTTAAGGCTGACAATCAAGGAATAGAGAGGGCGGACGACAAAGCCGCCCTTTCTTATTCGCTTTCAAGGAGACACTCGCATGGCTAAAGCTGCCCCCCCGACCGACAAGTATTTTCTCAGATCTCTGCATCAGGAGATCGATTTCTACGATCGCAAGCTCGCCTACATCAACAACTATGAGGAGTATGCGAATCCCGTCGACCGCGATGCGGCGCAGGGTAAGCTCATGCAAAAGCGGGCCTCGCTGGAGCGAACTGCGCGAGAGTTGGCGGCTGCCGGCGTGGAGTTCGCGGAGGCAGACCTGCCGCGATCTTTCCGCATGCCCGCGGGCGGTGCGGATCCAGTCGCGCAACAGTCCTAGTCTCAGCTCTTGGCGCGAAGGCGCCAGCGGTCTCGAAGATCGCTCAAGACCGTGGGTTGACCAGAAGACTACCTGATGTGAGGGTAGATTCAGTCTCTTGGGGAGGAAATGTTTCCGGCCATGCGATCGATGCAACAGTTCTCTCCCCTGTGTGACCTGCACCATACATCTATGCGGCGCTTGATGCTGGAAGAAGATTCGGACGAAGTCCGCTCTTACCACGCCTGCGACCGGACTGGGTGTACCCGGATATTCCGCGCGTCCAGCGGATATTCCGATCGAATTGACGGCCAGTTTGACGATTCTCGCGCTGCGGTGCGGATTTGTTCGCGCTGTGGAGGCGTTCTGTATCTTGCAGAAGTTGATCATTCACAGAAGGTCGAAGTCTGGGAGTGTGCACATGCTGGATGCCTTGTATCAGAGGAGTCTCGATCCCCTTCTGCGCGATAATTCGCGCTCATGGCTCGGTCGCTTCGACTGCGCCACTCAAAAGCCACCCCTGATCCGCAACCTACCCTGGCGCAGCTCGGGCTTGCGATGAGCCGAGCGATCTTTTCGCTCGATGAGGTCGTGAGCCAAAGAAACGTGGCAAGCGCGTAAGGAGGTGCACTCATGAAAGCCAGAGTCCTTCACTTTGGGTGGGACGATTGCCATCGCATAGAAGTGTTGCGCAGCGCCGGCTGTGAGGTGCGCGATACAGATTGCCTTGATACTTTCAGGCGAGAGCTCGAAGCGGATCGAAACATCGATGCGGTGGTCTTGAGCGAAGCTGACCGGTCGATCACGGAGCAAGCAGCGCAGCTCGCTCACGATGAGGGGATAGGGCCGGTTATTCTTTTCAGGCGATTCGAGCGCGACGTTACGGACAGTTCATTCGATCGTGTGTATCCATCGTTTGTGCCGCCGACCATATGGCTGGCCGACATGGAGGAACTCATCTCGAGAAGCCGGGCGGTACGAGAGTGCGGTCAGCCAGCGAAGCGAAAGTCTCAAGAGTCGCAGGAGGCCACACGCCGACTACGGGCGCGCTTCGCTGCGGAGCTGGAACGGTGAGTAAGAAGGCAGTTCCCTTCCCGACCGTTCGGTGTGAGCGCTAAAAGCATGGATCTGGGCGAAGCTTATCGGGTCGCATTCAAGACGCGGCAGTAATCTGTCCGATGGCCGACTTAACTGCGGAGCAGTCGTGCCCATGCGCACTGCATAGACAGGCCGCATCTAATCAGGTGTGAGTTCTGTATCTTGTCCTGCGAATGCGGATAACAGCACGCATAGCGATCAGCGGCTGGTGCTGGTTTCTAATCGCATTCCCCTCTCCTTCACGCACGAGGGCGGGCGACTGGTTGCGAAGACCTCGAGCGGTGGCCTGGTAACCGCACTAGAGCCCATCTTGAGAGAGCACGGCGGGATCTGGTTAGGCAACGTAGAGTCGGAGGACACGGCAGAACTACGCAGCGAACTGGAAGCGGCAACGAACGACGCTCGCTTCCGGTATGTTCCCGTCAGCCTCACAAAAGAGGAACAGGCCAACTACTACGAGGGCTTTTCCAACGAAGTTCTCTGGCCGCTGTTTCACGATCTGCAGTCGCGCTGCGTGTTTAACCCCGTCTACTGGGAGTTTTATCAGCGGGTAAATCGCAAGTTTGCCGATGCGGTTCACGCCGAAGCCGGCACCGGTGACATGATCTGGGTGCAGGACTACCAGTTACTCCAGGTCGCGCACTTCCTGCGAGAACATCGTCCCGCGGCATTTCTTTCCTTCTTTCTGCATATTCCATTTCCCTCGCCCGACATCTTTGCCAAGCTGCCATGGAGAGACGAGGTGTTGAATGGGCTGCTGGCCTATGACTTCATCGGCCTGCAGACGGGCCGGGACGAACGTAACCTGGTGAGTTGCATCCGCTGTTTCGCACCGGAGGTCAAGGTGACTGGGCGAGGAGAGCGGCGCACCGCGATTACGGACCGGCGGAACGTTTCGATCAGTGCGGTCCCGATCAGCATCGACTTCGAAGACTTCGCAAAAAGCGCGAAGAGCGCGGATGTGGCCAAGCGTGCGGAGCGGATTCGAGAAGAGCACGTGGGGCGTCAGATCGCTCTGGGCGTGGACCGGCTGGACTATACCAAGGGGATTCCGGAACGATTGCGGGCATTCAGCACCCTGTTTAGCCGATATCGCGAGTACCGGGGCAAGTTAAGTTTCATTCAGATCGTGGTGCCCAGCCGGGAAGGAATTCAGGAATATCAAGACCTGCTGGGGGAGATCGAGCGCTTGGTATCGAGCATCAATGGCGAGTTTGCGGATCGGGGCTGGACGCCGGTCCACTACATTCATCGCTCCGTGGCGCGCGAAGAGCTGCTTGCGTACTACCGGGCAGCTGACATTGCGGTGGTGACTCCGCTCAAGGATGGGATGAACCTGGTGGCCAAGGAGTACTGTGCCGCCCACATCAACAACGAAGGCACCTTGATTCTGAGCGAGTTTGCTGGAGCGATGCCGGAGCTTCGCAGTGGGGCCATTTCGGTTCACCCCTACGATGAGATCGGAATTGCTCATGCGCTCCGGAAGGCAATTGACATGCCCACCGAGGAGCGCCGTAGCAGGATGCTGAAGTTACGCCGCCAGATCCGCAAGGCGGATATCCGCGTCTGGCGCGATCGCTTGTTCAGCGAGATGCAACGAGCATGTCTCAATCCAGGACCGGGCAGGCCTGCGCAATGAGCAGGATCGCTTGGAACCGGGCTCATAAGGCGTTCTACTGGAGGCGCTCTATAGAACGCGGCGCGATGCGTGCTAGCATCGCATGCCTTGGCTCCAGGGCCGCAGGAGCCTCAGGCCTTCGAAGACTTAGCCGGTCTTTTGGGAATCTTGCGCGGGTGGATCGTCTCGCCGCGGGCCAGCATTGTCACAAACTCCGCAATACGACGGGAACGGGTCTCAGGGCGCTTGGCGTCGTTCACGCGATAGAGGATGGAGTAGCGGTTGGCCCGGTCTATCTCTGCAAGAAGCGCTGCGCCGATTCATTTGACGCGAGTGCAATCGCCAGGTCTTCTGGGATCTCCGCGGTCCTCTGGGAGGCATAAGCGGCTTCCCATCGGCCATCGCTCTTCGCCGCCTCAATTTCGGCTTGGCCTGCGGGCCGAATGCGCCCCTGCTGCGCAAGCCGATCGACGGTGGCGCGATTTTTGGCTGACCACCGGCTACCGGGCCGACGGGGCGTCATGCGGACAAGGAAATGATGCTCATCAAATTTGCCGAGCTGCCCGTCGATCCAGCCGCAGCAGAGCGCTGCCTCCACGGCCTCGTCTTTGCTGATGGTGGGTTTGGGTGCCCCAGACTTCGCGAGCTTCAGCCAGAACCCCTTGGAGAGCCTGGACTCGGCGGACATGTACGCTTCCAGATCCTCGACCTTATGGAAGATCAAGATCGGCTCATTTTTCGAGGTGAACTGGGGCTTCATGCGGTTTCCCTCCCTAGCGAATGACTGCTGGCTCCAACCAGTCTCATGAATACCAGAGTCGCGGCCAGGCGATCGGGAAAGGCAAGGAACGGATCACGGACGAAGGTGGGGCAAGGCTGTGTTTGGTAGCCGCTGGGACGTGATCGATCAGCTTCAGAGGGCGGATGCCCCACTGGATGTGACTAAGGAGCGGGCCTGACCGGGAGTGGCTTGATTTGCGGGAAAGTTTGGAGGCGCGGGCCGGGATCGAACCGGCGCATAAAGGTTTTGCAGACCTCTCCCTTACCACTTGGGTACCGCGCCTTTGGCAGGGCTAGCCGATCTGGTTTGCGGATCGCTGCAATCCACCGTAGCCAACCCGGCGGGCGCCGGAGGGCGGATTGGAGCGGGAGACGAGATTTGAACTCGCGACCCTCGCCTTGGCAAGGCGATGCTCTACCACTGAGCTACTCCCGCTTGTCGCAGTTACGAGTATAAGGGGCTGGCCCGAATCCGGTCAAACTGCGTTGGTTCCTGTGTCTTGCGGGCTAGAGCCCCGGACGAGAACCGCACTTTCAGTATAACCTGCCCCGTTGTTGACCTGCACGATCTCGCCGTCGCGCATGTGCAAAATGCGGTCGGCAATCCCGGCGGCTTCTGGATTGTGGGTGATCATGAGCACCGTCTGGCCCAGTTCCTTGTTGCAGTGCTGCAGCATGTTCAGGACGGCATCGGAGTTCTTGGTATCGAGGTTGCCGGTGGGCTCGTCGGCCAGCACGATGGCCGGCCGGGTGATGAGGGCCCGGGCGATGGCGACGCGCTGCTGTTCTCCGCCGCTGAGTTCCGAGGGGCGATGGTGAAGGCGCCCACGGATGGACAGCAAGTCGCTCAAGTGGTCGAGGTAGGCGCGGTCCATGGGTTCGGTGCGACCGCTAATGGAATAAGCCACTTCAATGTTGCCCATGGCGGAGAGGGTGGGCAGGAGATTGAACTTCTGGAAGACGAAAGCGATGCGGTGCTTGCGAAGCTGGGTACGCTTGGAGTCGTCCAGGGTGGCAAAGTCCACCCCGTCGATCACGACTCGTCCTCGCGTGGCCTGGGTCAGACCGCCGAGGAGATAGAAGAGGGTGGATTTACCGGAGCCGGAAGGGCCTACGATGGCGACAAACTCGCCGCGCTCGACCGCGAAGGAAACGTCGCGCACAGCGGGAACTTCGAGCCGGCCGGAGCGGTAGACCTTAGTCAGATGCTCGGCCACGATGATGGGCGACGATTGATCCTGCACACCTAATTGTAACCGTCGCCCGGAATGAGCTGCACGGGGTGGAGGACGACTCGAACAGCTTGGGAGCTGCCATGCGTCCTCTGTCCGGGTGATGGGCACAGCAGGTGCGGAGGCGGCAGGCTGTGCCCGAGTCTGGCAGCCAAGGAGCGTTGGTGGCCCAAGGCACTCCGATCGCAGAGGCAACGCGGCGAACGGTCTGGCCGGTACTCTAAAATAGAGTCTGCACCGATTCCACGCAGGATCCTTATTGTCCATGACAGTTGTTTCTTCTCTCGCCAAATCCATTGAAGCCGCAGCGCGCCAGGCCGGACTTGTGTTGGCCTCCGTCAACCCGGGCAGTGACGACCACGGCCAGCACACGACGGTTTTCGAGCTGCAGCTACCGAATGCCGCGGGCCGCTCCCTAAAGCTGGAACTGAGCGAGAAGTTCGATTTCGACAAGCCGCATCTGCTGCCGGAGATGACGGCGCACCTGGCGGCCGAGGCCAAGCGTCTGCGGAATCCGCGTCCGGAGTGTTATGTGACGCTGGGCGGAATGCCGATTGCCTTCGGCAGATTCCAATGGCCGTTTCACCGCTCAACCTCCGGGGCGGATACGTACATCGTTCACGGAGAGATGTCTCTGGCCGATGGCGGCGCGCAGCAGTTGCATGCCAAGCTGGCGGCCTCAGTGACGGTGACGTTTGCCGAGATTGTTCCGGCGATGGAGCAGCCGTATGCGGAGTCGTTTGTGTACAACGCAATCCGCAAGACGGTGGATCTGGGACAGCTGGAGTTTGTGAAGTCAGGCAACCGGCAACCGGTTCCGGTCACTACGCGGTTTTATAGCCGGTGGCAAAAGCGTTTTGTGTTTACCGAGACGACAGACAAGGACCGGCTGGAATACCTGCTGAGCAAGGTTTACTGGTTGTCTGGGGTATTGGGCGAGAACAAGCCGGTTTGGATTGCCGATCCGCGCGACGCTCAGTACCTGAATACGACTGAGGCAGATTTGCTGCGCATGGCGGCGGATGAAGCGGGTGCCGGGCTGATGAAGCTGGACGGCGAATTCGCTTCGGCTACTCCGCAGCTGATGGCGCGGGCAGGGGAGTTCCAGGCCCGCCTGGAAGCCGCCCTGAACTTCACGAAGCCGCAGTTCAACGAGGCCATGCGGTCGGGCCAAGCCAATATGTAGGAATCGGGAAGCGGTATTGCGGGGTCTAGCCCTGCAGTACCGTTCCGCAGCCGCAGCAGAAGCGCGCGCCGGCCACGTTGGTGCGCTGGCAATTGGGGCAAGTAATCTGCGCTCCCGCCAGGGGCAGAGACTGAGTCGCGGCCTGGGAGTTCGGAGTGGGTGGAACGGTCACGTTCACGTTGAGGTTGCCAGCCCAGCCCCATCCCGGAGGCACGCTCATACCAAGGGCTGCGGCGATGCCGGCGGCCTGAATCGCGTTGAATTCCCTCACCCGGCCGGGCATAAAGAAGCACTCGATCACGCCAAGCACGGCGGTGATGCCGGTCCAAAAGAAGAAGCAGTAAAGGATGCCGAGGCCGGTGCGCCGCAAGTAGAAGTGGTGTACGCCAAAAGTGCCCAGAAACAAGGCCAAGAGGATGCCGACGACCTCGTCTCGGCGTACCGCCTCGTATTGCTGATAGAACAACGCCTGGGTATTGGGGTACGGAATCGTGCTCATTCTGATCTCCTTGCTCGCACTGATTGGTACGTCGCCGAGCGGGGACCGGTTCCCTGTCGGTCTGGATCGAGTGCGGGGCCGGTCTGGGGTCATTGTCCCACACCGTTTAGGCAGCTAGCATCTGAGTGAGCTATGAGCGAGTTAACAGCAGTCCGAAGCGGCATCTTTCACATTGGCGGCGACCTGCCGGTGCATCGGCTTGGGTATGGCACGATGCGGCTGGTGGGCGAGGGCGCATGGGGAGAACCGAACGACCCGGCAGAGGCGAAGCATGTCCTGCGGCGGGCCGTGGATCTTGGGATCAACCTGATCGATACGGCCGACGCGTACGGACCGGAGATCGCCGAGCGGCTGATTGCGGAGGCGCTTCATCCCTATCCACCAGGGCTGGTGATCGCGACCAAGGGCGGCATCACCCGGCAGGGTCCAGCCAAGACCGAGTATGTAGGCCGCGCCGGATACCTGATTCAATGCGTGGAGATGAGTCTTCGCCGGCTAAAGCTGGAGCGCATCGACCTCTACCAGCTGCATCGCATTGACCCCCGCACTCCGTTGGAGGAGAGCCTGGGCGCGCTGAAACAGATGCAGGAGCAAGGCAAGATCCGTCATATCGGGCTGAGCGAAGTGACGCCCGAGCAGATTGACGAGGCAGGCAAGATCGTCCCGATTGTCAGCGTGCAGAACCGCTACTCGCTGGCCGATCGCAGGCACGACCACACCCTGGCGTGGTGTGAGCAGCATGGAGTGGCGTTCCTGCCGTGGTATCCGATCGCCGGGGGCAAGTTGATGCGCGGCGAGACAGAGGCGTCGCAGGGCTTGCAGCAGGTGGCGCAACGGTACGGCGTTTCGCTGGCGCAGCTCTCGATTGCGTGGTTGCTGCACCGCTCACCGGTGATGCTGCCGATTCCGGGGACGTCGAAGATTGCTCACCTGGAGGAGAATGTGGCGGCCGCAGGGCTGGCGATGGGTCCCGATGCGTGGGCGGAGATCGAGGCGGTTGCGAAGTCAGCTCAGTGAGAACGACTGAGATTAGTCGCGGGTCCTTCGACTCGCTGCGCTCGCTCAGGATGATTAAGCGGGTGCCTCGTTCAAGCTCCGCTTGAGCGGGAGACCAGCTCCATCCGGAGACACGCCAATCGTGGTCGGGATGGATCTGATTTCCGCTCAGGCTCTGCTTGAACGGGCACCCGCGTGGGCGGAGTGGATTGGATCAAAGCAACCGCAGGTCCTTCGACTCGCCGCGCTCGCTCAGGATGACGAAGCGGGTGCCCCGAGGGTGTGGCGTTTCGTGCGTGAGGGAGGAGAAGCAGCATAGCGGTACAATGGCCTCTGCTCGACGAATCCATTGCTGAAAGCTGGATGTGATGCACGAGACCATCCTATTGCCCTCCGATTCTTACCGCCGGCCGCGTCAGCGGTGGTGGCTTGCCGTCCTCATTCTGCTTGCTGTGGTTCTGCTGAGCGCGCGCACGGCGATCTCCTATTACGTGGACAACCTGTGGTTTGCCTCCTTGGGATACGCCAGCGTGTTTTGGAAGGCGTTTTCGCTGGAGTGGGCGACCTTCGGCGTATTTGCGGTCTGCACGTTCGTGTTGCTCTACGGCTGGGTGCTGTTGCTGCTGCGCGCAACCGGGCCGGAGGTACGCAGCGCCAGTACGCTGGTGATCGGGAGACGCATCGTCAACCTTCCGGTAGAACCCGCGCTACGCTGGGGCGGGCTGCTGGTGGCGTTTCTAATCGCGTTGGCCACCGGTGCGGCAATGATGTCGGAGTGGCCGCGCTTCGCGCTGTATCTTTATCACGCGCCGGTGCAAGGCGAGTTCACGGATCCGATCTTCGGACGTTCGCTGAGCTTCTATCTGTTTACCTTGCCGACGTGGCAGATTCTCTCCGGGTGGCTGCTGCTGATCGCGCTCCTGATGTGCGGAGCAGGAGCGTTTTTCCTGCTGGTGTCAGGAGGGAGCCGAGTGGCTACGCGGCAGTTTGGCGAAAGCTCTTCGCTGCCCTGGCGCAGCTTCTCAGTGGCCGCGGCCTTTCTGCTGCTGGTGTTTGCCGCGCGGGTGTACATCGGACGTTTGGAACTGATTCTGACCGACCACACCATCTTCAGCGGCGTGACCTACACCGATGCGCACGTGGTGTTGGGCGGAAACCTGGTGGTGTGCTGGCTGCTGGTTCTGGGCGCAGCGATTGCGAGCATCAACTTTGTCTCTCGTCCCGGCATGCGCTGGCTGGTGCTGGCGCCGGTTCCGGCGGTGGTTTGTTATGTGCTGGTGCAGGTGGCCGCGTGGTACGTGGGCACTTTCGTAGTGCGGCCCAATCAACTGGAGCGGGAGCGGCCGTACATCGCCAACAACATTGAGCTCACGCGCCGCGCGTATGCACTGGAGCGGGTGGCTGAACAGGAGTTCCCTGCCGAGACACAGGTGGCGGCCGCCGATCCGGAGCATAATCAGGCGACATTGCAGAACATCCGGCTGTGGGACTGGCGGGCGCTGCAGGACACACTGCGCCAGATCCAGGAGATTCGCACCTACTACGACTTCCCCGACGTGGACATCGATCGCTACAACATCGACGGGCAGCTGCGGCAGGTGATGGTGGCCGCGCGCGAGTTGAGCGTGGAGAAGCTGCCCGAGAGCAGCCGCAATTGGATCAACGAGAAGCTGATCTACACGCACGGGTACGGCATCACGGTGAACCCGGTGAACGGATTCACGCCGGAGGGGCTGCCCACGCTGATGTTGAGCAACATGCCGATCCAGAGCACGGTACCCAGCCTCACGGTGAAGCGTCCCGAGATCTACTTTGGCCAACTCACCGACACCGACGTCTATGTCAAGACTCACCAGAAAGAGTTCAACTACCCGCAGGGCGAGACCAATAGCCTGACGTCGTATGAGGGCACCGGCGGAATTGTGCTGGACAGCTTTTTGCGCCGCATCCTGGTAGCCTTCGACCGCGGCGATCTGACCAAGGTGCCGTTCAGCGACGACATCGACGGGGGAAGCCGGCTGCTGATGCGGCGGAGCGTGCTGGACCGGGTGCGCACGCTGGCGCCGTTTCTTACCTTCGATACGGACCCGTATATCGTGATTGGCGATGACGGCCGGCTGTCGTGGGTGCTGGACGCTTTCACCAGCTCCGACACGTTTCCGTATGCCACGCACTACACGCTGCGCGAGCATCAGCTGAACTACATGCGCAACAGCGTGAAGGTCGTGGTGGATGCTTACAACGGAACGACTACGTTTTATATCTTCGATGCGACTGATCCGCTGATCAACGCATATCGCAGCATCTTTCCTGCACTGTTTAAGGACGCGTCGGCGATGCCGCAGGATCTGCGCCGCCACGTGCGCTACCCCGAGCTGATTTTGCGGCTGCAGGCCCAGGTGTATGGGCTGTATCACATGATCGACCCAGTGGTGTTCTACAACCGCGAAGACCAGTGGACGGTGGCGTCGGAGGTAGGACTCAACGAGTCGGGCGAGCAAGGCACGCGGGCGATGGAGCCGAACTACGTGCTGATGAAGCTGCCCGGTGAGGCGGCGGTGGAGTTCGCGGCGATTCTGCCGTTCACTCCGCTGAATCGCAATAACCTGATTGGGTGGATTGCGGGGCGCAGCGACGGAGCGCAATACGGCACTGCGTTGGTGTATGACTTTCCAAAGACGCGGCTGGTAGACGGGCCGATGCAGATCGAGGCGCGTATCGATCAGAACGCGCAACTGTCAGGCCAGCTCACGCTGTGGAACCAGCAGGGCTCGCAGGTGCGGCGGGGGAATCTGCTCGTGATTCCCTGTGGCAAGTCGCTTATCTATGCGGAGCCAATCTATCTGCAGGCGCAGCGCAGCCCCATGCCGGAGCTGCGGCTGGTGGTGCTGGCTCTGCAGGACAAGTTGGCATACGGAACGAGCTTCGAGGCGGCCATGCAGTCGCTCTTTGCGGGCGTGCCCAATTCTCTAACTGCCGAGGCGACGCCGAGCGCGAATGCACCGGCGGGCACGGCCGGTCCCGCTGCCAACGGCAAGAGTGACATGAACGGCCTGATTCAGGCGGCGGCGCGCGATCTAGAGGATTACCAGCGGTTGACCGCGCAGGGCAAGCTGGGCGAAGCGGGACAGAAGCTGGAACAGCTCAAGCAGAAACTGGATACGTTGAGCAGTCGGCAGAAGTAGGCGGCAGGCGCAATGCCTCAGGTCTCAGAGTTGAGGCCTGGGGCGTCTGGC
>CBJOJD010000157.1:0-11529 GCA_966443485.1 uncultured bacterium | reverse complement strand
GGACTATCGGAGTTTAAGGGGGCAATCCACGCAGGCGCGGACGCCGACCTGCTGGTTTTCGATCCTGAAGTAGATTGGGTTGTAACGAGAGACGATCTGCAATTCCGGCATAAGCTCTCGCCTTATCTAGGCGCGAACCTGCGCGGCCGCGTAAAAGAAACCTGGCTGCGAGGCCGTTGCATTTATCGCGATGGCCAATTTGAAGGGGCGCCTGAAGGCAGAGAGCGGGTAAAGGCATGAGAGACCGGGCACGACGCGTAATTGAGACCTGCCGGCAGATCGCGACCATGAGCGAGGAACCCGGGCGTACTACGCGCCGCTACCTCACTGACCCGGTTCGCGATGTTCACGCACTGCTGCGCTCGCGCATGGAGGCACTGGATATGGCGGTGCGGGTGGACGCCGTGGGCAATCTGCGCGGAGTAACGTCGGGTGCGGGCGGCAAGCGGTTGGTGATGGGATCGCATATCGATACGGTTCCGGACGCAGGCGCGTTCGATGGTGTTCTGGGAGTTGTGATTGCGCTCGAGTGGGTTGAACTTGCGCGCGAAGCTGGGCTGAAGATTCCTTTCGAGGTGATTGCATTTTCTGAAGAAGAAGGAGTGCGATTCGTGCCGTTCATCGGCAGCCGTGCCGTGGCGGGCGGGTGGGATAGCGCGCTGCTGGAGACTCGCGATCAGAACGGCTCAACCTTGCGCGACGTGATCGTTGGCTACGGTCTCGATCCAAGAGCAATCAGTGAGGCCGCGATCGACCAGAATGTTTTTGGATTCGTGGAAGTGCACATCGAGCAGGGACCCGTGCTCGATGCCGAAAAGCTGGGCGTCGCGGCCGTCACCGGAATCGCCGGCCAGACCCGCGCTCTGGTGCGTTTCGATGGGCACGCCAATCATGCTGGGACTACGCCCATGAAACTCCGTCACGATGCGCTCGCTGCCGCGGCCGAGTGGATTGCGGCAGTCGAGCGGATCGCTCGATCCATTCCTGACCTCGTTGCGACCGTCGGTTGGATTGAGGTCAGCCCAAATGTGAGCAACGTAATTGCAGGATCCGCTGGGGTGAGCCTGGACTGCCGGCACGCGGAAGATACCGTGCGCATCGCTGCCGTATCCAAGCTCCGGATGAAAGCGGAGCAGATTGCCCACAGGCGCGGCGTGTCGCTGCACTGGCAAGAGCGAGCGAATCAGTCCGCAGTTCCCATGAACGAGCTGCTTACGGCGCGCCTGGTTGAGGCCATTCACGAGGCGGGATTCCCACCGAAGTTGATGGTCAGCGGCGCGGGCCATGACGCCATGATCATGGCACCCATCATGCCAACCGCAATGCTGTTTCTGCGCAGTCCAGACGGGGTGAGCCACCACCCATCCGAGTCCGTGCTGGTTGAGGACGTTGAGGCGGCGCTGGCGGTGGGAAGCAAATTTCTGGAACGGCTCGCAGGCGAAGTTCGCTAGAATCGAACAACTACGTTCCCGACGAGGTTGACACTTGCACCACCTTGGAGCCACACGGAGCAGCCTGAAGACGGACCATCTGCTGCAAACACCGGACACATTTGTGCGCACGCCTCTGCCCAATGCGAATGGCGTGGAATTCGTAGTGCACGCGGCGCCGCAGATGGGCGCCGCCTTTACTCAGATGACGGCCGAGTTCGCCGCCCGCGGTGAGTTGGGTTCGTTGCCGGTGCAGCGCTTCGTTTTTGTACTCGAAGGGCAGCTGATTGTCGACCTAAACGGACACTCGCACCAACTCGACCGGAACGGCTTTGCGTATCTCCCTCACGGATCGGCGCATCGGATTCGCGCACCACATCCGGCTCGAGCAGCAATCATTGAGAAACCCTACATTCCGAATCCTGGCGGAGAAGAACCGGCCGTCGTGATCGGCAACGAAGGCGAAAAACCGGACGTGTCGCTGATGGGCGATCCTGCGTTGAGGGTGCGCTCGCTGATGCCCGACGGGCCTGCGTACGATTTCGCGGTGAATACGATGACCTACGATCCCGGCGCTGCCCTCAGCATGGTCGAGATACACGTCATGGAGCACGGACTGCTGATGCTCCAGGGCGGAGGAATCTATAAGCTGAGCGATTCCTGGTATCCGGTGGAAGCCGGCGATTTCATCTGGATGGCACCCTATTGTCCGCAGTGGTTTGGGGCCTTGGGAAAACAACCGGCGAAGTACCTAATATACAAAGATTGGCGCCGCCATCCCCTTGGAATTTGCAAATGAAAACTCACTTGCGTCCGTCCATCGAAACGCTGATTTCAGAACTGCAGACCCTTGCGACAATCTCGGAGGCCGATCCTCCAGTGGTGACCCGCGTGGTGTTTGGCGAAGCGGATCAGCGCGCACGAACTTACGTGAAGAGCTTGTGCACAGATGCCGGTCTAATTGTGACGGAAGACCCGATCGGCAACACGTTTGCGCGTTGGGAAGGCAGCGAGCCTGATCTCGCGTCCGTCGGCACCGGCTCACATATCGACGCGATTCCAAACGCCGGAATGTACGACGGATGCGTGGGTGTGCTCGGAGCGCTTGAAGCAATCCGTGCGCTCAAACGAAGCGGCTACACCCCAAAACGTTCAATCGAGCTGGTCATCTTTACCGCCGAGGAGCCCACGCGGTTCGGCATTGGGTGTCTGGGGAGCCGCATGCTGGCCAGTGCGCTGGCTCCGGAAGACGGGCTCAAGCTGCGCGACAAGCAAGGCCGTTCAATGGAGGAACTCCGAGCGCGTGCCGGGTTCAGCGGGCCGCTCGATGCTGTCGCAATTCGGCCTGGGCGATTCTCCCATTTCATTGAACTGCATATTGAGCAGGGACCTTCGCTGGAGCAGGAAGGCCTTGAACTTGGCCTCGTAACCCATATTGCCGCGCCAGCCAGCATGCGTATCAGCATTGAGGGGGAAGGCGGCCACGCAGGCGCCAAGCTCATGCCGGGCCGCAAAGATGCCTTGGCGGCAGCCGCCGAGTTGATCCTCGCGCTAGAGGGGGCAGCAAAGGGAACAGGTGCGATTGACACGGTAGCCACTGTCGGGATCTGCGAGGTATTTCCCGGCGCTGTGAACAGTATTCCATCGCGGGTGCGGCTAGAAGCGGACATTCGGGACATCGACGCGGAACGCCGCGACTCAGTGATCAAAGTGCTCCATGAGAAATGTGAAGAGGTCAGCCAGCGACGGAACGTGGCGATTACGTCAGAGATGATCAACGCGGATCCGCCGGCAACATGCGATACCGGGATTTTGAAGGCCCTGGAAGAGTCTGCGATTTCGGCTGGGCGAACCTATAAGAAGATGGTCAGCCGTGCGTATCACGATTCGCTCTTCATCGCACGCGTCGTGCCGGTGGCTATGCTGTTTATTCCCTGCCGCGGAGGCGTGAGCCACCGCCCCGATGAATTCGCCTCGCCGGAATGGATTGAGGCCGGAGTCGACGTTCTGTCACGGACGCTCGCACGTCTCGCGAGCTGAGATTCCGTCCGGAATATTCTCCTCTCTATTCAATTTCCATGGTTTCCGATGTATGCTATCCCTCAACCCGATGGCTAGATCGGCTTTCCCGGCATGGAAATAGACGTGAAAACCCGCATCGTCGGTTCCTCCGTTCCTCGAAAAGAGGGCGTGGACAAGTTGCTGGGCCGCGCTCGCTACGTCGATGATCTTCAGAACGATGAGATGTGGCACGGCGCTACCGTGCGCAGCAGTGTCCCACGCGGGATCATCCGTGCTATCCACTTCGATCCCAGCATCGCATGGGACGAGTTTGTCGTAGTTTCCGCAGCCGACATTCCCGCCAAGAATCACATCCAGCTCATTTTCACCGATCAGCCATGCCTCGCCGACGGAAGTGTCAACCACTGCGAGGAAGCGATCCTGCTCATCGCTCACCCGAGGAAAGAGCGACTGCGCGAAGCAGTGGCTGCGGTTCGCGTTGAATACGACGAGCTGCCACCGGTGTTCACGATTGAAGAAAGCGAGCGGCAGAATGTCATCGTCTGGGGAGAAGACAACATCCTCGGGAGCTTTTCGCTTGAGAAAGGATGCGTCGACGATGCCTGGCAGCGGGCCGCTCACATCATCGCCGGCGAGTATCGCACCGCCGCCCAGGAACATCTCTATATCGAGAACAACGGATTCATTGCAGAGTACAGCGCACAGGATGGCATCACGGTCATGGGATCGCTGCAATGTCCGTTCTATGTGCACAAGAGCCTTGTGGCCGTGTTCGGACTGCCGGGAGACAAGGTACGAGTGATTCAGACGGAGACTGGCGGTGCGTTCGGCGGCAAGGAAGATTACCCGTCGTTGCTTGCCTCGCATGCGGCGTTGCTGGCAATGAAGTGCGGCAGGCCCGTAAAGATGATCTATGACCGCATGGAGGACCTCGCAGCCACACCGAAACGGCATCCCTCGCGGGTTCGGCATCGCACGGCGGTTGACGCGGACGGAAAGCTGTTGGCGATGGATATCGAACTGGCGACGGACGGAGGCGCGTATTCAACCCTTTCGTCAACCGTGCTATCGCGCGCCACGCTTCATTCGCCTGGGCCTTACCTATGCCCAAATGTGCGTGTTCGTTCGCGGGCGTGGGCGACCAACACCGTTCCTTATGGTGCGTTTCGCGGATTCGGCGCGCCTCAGGCGATCTTTGCAATCGAACGGCACATGGATGAGATCGCCGCCGCCATCGGCATGAATCCGGTCGAGTTGAGGCGGAAGAACTTCCTCCGTCAGGGCGATACCACCGCGACCGAGCAGGTCATGCGCGATCCCGTTATTCTCGATCATCTTCTCGATCGCGCTCTGGCCGAAAGCAGGTACTACGAACGCAAGGAGCATTTCGCCGCCGAGAACCTCGCGAATCCGGTTAAGCGCGGCATGGGAATTGCCGCGTTCTACCACGGTGCAGGTTTCACCGGCTCTGGCGAGCGCACTCTGAATTCGCTTGGCGGTCTCGATGTAACTTCCGATGGTAAGGTGCGCGTGCTGGTTTCGAGCACCGAGTTCGGTCAAGGCACGAACACCGTTCTTACGCAGATTGCCGCGGAAGCAATGGGGCTGGATAGCAGTGACGTGATCATGGGACCGCCAGACACATCCGTTGTGCCCAACAGCGGGCCGACAGTGGCATCCCGCACCGCGATGGTGGTGGGGCGATTGATTGAGCGCGCAGGCTTGCAATTGCTCGCGATGCTGCGCGAAGATGCGGCGCTCGGCCAGAGTTGGACCCGCGAAGAGTTCTTCACCGCCTGCGAGCGTTATCGAGCTGTTCACGGGAAGGTCGTTTCACTCTGCCGATATGAGCCTCCGCCCGATATTTTTTGGGATGATCAGAAATATCGAGGCGAAGCATATCCGGCCTACTCGTGGTCGGTGCAAATCGCACAGGTAGCCGTGGACACCGTCACGTACGCAACAGAGGTGGAAGAGTTCTGGGCGGTTCAGGAGGTCGGACGCGTCCTCAATCCTATCCTTGCCGGCGGCCAGGTAGAGGGCGGCGTGGCGCAAGGCATTGGCTACGCCCTGTATGAAAAAGTGATGTGGCAAAACGGTCGCATGGTGACTAACCAGATGACCAACTACATCATGCCGACCGCCGAAGATGTTCCGCCCATTCATACCTTCTTTGAAGAGATTCCGTTTTCGCATGGAGGCTTCGGCGCGAAAGGCATTGGCGAACTGCCGCATGATGGTCCGGCGCCCGCTATCTTGAATGCGATCAAGGATGCAACCGGCGTAAGTTTTTGTTCGATTCCCCTGATGCCAGAAGACGCGCTGCTTAAGTTTCGTGCTGGCGCACAGGTCGAGGAGCCCGCGACCGTATGAGTACCGCATGGCCTCCAGTCAATCTGAGCGTGAATGGAGCGACGCACATTGTCTGCGCTCCGCCCATGAAGCGGCTTCTGGATGTGTTGCGAGAAGACTTGCATCTGACCGGAACAAAGGAAGGCTGCGGAGAGGGCGAATGCGGGTCCTGCTCGGTTGAGGTGGACGGTGAGCTGGTGAATAGCTGCATGGTTCCTCTTTTGCAGGCAGAGGGCGCCCGTATCCGAACTGTAGAAGGATTGGGAACGCCAGACTCTTTGCATCCATTGCAAAGGGCGTTCCTCGAATGCGGCGGGGCGCAATGTGGCATCTGCACCCCCGGCATGCTGATGGCTGCATGTCATCTTCTGGAGCACAATCCCCATCCGAGTCTTGCGGACATCAAGGAGGGGCTCGCCGGTAATCTATGCCGCTGCACTGGTTTTAAGCGCATCTTCGAGTCCGTGGTCGTCGCGGCGGGGAATGAGCCAGAGCAACACTTCAGGGAGGCAGATGCGCGGCAATCCTGAAGCGCATGAACTTGTGGCGCCCGGCACATTGACGGGCGTGCTGTCGCTCCTCGCCGACAATCCGGGAGAGTGGACCCCAATTGCGGGCGGAACCGAACTCATGGTGGCGTACGCTGCCGGGCGGCTTGCTGCACGAAAGCTTGTGAGCATTTGGGGCCTCGCCGAACTGCGCTTCATTCGCGTATCGCCTGAGGCCGTTGCCATCGGGGCGGGATCTACATTCCGCGATTTGCGGCTTGATCCCACGGTCAATTCGGAGTTTCCACTGTTGACCAAAGCGGCCGGCTGGATTGGCTCAATCGCGAATCAGACTCGTGCGACTCTCGGCGGCAACCTCGTAAACGGCTCTCCGGCGGCCGATTCGTCACCGGTCCTGCTCGCCTACGATGCGGAGCTTGAACTTGTCTCTACGCGCGGAAGCCGGCGAGTACCATACGCGCAGTTTCATACCGGATACAAGAGCAACCTTCTTGCCGCCGATGAACTTCTGTATGCGGTTCATCTGAGACGACCGGTCAGTGGGCATCGACAATACCTGCGGAAGGTGGGAACGCGGCGCGCAATGGCCATATCAAAAGCAGCTCTGGCCGGCTGCGCCCTGCTGCATGAAGACGGCCGTGTTCAGGAGATACGGCTGGCTGCGGCCTCCATCGCGGCGTGTCCCATGCGCCTTTATCGGACCGAACATGCTGTACGCGGAAATTCGCTGTGTGCTGAAACCATCCAGGCTGCACGTGCTGCAGCTCTCGCTGAAATTGCTCCTATTGACGACATTCGATCGACCGCCGAGTACCGCAGGGTGGTCACCGGCAACCTGGTGTGCGAGTTTCTTTATTCCCTTTCAAAGGTAGAAGCGATACGGTGAATTCGGTGCTTGAGGCATGGAACCGCGCGGACGAAGCCTCTGCATTCAACGCGATGATTTCGTGTTGTGGGGCCCGCCGATGGGCTGCTGCGATGATTGCCACGCGCCCGATCGATGGCCAGAAGGCACTGCATCAGGCAGCCGATCGGGCGTGGGATGCCACGGGGGTAGAAGACTGGATGGAAGCCATTGCATGTCATCCGAGAATCGGCGAACGCAATGCCGCCCATGCCTCGACGCAATCGGCGGCGTGGTCGCGTCAGGAGCAGTCCTCGGCTGGCGCGGCCACATCGTCGATACTTTCTCTGCTGGCCGAGGAGAATGCACGATATGAAGAGAAGTTTGGATTCACCTACATTGTTTGCGCAACGGGAAAAACTGTGGAGGAAATGCTCACGATCCTGCGACGGCGGCTTGCATCTGATCGCGATTCAGAACTGCGGGAGGCAGCCGAACAACAACGCCAGATCATGCATATCCGACTAGAAAAGTGGCTTGCAGCATGAGCGGAATATCCACCCATATCCTCGACACCGCGTTAGGCAAACCGGCCGCCGGAGTTCGCGTAGAGCTCGAACAGCGGACTGCAGACGCATGGATCAACGTGGGCGCCGGCACGACGGACGCAGACGGACGCTGTCGCAACTTGGTCTCCGCGGCAACCCAAGGCCTGTATCGGCTGACACTCGCAACGGGCGAATACTTCGCAGGCCAACGCCGCATATCCATCTACCCGGAAATCGTCATCACGTTTCAATGCGACGGCGATGCGCACTATCACCTTCCAGTATTACTGGCCGACAACAGCTACACAACATATCGGGGAAGCTAATCCATGGCAAGACTCGGGGAAAACCACTACGGCAAATCAAGGGTGCGTCTGTCCCGTATTTCCAGGCACGCTGAGCGTCATGAGTTCCAGGAGTGGAGCGTGCGAGTCCTGCTGAAGGGGGACTTCGAAAGCAGCTTTACGGCAGCAGACAACAGCATGATTCTGCCAACGGACACGATGAAGAATACTGTATATTCCGTTGCGCGCGACTCGAGCTCAGCCACGATTGAGGAGTTCGCGATGGAACTTGGCGACTATTTCCTTGCGAACAACGAACAGGTAAGATCTGCCGCAATCGAGATCGCGGAAAGAGCATGGCAACGGATGGTTCTGAATGGCACTGCGCAGTCGACCGTATTTCGCCTTGGGGGACCGGAGTTACAGACGGTGCATGCCTCGCGCGAAAAGAACGGCGCATGGTCCATCATCTCGGGAGTCGAGGACCTGACGATCTTAAAGACGACAAACTCGTCTTTCGAAGGATTCATCAGGGACCGCCTTACAACTTTGAAGCCCGCCAGCGAGCGCATTCTTGGGACCAGCGCGACGGTTACCTGGGAATACATATCGTCAATGCCTCCATTCGCCGACGTTCGGCAAAGAGTGCTATCGGCTCTGCTTGCCGAGTTTTCTGCTCATGACAGCAAGAGCGTGCAGCACACTCTCTTCGACATGGGTGAGGCGGCTCTGGCTGCCGCTCCGGAGATTGCGCGGATCACGCTAAGCATGCCGAATCTGCATCATTTGCTCGCGGACCTGAGCGCGTTTGGCCAAGACAATCCCAATCACATCTTTGTGCCCACCGATGAGCCGCACGGTGTCATTCAAGCCACCATCGAACGTTGACGTCATCGGTGCGGCGAGGGCGCGCTGAACCCGGCTGTCATGGGATTTCGCTCGCGTCAGCTCAGATCGGACATGAACGGCAGCGCGAGCCGGCGCGACAGCCCATCGCTCGTGCGCAGCTTCTATCGGACGATATGCGGAAATCCAACGCGATAGTGCCGCTTATGGGATTCTTATGCCGGTCAGCTTATCTTGTGGTTAGCCTCGAACAACTCCCAGTACAAGGCGCGTCAGTCGGTCGAAATCGCTCACCGGCGCAAATCTATTCACGCCGAAATACTCGGAAGGAGATTGATATCTGCGCTCTGCAATCACGCCGAATCCGGAATTCTTGCGTCGAACCATCGCGCTCGCAACCGATAACGTCAAGAGCCGACTAGGCGGTCCATTTGCGGCGTTGATTGTGCGGAGTGGGCAGATTATCGCGGAAACAGCCAATTCCGTTACAGCGAGTTTGGATCCCACAGCTCACGCGGAAATCAACGCGATTCGTGCGGCTTGCAAAACGCTCGGTTCCTTCAGCCTGAAGGGGTGCCACCTATATACCAGTTGCGAACCTTGCCCGATGTGCCTTTCTGCGTGCTACTGGGCAAGATTAGACGCTGTGTACTTTGGCAGCTGCGCAGCCGACGCAGCTCGAGCCGGTTTTGACGACGCGTTCTTGTATACGGAACTCCGGCAGGAACCCCAAAATCGATCGCTGCAAGTCACCCAACTTCTCGCTGACGAGGCTTGGGCTAGCTTCGCCGCCTGGATTGATGCCGCCGATAAAACACCCTATTAGGCCAGCTGCGAGAGAGACGCGGTTCGAAAGAAGCCCGCCTGTTGTTCAGTTGGATTGTGGGACCTCCATTGTTTGGATGTTGGAGGGATGATGCCTCAGGTCAGATGTGACGCTCAATTCGAAGCCGGGCTACAGCGGATCCTCAGACTAGGAACTTCCAAAGCCACGATTCATTTGGGCGGTCCACTTCAGTGCCTCAACGTGACGCGGCAACCAATGTTCCGCTGACAGCATCCGTTTAAACAGTTGTACAACTGCCGTGCGAGTACCGCCTCCCGAGGCTAACTACAAGAGTCTTTCCTGAGGTTCCGCTTGGAGACTCTCTTCCCAAAGATCCCGAGACCAACTCCAACCGCTTTTCTTTCCCCGGAGGAAGCATGCAAAAGTCCGCGGTTTTGGCCCTTCTGTGTTCCACCACATTCATTGCGCCTGTAGCTCTGGCGCAGAGCTGGGTTCCGGTACCCGCCAACACGCCTTCCGTGAGCAGCACGGTCTCTACCACGCCTGCACCCGCAAGTCAGACGCTGAAGATCGTGGTAGGCCTCAGGCTGCAGAACGTCTCGGCGCTCGAGTCCTATCTGCAGGGCCTGCGAGGCGGAACAAGCGCACCGCTCAGCCATGCGCAGTTTGTGTCGGAATATTCACCGACCGCAAGCCAGGTCCAGCCCGTGGTGGACTATTTGACCACCATCGGTTTTACCAATGTCCAGGTTTCAGAAGATAACCTGCTCGTGTCCGCGCAGGGCACGGTCGCACAAGCCGAGCAAGCATTCAACACGCCACTGGTTAACTTCACGCTGAGCGGCAAGCCCGCATACGCGCCGGCCGGGCCGGTCATGGTGCCGAGTTCCCTCGGCAGCATCGTGCTTCAGGTGGTGGGCCTCTCCAACGCGACCGAGATCGGTCGTAAGCTGTCTGCGAACCAGAACCTCAAAATCATGGATCGGTCTTCAACCTTAACGATGAACCCGTCGGCCGGCGGCGCGGACCTCAGCATCGCCGGCTTGACTCCGGGTAACCTGCGCACGGCATACGATACGGGTCTTACTTCCACCGGCGGAAATACCGTTGTGGCTGTGGTGAGCGCAGGTTCCGATCTGCATCAAGTGATCTCAGATCTACGTCAGTTTGAACTGGAGAACCAGCTTCCTCTCATACCTGTTGAGGTGCGGCAGGTCGTGCCCGTTCCCAGTCCTCAGGACAACAGCGGCGACGGCGAATGGGATCTCGATAGCCAGTCCATCACCGGCCTCGCCTACAACGTCAAACAGTTGATCTTCTACAACACAGCGAGCCTGAACGATTCCGATCTCCTCCTGGCCAACGACGCTTTCGCCACCGACAATATCGCCAAAGTCGGAAACATGTCCTACGGCGGCTGCGAAGACACTGAAGATTCGACTCTCAAAGACAATCTTGGAAGTGTAGGGACCAACGTTTTCGACGAAGTTTTTGCGGAAGCGATCGCCCAAGGGCAGACCTGGTCGGCCTCCTCAGGTGATTCCGGCGCGGCCTGCGCGGTCTTGGCCAATCTAGCCACGCCGGATGAGGGCGTGCCCAGCAGCGTGGAATACCCGGCCTCCTCGCCAAACGTTGTAGCGGTCGGAGGAACGTCGCTCTTTGTTAACTCCACGTACAACTATGTGACCGAGCTTGCATGGGATGCCGGCGGCGGTGGAACCAGCAACCTGGAACCCGCTCCCATATGGCAATTCGATGACATGGCCGTGCCGACGGGCTCCACTGCGGGCCTGCGTGCAGTGCCCGATATTTCCATGGCGGCCGGCCCCGAGGGTGCAGCCGGTGCCGGCGTCGGCACCTATGCCTCCGTCGTCGTGAACGGAGCTGACGCCGGCGTTCTGGGCACG
>CBJOJD010000156.1:0-11530 GCA_966443485.1 uncultured bacterium | reverse complement strand
TCTTGGCCGTAGTGAGAGCCACGGCATCGTCACCCTTGCGCACGGACTCAAATGCTTCTCCAGCAGAGTGGGAGGCCACGGTGGCGTGCTTGGCAATCTCTGCCACGGAGCTGACCATCTCTGTCAGCGTCGAGGCGACGCGGTCCGTCTGTGCACGCTGCTCATCGGCGGTGCGTGCTGAGTGTTCGCTGGCGGCGGCCAGTTCCGAGGCAGCCGAGGATACGTGGCCACCCACCAGGCCCATCTCCCCAATCACCCGAGCCAGCGTATTCTTCATCTCGTTCACAGAGACCAAGGTCTTGCCCAAGGCATCCGACGTATGGACCTCGATGTCCGTGGCGGTGAGGTCCTTCGCAGCTACAGCCTCCAAGGCCAACTGTGCGCCCGCTACCCGGCGGCTGACGATGCGGATGGTGGTCACGCAGCAGGCGACTGCGATCAGGAAGCTGATGCCGATCAGAATCGAGGTAAGCAGCAGCACTCGATGGGCTACGCTCTCCTGCTCCCGCTGCATCTGCTCCGCAAGCTCGTTGGTGTGAGCCACAAACTGAGTAATGGGCGTCTGAATCTGCTTGCTGATGCGTACGGAGGTGGGCAGCTCGTTGAGCATCCCTTGCGTATCTCCGGAGCGCCCCAGGGCGAACATCTTTTGAAGCTCGGCCTCGCCCGCATCCCAATTGGTCTTTACGTCGGTGAGGAGCCTCTGCGACTCAGGATCCATCGTGGTACCGCTCAGAGCCTGGAACGTTGCGGCGAAGTCTTTGGCCGCTTCCAGGCAGCGCTGGTCTCCGTGCTCTGCGGGCTGCAGGAAGAACGCGCGCGAAGTAGCCTGCTCCCGCTGCTGCAACATGGCCAGGCGCTGCGCTAATAGAGCATCATGCGCCACCTGCGCAGCCTTGGAGCTGCTGGCACGCATCGATACCTGGCCGCGAATCGAAATGAGTCCGGCGGTGGCGGCGGTGAGAAGGATCAGCCCAAACCCATAAGAAAGCAGTTGCTCTAGCCCGAGTCGCTTAATCAATGTTCTGCTCCAAATAAAAATCCGCACTCAAGAGGGAGCCCGATCCATGGGGAATCGGCAAAACGCAGCGTCCAGTGCGTCGATATTGGTAGTCACGTTATCGGCACAATCAATTTTCCCGTGAACGTCTCGCACTGCGAATTTCCGCGGTTTTCAGCTATCGCCGGCTATGGCAATGCCGATAACTCTCCTACCCAACCCTGGAAAACCGGTGGAGGCCAGCCATAGTTATGAGATGTACTAGTAGTGTTTTCAGCGTGTTACTGCTGGCGAGCGCGTCGATGCTCGCCACCGCACAACACGATCCTTTGCAGTCGGGCGCCACCGCATTGAAAGATGCCACGGGCGAAAAACTGCATTTAACCCTCGAAGAGCGCACTCGTTGGGAAGAAAAGTTCGGCGTCAACTTCGGCAAGGATGTCAACCAGCAGGATATGCTGAGCCGACTGCGCATCGGCATGGAGTACCGGCCCACGAATTGGCTGACCTTCTCTGGAATGGGCCAGGATGCTCGCGCGCCGTTTTACGGCAAAACCGCACCGAACTCGCTGCGGGATTCGATGGACCTGCACGAGTCCTATATCGCGCTGGGCGCGCCCAAGTCCCCGGTCAACTTCTCTTTCGGGCGCCGCATGCTGAACTACGGCGAGACCCGCGTGATCGGCGTTCCGCAGTGGAGCAACACCTCGCGCACGTACGATTACGGCAGATTCGAGTTTTCCAACAAGCGCATGACCCTGGACGCGCTGATGGTCTCGCCCGTCATCGTCGTGCCTGACTCCTTCAACAACCCGGAGCTGGGCAACCGCTTCTGGGGCACGTACAACGTATTTCCGTCGGTCTGGCGCGGCATCTCGGTCGATGCCTACGCGTTGCGCCATTCGCAAAACAAGATCGGCGGATGGACCGGTGCCCACACGCTGGGAACCAACAGCTACGGAACGCGCTTCTATGGTCCCCTTCCCTACCGGTTTAAGTACAGCCTGGAAGGCATTGCTCAGAACGGACACATGGGGATGCTCAACCAGCGCGCCTTCGCCTGGTATGCCAACGCTTCGCGCACCGTAAACCTGGGCAGCCTGCCGGTCGATGCCTCGCTGGAGTACAAGGGTGCATCGGGTTCGCGCTACGGTTCGGATCACAGCGCCACCTTCGATCAACTTACCCCCGCGAACCACGACAAGTTCGGTCACATGGACCTATTCGGCTGGCGCAACCTGAAGACCATCAAGTCACTGGAGACGGTGAACTTCAGCAAGTCGCTGGCGCTGAATATCATGTACACCGACGAGTTCCTCTTCAGCCCCACCGATTCGCTCTACAACAGCACCGGCGGCAAGATTGCCACCTCCAGCAAGGGGAAAGCGGGCGATCGGGTGGGACAGGAACTCGACTCCTTCGCAACCTTCAAGGTGGGCAATCACACCTTCCTGGCTGGTTTCGGACACTTCTTCCACGGCGAGTTCGTGAACAAGGCCACGGCCGGAATCAACCCGCGCTACTTCTACATCGCGCAGCAGTACAACATCAAATAGGTGCAGCTTGCGCTGGCCTAAAGCGAAACGCCCATTCCTCAAAGGAGGAATGGGCATTTTGTTTAGCTCGGAAGATGCTGGAGAGCACCGCGAATTGCTGAAGATCGGAACGGTCCGGCGCGGTTTGCCCACGCCGGCTCAGTCCTAGTGTCCGTGACCGCGCCGGGGGGCGGACTCATCGATCGGTTCGGGTGGAAGCTTGGCAAGCCGCTTCTGGCTGCGGCGGCCCAGTTGAAACATCGTCTGCCCAAAGATCAGCAGGACGATGCCCCACCACAGATTGGCATTAATCCCGAGGCACTTCGAGTAGATCTCGAGGTTGTTATAGGTCGCTGCGCCGAACCCAGTGAGGATGAGGCCGACCAGGGTGAACATCAGGCCCATGGGAATACGTAGATCAAGATTCATCGTCGTCACCTCACCTTAAGCGAAGAAGAGATTCAGCAGGATAGCGCCGAGCAGCACGCCGGCACCCAGAAATTCGGGCCGCTTCCACCATGCCAGATGAGAGGTCTCGGGCATGGGGGTCAACGAGCGAACCAGCCCCACGAGCTCCGAATCCGGCTTGGGCTTGGTCATCAGGCTGATCACGACGGCGATCACAAAGTTTGCGCTGAAGGCCCAGATCGCACCGTAAAAGTTCTGCGCCATATCGCTCGGGTAGTGATGCACAACGGTGATCCAGCCACCGTGGATGCCGGGGTGAGCCTCGATGGGCAAGGTCAAACCGTGATGGATCATCGCGGCGGCCGTTCCGGTGATCAAGCCGATAAACGCCCCATGTCCCGTGGCCCGCTTCCAGAACATGCCTAGCAGGAAGGTCGCGAAGAGCGGTGCGTTGACGAACGAGAACACCAGTTGCAAGGTATCCATGATGTTGTTGAAGTTAATGGCCGCGTAGGCCGTGCAAATCGACAACAAGATACCGCCCACGGTTGCCCATCGACCGACTGCCAGATAATGGCGATCGCTGGCTCCCTTGTGGATATACGACTGGTAGAGGTCGTACGTGAACACCGTATTGAACGCTGTGACGTTGCCGGCCATTCCGCTCATGAAGCTGGCCAGCAGCGCCGTCAGACCTAGCCCCAGAATCCCCGTGGGGAAGTAGTGCAGGAGCATGTTCGGCGTGGCCATATCGTAGTCCAGCAGCGGCTGGCCGCTGGCATCGAGCATGGGCTTGCCGGTCACCGGGTTCACCTTGGCGGGAACGATTCCCTTGCCCTGTTCGGCCAAAGGAGAGACGACCTGGATGTTGTGCGTGATCGATCCGTCAGGATTGTGAACGACCGTGGAGACCGTGTGGGGAGTAGGCAACGCGATGGCCAGCAGTCCCGGCAGGATCACCAGAAACGGAAACAGCATCTTCGGAATGGCGGCGATGAGCGGTACCCGGCGCGCCGAATCCATATTGTGCGAAGCCATTGCCGTTTGAATCACGAGGAAGTCCGTGCACCAGTAGCCAGCACCGAGAACAAATCCCAGCCCCATGCCAATGCCGATGATGTCGATTCCCATGGGGTTGGTGCTGGCATGCATCACGCCTTTCCACTCATGCATGTAGGCAACGGGCAGACTGGCCTTCAGACCGGACCAGCCGCCAATGTTCTTCAGCCCTAGAAGCACCAGGGGCAGGAAGCCCGCGATGATGAGGAAGAACTGCAGCACCTCGTTGTAGATCGCGCTGGTGAGTCCACCCAGGAAGATGTACAGCAGCACAATGATCGCGGAGAGAATGATCGAAAAGGTGAAGATGCCCCCCTGGGCCAATCCCAGGGATCGAAAGAGCCCATCGAACACATGCAGTGCCTGGATCAGGCGCGCCATAGCGTACATGCTGATGCCGGAGCTGAAGACCGTCATCACAGCAAAAGAGCAGGCGTTGAGGGCGCGGGTCTTTTCGTCGAATCGGAGCCGCAGAAACTCGGGCACGCTGCGCGCCTTCGAGCCGTAGTAGAAGGGCATCATGAAGATGCCTACGAAGATCATGGCGGGGATAGCGCCGATTCCGTAGAAGTGAGCCGTCTCCAGGCCGTACTTCGCACCGGAAGCGCCCATGCCGATGACCTCTTGGGCACCAAGGTTGGCGCTGATAAAGGCCAGGCCGCAGATCCAGGCGGGGAGGGCTCGGCCGGCCTGGAAGAAGTCCTTGCTGGTCTTCATGTAGCGCTTGAGGGCAAACCCAATGCCCAGCACGAAGACGAAGTACAACAACATGATGAGCCAATCGATCGAGGTAAGTTTGGCGTCGGACATAACAGGCTGAGGGCCGGCTCCTTCGGGTGCCGCAAAGGCGGACGGGGTGCAACGATAGTTGAGTTACGCAAACCACTCTACGCAGTGGGGAGCACGGTCGTCCAGCGAAAAATGAAAACCTTTACAAATGGGCCGGAGCCCTGCCCCGCGGCCCACCGGGTAGACTGAAGGAGCATGATTCCTACACTGACCTGGACCCCTGAAGGCGTTCGCTTTATTGATCAGACCAAGCTTCCCCTGGAAGAGAGCTACGTGCTCGCCACCACCTATGAACAGGTCGCAGACGTAATCGTGACCATGGTGGTCCGGGGAGCGCCGGCCATTGGCGTCTCTGCTGCTTACGGCGTGGCGCTGGGAGCGATGAAGTCTCCGGCAACGAGTGCGGAAGCCTTTGCACCGGATTTCGAGGCCATCTGCGCCCGCTTGGCGGGAACACGGCCAACGGCAGTGAATCTCTTCTGGGCCATTGATCGCATGAAGCGGCTGTTCGCTGGGCTGCGTGCCCAGGGCGCCGACATGGCGGAAGTCCGCGAAAAGATCCTGGCTGAAGCTCACGTCATGTATGAGGAAGACATTACCGCATGCAAGACCATGGGCGCCTTCGGCGGCGAACTCTTGCCCGCAGAGGGGGGCGTGTTGACCCATTGCAACGCCGGAGCCCTGGCCACCTGCGGCTACGGCACGGCCCTGGGGGTGATCCGCGCCGCAGTGGAGCAAGGCAAGCAGATTCATGTATATGCGGACGAGACCCGGCCATTTCTTCAGGGGGCACGTCTGACCGCCTGGGAGCTCATGGCGGACGGCATTCCGACCACCGTGATCTGCGACAACATGGCGGCCAGCCTCATGCGGGCGGAAAAGATCAAGGCCGTCGTGGTGGGTGCGGACCGTATCGCCGCCAACGGCGACTTCGCCAACAAGATCGGCACCTACAACGTGGCCATCCTGGCCAAGGAACACGGTATTCCCTTCTATTGCGCAGCTCCCTGGTCCACGATCGACATGGAGACGGCGACCGGCGATGCCATTCCGATCGAGGAGCGCAACGCCGTCGAGGTTACCCACCACGGCGGAAAGCAGCTTACTCCCCACGGGGTGGGCATCTGCAATCCGGCATTCGACGTCACCCCCGCGAAGTACGTAACCGCAATCATTACGGAACGCGGAGTACTACGGGCACCGTACACGGAGTCATTGCGGCAGATGGAGCTGGTCGCCCAGTAGGAATCAATCATTGACCCCGTCGAGGATAATAGCTAAGCTAGCTTAGCTAGGAAGACGGCATGTATTCAGCGACCATTTTCGAAGCGAAAACGAACCTGTCAGAGCTCATCCACCGCGCGCTGAGCGGCGAAGAGGTTCAGATCACTTCGGGCCGGGATCGCAAGCCTGTGGTCAAGCTCGTACCGATCGAACCGATCTCAGCAAAGCGCCGCGTGGGGTTTCTCCAGGGCCAAGGGGATGTGGGCCCCGAGTTCTGGGATCCCCTCCCCGAAGACGAACTGAAGCTTTGGGACGGTGAAGGCGAGTGAAATATCTTGTCGATACCCATGTGATCCTATGGGCGGCCTATCGCAAGGATCTGCTATCTGACCGCGCCATAGAGTTGCTGGAATCCGAAACCAATCAAATCCTGGTCTCAGCCGCATCGGCCTGGGAGATTGCCACCAAGCACCGGCGGGGTAGACTGCCGCTTGCGGGAACGCTTGCAGAGAACTTCATCAAGACCGTCACCAACGCAGGATATTCCCTCCTCCCCATCTCGGTAGAACATGCGTTGCGTGCCGGGCAGATGCCGGGAGAGCATAAAGACCCTTTTGATCGCATGCTTTGTGCGCAAGCCATTCACGAGGATATGGCCCTGCTGAGCATTGACACCGAGCTCGACACGCTCGGCGTGCGTCGGGAATGGTGAGGCCCAGATCATCGGTGCATCCGTAATCTAGGCGTTATCGATCTCGGCGGGCGTGGCTTCGCGAGCCATAGCTCCGGAGTCCGGTAGCCCGAGGGCCTTTTTCTCCGCCTCATCGGTGAGTACCTGGGCGACTTCTTGCACCAGCGCGTACTTGTTCCCGTAGAGGTCGACAAAGACCGCCTCGATGCCCCAGGGACGGGGCGCAGGTTTTTGCGCGAACTTAACGCCTTTAGATTGCAGCTCCTCATAGCCGCCCTGGCAGTCCCGGGTAGAAAGCACCCAGGTGGCGTTTCGGCCCACGCTTTCTGGGAACCAGGAGGCGAGGAGAAACTCCACCTCGGCCTGCTGGGGAGGGGCAACGGTCAACCAGCGAAGTCCATTCGCTTTTTGGTCGAGACGCTTTTCAAATCCAAGCATCTCAGTGAACCAAGTGAGCGCTTCGTCTTGGTCGAGCACGGCGATCGTGATGGTAGAAATTTTGTCGATGGCCTGCACGGCATTACCCTCCTCCCGGCTCTGATTCAGGTTCTGCCCAGACGGCTGCTCCGATGTGCTTCTTGCGATAGAGTGGTGATTGGTGCTTCCCCGCGCAGCCATCTTTCGGATTCGTCGTCGTTCCCTCTTGCGCGGGATTCTTCTCGGCGTCACGTCCTTCCTGATCAGTCTGCGGATGGGGGGCTTTCCTGACATCAATGCCCTGCACTCCTCGCGCTGGCAGCTCATCCCAGCTGCGATGGCCATCTGGTCCATGGTGGAGACGCTTCGCTGCACTGAGCGGAGCTGGAGCCTTTACTACGCCGGGGTACTCATCCTGCTCTACACGGAGTTGATGATTCTCTCCATGTCAGCCTTGTTGTTCTTCTTCCCGTGAAAAGCCGTTTCCACAGTTGTGATTCCGGCAAGTCCCTGATAGGCTGCATCCGATGGAAGAGGAGGGTAAATCGTGCTGAAAGGCTTTCGCGATTTCATCTTACGCGGCAACGTCGTCGATCTGGCAGTCGCCGTCATCATCGGCGCCGCATTTAACGCAATTGTCACCTCGTTTGCCAATGATGTGCTGATGCAGTTCGTTTCGGCCACCATCGGCAAGCCGGATTTCAAGAACGTCGTCTTTCATCTCAACAACACCGATATCCGCGTGGGGCTCTTTCTCAACGCCGTGGTCGGCTTTCTGATTGCGGCCGCGGTCATTTACTTCGGTGTGGTCCTGCCGATGCACTGGTTCTGGCAGCGAGTGAAGAAGAACGAGCCGGCCCCCTCGCCTAGCACCCGTCCCTGCCCTGAGTGCCTGAGCGAAATCCCTCTGGCTGCGAAGCGTTGTTCCCATTGCGCCCAGCCCGTGGCGCCAGCCTCAGCATAGTAGGGGCTTGCCAAACAATCGCCGGCGCTCAGTCGAGTTCCCGCAGCGCCGGCGAAAACAAGAAGAAGCTCAGGAAAGTGAGAGCCGCCAGCCCCGCCATGAAGGCGAGAGCGTGCCCTGTTTCGACATGGCGCGACATCTCGCCGGCTATCAACGAACCGAGCGGCGGCAGTCCCAAGAAGCTGGTAGCGTAAATACTCATTACCCGGCCTCGCATCTCGTCTGAAGACAGATGCTGAATCGACACGTTGAAGCAGGAAATCATCAGGATTCCGCTATAGCCTTCCACTAGGGCCAAGCACTGCGACAAGGCAAAGATCCGCGAGAAGCTGAAGCCGATGATGGCGCAAAAGAACGTCATCCCGGCAAAGGTGAGCACGGCGCCGCGATGGCGGATGGAGCCAAAAACCGCAACGGTCATCGCGCCGAGCACAGCGCCAAATCCTGACGCGGCCATCAGCCAGCCCAGCCCGCTTTCTCCGGAGTGAAGCTGCACTTTGGCGAAATAGGGAATAAAGGTGAGGAACGGAAAGCCCAGCAGACTGGCGACCGCAGTCATCCATACCAGTACGTACATCTGCCGCTCGGCGCGCACGTAGCGAAAACCACCGTGGAGGCTGTCCCAAATACTCTGCCACCGGGAGGGAGTCTCATCGGGATAGCGGATGCGCGTCAACGCCCACAGCACCGCCAGAAAGCTCAGCCCGTTGAGGAAGAAGTTGCCCGCGACACCGACCAGAATCATCGCGTACCCTCCCAGCGTCGGGCCCAGGATACGCGACATGTTGAATTGCGCCGAGTTGAGGGCAATGGCATTGGTCAGGTCTTCACGCTTCACCAGGCGCGGAACCAGGGCCTGGTAACTGGGAGCGTTCATCGACATTGCCACGCCATTCAAAAACGCAATCGCCGCAACGTGCCAGATCTGGACCACGTGCAGATAGGCGAGCGTGGCCAGCAGAAACGCCAGCAGCATCATGGCCGTCTGCGTGACGATGAGCAGTTTGCGCTTGTTTACGCGGTCGGCGATCACTCCACCGAATAGCGTGAAGAACAGAAACGGAATCGAACCGGCGAAGCCAACCACCCCCAGCCAGAAGGCCGAGTTACTCAGGGTAAGCACCAGCCAGCCCTGGGCCACGTTCTGCATCCAGGTTCCAATATTGGAGAGGAAATTGCCTGACCAGAAGAGCCGGAAGTTGGCATTTTGCAGCGCACGGACGGCCTGAGGCAGTTCTTTGGACTGCTCCACCGCCAGAGCGACGGCGTGAATCTCTTCCGCGCCGCCGCTGGTCGGATCATCTTGCATTGGCGGACTCGCGCTCAGAGAACCCCTCCGCCTCCAGTGTAAGCTGGAGGTGTATTTTTATACCCCAGCTGCACTCAAAAAAGGCAAGCAGCTGATCATTCCGCATGACTCAAAGGCCTCTGATGATCCTGCAAAAATCGCTCTCTGTCTTGTTGGTGCTGGGTTTGCTTGCTCCCGTTTCGCAGTCCCAATCCGGATCGCAGAGCTCTGTGTTTGGCTACGCGGATTTTTCAAAAGAAGCGCAAGCGGAGGCGAAGTTCCTCGCCGTTCCGAGTGCCAAGCTGGCTGGGGAAGAACTGAAGACACTCACGGCCGAGCCGCACATTGCGGGCAGCCCCGAAGATCGGAAAACAGCCGAGTATGTGGCTGCGAAGTTTCGCGCCGCGGGGCTCGAGACAGAGATCGTGCCCTACCGGGTGCTCATGAACCGACCCAAAGTAGTGAAGGTCGAAGCCTACAGTCCAAGCGGTCAGCTGCTGATGAGTGGGCCGCTACCCGAGCACGTAGCGAACGATCGATTCCAGGACAATCCGAAGGTAGTGATGCCTTTCAACGGCTCGTCGGGCTCCGGCGATGTCCGCGGAGAGGTGGTGTACGCCAACTACGGACGGCTGGAGGATTTCGACCGGCTCGCAGCGGATCACATCGACCTGCATGGCAAGATTGTGATCTGCCGGTACGGGGCCAACTTTCGCGGCGTGAAGGCTTACATTGCCGAGCAACGCGGTGCAGCCGGCATACTGATCTACTCTGACCCGCAGGACGACGGATATTTCAAGGGCGACGTCTATCCCGATGGCCCGTGGCATCCCGATACCGCTGTGCAACGCGGATCGGTGCAGTATCTCTTCAAATATCCAGGCGATCCGGAGACCCCCGGCGTCGCATCGACACCTGCACTGCCTGATTCAGCCCGCCTCAATCCTGAGGGGAATCAGCCCCACATTATTTCCATCCCGATCAGCTATCACGATGCGGCGCCGATTCTGCAAGCGCTGAAGGGACAAGGCGTACCGCAGGGCTGGCAAGGGGCGCTTCCTTTCCGTTACCACACAGGTCCGGGCGGAGTGTCGGTGCACCTGACCTCGGTCCAGGATTATCAGCGATGGACGATCTGGGATGTGATCGGCAAGGTAAGAGGAGCGGAGCATCCTGACGAGTGGGTCATGACAGGAAATCATCGCGACGCATGGGTGTACGGAGCGGTAGATCCAAACAGCGGAACTGCTGCGCTGCTGGAAGCGGTGCACGGAATCGGTCAACTTCTCCGGGAGGGCTGGCGCCCCAAGCGCACCCTGGTGTTTGCCAGTTGGGACGCGGAAGAAGAAGGACTCATCGGATCGACGGAGTGGGTCGAGCAACATGCGGGCGAGCTGAGTCATATCGTCGCTTACTTCAACACCGATGTGGCCGTATCGGGCACGGAGTTCGGCGCCGCAGCGGTACCGTCACTCAAGCTGTTCCTGCGCGAAGTTGCCCGTGCTGTCCCGAGTCCCCAGGGGAGCACGGTATACGAGGTTTGGCGCAATTCGCGCAGTGAAGGCAACGATCACCGGCCCTCAAACGCCCCGGCCGATAACGATGCGCGCGTGGGCGACCTGGGGTCGGGATCGGACTTCACTCCCTTCCTGCAACACGGAGGCGTGCCCTCGACGGACGTAGGGAGTACAGGCCCATACGGCGTCTACCATTCCGTGTTCGATAACTACGCGTGGTTCACGCTGAATGCAGATCCGCACTTCGTCTACCTGCAGGAGATGGCGCGGGTGCTGGGAATCGAGACGATGCGCATGGCCGATACGGATGTGCTGCCCCTGGATTACGTCACCTACGCCCGCGACATTGATGCATACCTGGAAAACGCGAAACGGCATGCTGCGGATCTGCACCTGAATTCAGTGGACTTCGGACCTGCGCTGGAGGCGGTGAAGCACTTCGCCGAAGCAGCTCGAAAGGTGCGGGGGCTTCAAAATTCACCTTCCGGGGACGAGACCAAGTTGAATGCGGCTCTGCGGCAGACCGAGACTGACCTGCTTTCAGCCGCAGGCTTGCCGAACCGGCCCTGGTACCGGCACACCATCTACGCCCCCGGCGAGTACACGGGCTACGCGGCCGTCGTGATCCCGGGAGTCAA
>CBJOJD010000155.1:0-11565 GCA_966443485.1 uncultured bacterium | reverse complement strand
CCGCTCCAGCAGTTCCAGAACATCCAGCGCTTTTGAGAGGATCGGGATGAGGTAGAGCCGTTTGATCTTTGGTTTCGCCAACCTGGCGGTCCTCCCTGGGGCAACGCTCCGATGTAATGGTGATGTGCACCATCCTACGCGTAGGAGCTAACCGGTGCCAACCGCGCTCCCCGCTCCCTGCTGATCCTCTCCACGTAGCCGCTCTCCGCCAAGGCCCGCAACGGATCTTCAGGAAGTCCGCGGAGTCGGCGCCATTCCCGCACCAGCGGCCGCACATCCTCCCAGAATGTCCCCCGGAACAGCTCCTCCGCAGCAACCAGCTCACAGCTGTCCTGCAGCCGCTCGAGTTGCTCGCGGTCCACCAGCGCCGCCTTGAGCCACAGTTCCTGCGCCGTGACCACGGTTTGCACCATGGCCTCCATTTTGCCTTTAAGATTATGGCTCTGGTCGATCATGAATGCGATCTGCCCCAGCACCTGGCTTCCGGCCACATGGATCTCATGGAAGATGCGGAAGATCTGGTAAGGATCGATCGAACCCAGCGTCAGATCGTCATCGGCATAGCGGCGATCATTGAAATGGAATCCTCCCAGCAGGTCCAGGTGCAGCAACCACGCCACGATCTGCTCAATGTTTTGCGCCGCGTAGTGGTGTCCGGTATCCACAAGCACCCGCGCCTGCGGGCCGGCCTTGGCGGCCAGATGCGCCGACATCCCCCAGTCCGCAATGTCCGTGTGATAGAAAGCGGGCTCGAACGGCTTGTACTCGATGAGCAAGCGTTGATGCGGAGCCAACTCCGCATGCGTCCGCTGCAAACCCTCTTCCAGCCACTCAATTCGCTTGCGCATGCTCTGTGTTCCTGGATAATTCGATCCATCCGGCAGCCACAACGAAACATCGCGCGAACCCACCTCTCGTGCAATCGCGACGGATTCCAGCATGTGCTCCATCGCGTGTTCCCTGATCTCCGCCGACGGATTGCACAATGACCCGAACTTGTACTCCTGGTCCTGGAAGAGGTTCGGATTGATGGAGCCCGCCGAAACGCCGTAGCGGCTCTCCAGCGCCTTCACCGCCTTCACGTCCGACGTCCCCTTGGGCAGATCCCACAGCACATGCAGAGCCAGCGTCGGGGTAACCCCGGTCAGCTTGTTCACCTCTCCGGCGTCACTAAACTTTTCTTCCAGAGTGGTGGCCGCCGCCGCTTGAAAAAACTTGCCGAAGCGCGTGCCCGTGTTGGCAAAGCCCCACGACGGAATCTCGATCTGAAAAGAGTCGAGAGCATGAAATGCACGTTCTTGCAGTGCCGAATTTGATTGCATATGAATCCGCCTAATCTCTCATCAATTTAAGATCGACCGTCTACTCCGCTTTCACGATCGATACCGGTCCCAACAGTCCCGAAGGCAGTAGCGGTGAATCTGCCTTGTAAGGATGCACGTCAGCAAAGGTAACCTTGGTAGCTCCCGGCTGCTGGTCACCAATAAGCCGGTTTACCCACGCGTTCACTACCTCAATCTTCAACTCGTTCGCGCCGGGTTTCAATACGCCCGTGACATCCAGCCGGTACGGAGCATGCCATACCAAGCCCAGGTTCTTGCCGTTCAACGTAACCTGCGCAAGATTTTTCACATCCCCAAGATCCAGATAGAGGTGCGCCCCCTTCTTGAACCATGCCTTATCTGCTTGCACTGACTTGGTATAGGTCCCGACTCCGGAGAAATACTTCACGCCGGGATCCGTGTTGTCATTCCAGGCCGCTAGCTTATCCAAGGTGATCGACGGCGGAGCGCCACGGTCGGGCTGAAAAGCGATCGCCCACGGACCGCCGATCTGAGCGACAGTAGACTCGATCGTCTTCGGCAAAATGCGCTGCCCGATACGAGCGGGGCTCCGAAACACCACAAACACCGTGCCCCAGGGCTCCAGTTGCAGAGGCACAGTCGTACGCCCGTTCAGGATCGTGTACGAGGCCGGCTTGGTCGTTCCCGTCTCTGCGTACCACAGCTCCGGAACCGTGCCGGTCACCCGGAAGCTTGCCTCGACGCTCGCTGCCTTATCCCCGCGGTTGTCGACAAAATACACATCGCTATCGCTGAGCTTGCGATGCACAAACTCCAGGCGCGTCTCCGGCTCAGGCTTGGAGTAATCAAAGTCCGGCCCCACGTTGATGGCCTTGAACACATCGCCCAGGCTTTGTCCCGAATAGACCTTGCCTTTGCCCACTGTGTGCACGCCCGATCCGTCTCCAAACAGCTCCGATCGCAGCCTTTCGAACTCTGCCAGATCATCAGCTTCGCTGGGATCGTCGGTCGGACGCGGACCGGCCACCGTCGCTCCATCTTCCACCAGCTTGTAGATCGCCCGCAGCACCGGCAACGACATGTGACGGCTATAGGGATCGAGCCCGAGCACCTTGTAGCTCATCCCGCTTTTGGTCACCAAGGCGCCGTCCTTGACGCTCAGCTCGTGAATCAGGGCATCGGCATTGATGTAATCGAACCCGTATCCCTGTGGAATATCGGGAGCCTTGTCGTGGAAGATCGCCGTAAGATTCGAGTCCTCGCCGTAGAAGTAGACCAGGTCAGCGCCGAAGTGACCCTGTTGCAGCATGAAGCTGGTGCGCCCCAGGTAGTCAATCCAAGCACCGGCCTGCTCTGCCCACGTCTCGTTGCGATTGAACCATTGCCCGAACGGCCCAAGCGTCATACCCGGTGCCGTGTTCTTGCCCACCAGCGGCTGGTGTGCCGACTCATGAATGACGAAGCGGTTGATGCCGTTCAGAAACTCCTGATCCGCGGTGGGCTTCAGCGTGTCCGGAGCCCACGCCCAGGGCGCTGCCGCTGCGGTCATCGACTCCGCCGCCGCAATGTTCTGCCCGTAGATATGCGCCACCGAGGCCGATTCCCGGTCGTCCGCGTTGTAGCCGTACTGGATCTTGTTCACCCCCGGCGACTGCGTCCACATCGCACTCATCGGGATCTCATTGAACTTCTTTACTTCCATGCCGTCGGCAACAAACGCCCGTCCATCCTCGTGCGACTCTCCGTAGTGCTTCATGCCGCGCTCATGAAGCGTCTCCTCCAGCTGCGCATAATGCTCGTTCACAATCAGGTCAGAGATGGTCTTGCGGAAGTCCCACAGAAATCGATCGCTCGCCTCCGCGCTCTCCACCACTTGGCCCACCAGTACCGGCATCCACGGCACCGGATCGTATCCGCGCAGCTTCTTGAACTGCTCGATCATGTGATCCGTCCAGTTCTGGGACCCAGCCTCCCAGCTGTCGTTGATCACATACTGGATGCCCTTCTTGCCCATCTCCTCCGGACCTACCGTCTCTTTGTAGCTATCGAGATACTTCTCGAAGTAGTTCTTCACAAAGCGGTGGTCCATCTTGTCCACTTCCAGGCCGGTCGCCTCAGCCGTCGCGGGATGATTCGTGATTCCCAGCAACGAGTACCCGATGCGCAACACCACCCAATCGCCCGGCGGCGGTGTCCAGTCCAGCTTTCCATCGGGGCTCATCTTAGCGGTCAGGTCGATCACGTCCGACTTCGCGATGGCATCACCCGCCTCCACCGCTGGCGTGGCAAATTGATAGAGGTCAGGCACCGGAACAAAGGCGGCCTTCGCCTCCCAGTGATTCACCCGCGCTCCCGGATGCAGAACCAGCTCCGCGATCTTGTACTCGGTGGGCTTGGGCGGCAACTGACCGATTCCGAAGGATGCTGGATCCAGCCCCACTGCCCAACTGGGAATCGGCGGCGGCGGGGTGCGCTTGAACGTCACGCGAAAGTACTTCGCCGTCACGGCTGGAAACGATAGCGTGTGCTCTGGCGCGTTCGGCCCGTTCAGCTTCACTACCTCTCGCCAGCTCTTGCCGTCATCGCTGGCCTCCAGCGTCTTCTCCGGCGCGGAGATCCCCATCACCAGCGCCTCAATAAATCCGGGATCCTCTGAGACATACGTGATCGCCCGAATCGCCTGCGGGGCGGAAAACTCATATTGAATCCAGGAAACATCGCCCTCCGCAGGAATCGGTACGCCGGTCGTCTTCTCCAAGTCGCCATCCGACAACAGGGCAGTATCCAGCGTTCCCCCGCTCGAAGTCACCTTGGCATGTAACTCTTCCACAGACTTGTCGCTTGCCGGACGCTTGAATGCCACCACCGCCGCGTCCGCGTAGAACTCGGGATTGGTCCGGGTCCCTGCTGGAGCAAGCTGATCGTGCACACGCTCGTTTTGAAATGCGCCCGTCTTCGATGGCGGATGTGCCAGCACGCCGCTGAATGGCTTTCCGCCTTCCACCACGGTCTCGCTCCACACGTACTTCTTCATGCCCTCAGGGCTGGGAACCCAGGGACCGCCCGACTCGCTCCATCCCGGAGAGCCGGCGATCGCCATCTCCATATTGAGCTGATCCCCCAAGCCAATCGCGTACTTGAACGCGTCCTTCCACTCCGGGGTCATATAGACCAGCCGCTGCTTGACAACCTGCGGTGTCTGCAGCGCGGCATCGAAGTTCTGGTAGCCGGCGATCCCCACCCGGTGCATCCATTCCAGATCCTGCTGGATGCCCTCCTTGGAGATGTTGCCGTTCATCCAGTGCCACCACACCCGCGGTCTGGCACTGCTCGGCGGCTGCTCGAAGCCCTTCTTGAGTACGTCTTCAGTACCTTGAGCGGATAAAATGCATGCCGCGCAGAACAGTCCCGCGCCTGCCATCGTCAGTCGAAGCCAGTCCATCTTCATCAGACACTCCAAGCTCGCTCAGACGGATGGCTCGTCGTCTTCGGTCGGCCCTAAAGCTGGGAACGAGACGCGACTGATCTCCGCTGGCTTTTCAGCTCAACCACCATGACCACGCAAATCGCGGTGAAACCAGGCGGGGATCATGTCCCACCTGCGCGAGACCTTTGACACGCGGTGATGCTGGTTTTGCTCTAATCAGCGGCAACTATAGGAATCGCTAACTACGTTTGTCAACGGAGAAAACAATTTGCCTATTGGTTTTAAAGAACAGCGGCGCTCCTCTCCGGACCAAGTCGAGCACTCTAGTCGATTTGAAATCAGATACTTGTCGCCTTCGGGCGGATTTCTGGAGCACCGCTGTTTTAAAGGTGAATTAAGCCCCGTTGCAGGGCCGTTACCACCGCCTGGGTGCGATCGCTCGCATTCAGGCGCATCAGGATCACGCTCACGTGGCACTTCACCGTGGACTCCGTGATCCCCAGCTCATTGGCGATCTCCTTGTTGCTCTTTCCGTGGCGGATCAGGTTGAGAACCTCTCGCTCGCGGGCGCTTAACTCGGAGTCCGGCAGCCGCGAGGACAAGGCCCGCGTCACCGGTGGGGGTAAGAATCTTCCCCCGGCGTGCACCCGCCGCAACGCACTCACCAATGCATTATGTGGCATGCCCTTGATGATGTAGCTCCGCGCTCCGGCCTGCAGGGCCTGATGAATATCCTCATCCCCCTCGTACGTGGTCAGCACCACGAACTTCGCCTCTGCATGTCGTGCCATCACTCGGCGGATCAGCTCAACCCCGCTGATTCCCGGCAATCGCAGATCCACCAGCACGATGTCAGGCATGTGCCTGTCATACAGCTCAAGCGCCTCTTCACCGCTGCCGGCCTGAGCGATCGTCGTCATATCTGGAGTCGCCTGGATGATTGCCGCGATTCCCACTCGCATGATCGGATGATCGTCCACCACCAGCACGCGAATCCTGTCCTGCTGACCAACGATGGCGTCGGTGTTCGCGGTCTGGCTGGCGCTGCGCTCCTGCATCTTGCCTCACTGTACTGCGCTGTCTCTCTGCCCGTCCAACTTCGAATCAGAGAACGTCATGGTCAAGTTGTATTCCGGCACCAGCTTCAGAGCGTCCAGCTCAACCGTCTGCCCACCGCGTACCATTACTGGACGATACGCCGGCTCCAGGTAGATCGGAGCGTCGCTTCGCAACGGCAGAATGCGAAGTTCCAGCTCATTGCTCTGCTTCAGATCCAGGAATCGGCTCAGCCCTACTGACCACGTCTGTCCATTGAAAAAGTCGTCGGTCAGCAACTTGCCTTTCGAGTAGAGCCGCGCCTCGTCGCCCTTGTATCGGACGGCAAGAAACACCTCCTCGATCGCCTCCGTCGTTTGGGCCGGCACGCGAATCTTCCAAGCTGCGGCCCCTTCGAACGCCTTGTCCTCAGGAGCCTGTGCCACACCCTTGGGACGGCTCGACGTCACCGGCCCCATTCGCACCGGAGGCGCAGTCTCCGCTTGCTTCGTCGGCTCAAAGCTCACATCGTCCCGAGTCGCCGGTGCATTCGCGATATACGTGTCAGCCTCTGCGGAAGCCGCCGTCTTTTCCAGTGCCAGGCTGCCTTTCGGAGTCGAGCCAAGCGGAGGAGCCACCGTGAAAGCAAACTGACCTGCTCCCCGCCGGCGCAGCCAAACCCGCTCCGGATGGGAATCTGAATCCTCAAAAAAGTCCTGCTGTGTAATCAGCAATCTTGACTGACCACCGATGCGAACCTTCCACGCATTCTCCGCGTCCTCCTGGCTCAGCACCACCACCCGAACCCGCTGCTCGCCTTTGGACTTCAGCTCGAATGCCGCTCCCACCCCGGGCTTGATGTCGCCCACGTAGATGGTGCCCGCCTCCTTGACGACCGTTCCCTTAACCTCCGCGACCTCAGCCCCAGCTGCATCGACCGCAAACTCAGGACTCACTCCTTTGGTCTCCACAAAGTACAGCGTCCGTTCGCCTGGGCCATCGATGACGGTAAGCGGCTGAGCCGTCGCATAGCGCAAAGTCACCCCGCCCACCTTCCAGTTGAACGGCCAGATGAAGTACGCGTCCGCAGGAATATCGACCGGCTTGCGCGGCATGCGAACGATGCCCTGTGGCAGACGAATCTCAAACTGCGTTCCCACTCGCGCCGGCATCTTCGCGCCTCGCACGTGATTGTTGACGAAGAGAAATCCGCCATCGCCGCGAGCCCGCACCGCGGCGCGAAGCACCGAGAGGTCTCCGGGGGCACTTGGCTGACGCTCAGGAGCAAAAGTCTCCATGGGCGCCAGCTCCGCGCCAAAATCATTCAGGAAATATTGAAAGAGCTTCAGCTTCCGCAGCGACGGCCGCTCTTGTCCAAACTCCCCCAGCGGAGCCTGGAAATCATAAGACACCTCCGGCAAATCATTGGGATAGCCCGTACTCTGCGACTCCTGCAGTGTGGTCAACTTGCCCTCGGGATTCTCTCCCCCATGAAACATGTAAATCCCATACAGATTCACGCCTGATCCAAGCATCACCGGTGCAGTTGCGGCCACATCATCGGGCCCAATCACCGGGCGCCGATGGTACGTGTCTTCGTTGCCGCCTCCCACCTCCGCCGTGAGAAAAGGAACCGGCTGCTGTTGAGTGCCGTCCGTCGGCAGATCCGCGGCCACCCTGCTCTTGAATCGAAATGCATACAGCTCCGCGGGAGGCCACGGCGCCAGCGAAGCATCCCACGGCGCATCGGGATAACCACCTTGAAGCGGCAGTACCGCGCTCTCTGGAACCACCGCGTGATCCCACCCCGTCACGAAATAGAACGGGACATCCAGACCGCACTCCCGCGCTATCTTCTTCAGCTCCAGGATGTGTTCTTCTCCCTGCCCAGGACCGCGCCGCGCATACTCGTTCTCCAGCTGCACGCCGATGATCGGGCCACCATCCTTCCAAAGCAGGCCCTGCGTCTGCTTACCTATCTGGCGATAGAAGCTGCGCACCGATCGAAGATACGCTGGATCGTTCTCCCGCGTGTTGCCCTGCTTCACAACCCAGTCCGGAAAGCCGCCGTTTCGCACCTCGCCATGAGCCCACGGACCGATTCGCACCACAAGGTACATATGGTGCTTCTGGCACAGCTGTGCAAACGCGCGCAGGTCCCGCTGCCCGCTCCAGTCGAACTGGCCCTCAATCTCCTCGTGATGGATCCAAATGACATAGGTGGCGATAATGTTCACGCCGGCCGCCTTCATCTTCAGGATCTCTTCTTCCCAGCGCGCCTCTGGATAGCGCGAGAAATGGAACTCTCCCATCACGGGCAGCCATGGCTTGCCGTCCAGCGTCAGATAGCGGCTATTTAAACCAAGCACCCTGCCGTCCGGCGCCTGTGCATCGCTCACTTTGTAGGAAGAGGGTCCGGGCTCCTGAAAAGGCCGGCTCGCATCAATTACGAAGGGCGCACTCTGGGCCACAGCCTGCAACCCACCCCCACCGACTACGCCGGCTGAGAAAGCACCTAGAACAACAGCGAACAAGGAAGGCAATCTGAAATTCATCAAGCCGGCTCCGCGGACCCTTCTCTTCCCGGCCGCGCCTTCGTTGCCGCGACGGAAGGATTAATGTACGCGTTCGAAGCACAAATCGAATCCGACGAAAGTAGGAAACATACCCGATCTCCGCGTACTATTCTCATCTGTGTACCTCGCCTCATCTTGCAAACTTCATCGTTCGGCTCATCGCATCCGAAGGCGAGCCCTCTTGTTGCTTGTGCTGCTCGCCGCGCCAGCCTTGGTCCTTCACTGTGCTGCTGAGGTCGAGTCTTACACGCGTCACGTCTGGCAAGCTCCGGATGGCCTGCCCGAACAGACCGTGCAGGCTTTCGCGCAGACTCCCGACGGTTTTCTCTGGATCGGCACCACTGGAGGCCTCCTGCGCTTCGATGGTGCCCGCTTCACCCTCTTCGACCGTCAAAACACCCCAACCTTGCGCGAAAACAACATCTTCTGCCTCACAGTCGTCCACGATGGGTCTCTGTGGATCGGAACCGAGGGAGGTGGTCTCGCCCACTACGCGAAAGGTCAGTTCCAATCCTGGAGCACACGCGATGGTCTTAGCAACGACTTTGTCCGCACCATCGTGCAAACCGGCGACGGAACCATTTGGGCCGGCACCGATAACGGCCTGCTCCGCCTGCAAGGCAACAGATTCGTTCGCATCGATAGCACACCTTCCATCCCTTCGCTCGCCGTGCATTCTATCTACCCCGACCGTGCCGGCCGCTTGTGGGTGGGCGGATCGAGATTGCTCCAGCTCGACGGCAACTCCGCGCGTGAATTCACCCTCCCCGGCGAAGCCAGCCAGAACCGCGTCAAATGCATCCTTCAAACCACTGACGGCAGCCTGTGGGTGGGCACCGTCTCCGGACTGAATCGCATCCCACCTGGAGCTGCTCAGTTTCAGCCAGTGCCGGGTATCTCCACCACCGTCCGCGTTCTGCGTGAGACTTCCAACCATACCCTCTGGATAGGAACCATCGGTCAAGGCGTTTATACGCTTCGTGCCGGCGTGCTCGATCGCATGACCGCACCCGCACAGCTACCCAGCAACACGGTGCTCAACCTCTTCGAGGACAGCGAAGGCAATCTCTGGATCGGCACCCAGGCTGGCATGCTTCGCCTCTCCCGCAGTGCCATGAATATCTTGCCTCTGCCCCAGCCCAACGACGCCGACTTCGGCACCGTCTACCAGGACCACGATGGAAGTCTGTGGATTGGATCAACGCACCTGTTCCATCTGCGCGACGGCACCGTTACACCCGAGACCCTTCCCGGCCTGAGCAGCGCGCATGTGCGCAACGTCTTCCGCGATCGCTCCGGAACCCTGTGGGTAGGAACAGATGGAGATGGCGTCTACCGCCTCAGCGCAGGCAGCCCCGTCCATCTCACCACCGGCGAAGGTCTTTCCAACAACTTCGTCCGCGCCTTTGCTCAAGATCGCGATGGCAGCATGTGGGTGGCTAACGATGAGGGCATCAATCACCTCATCTCCTCCGGTGATCGCGTGCGTGTCGTGAGCTACGGAGTCAAGGATGGACTGGCTTACTTCAGCACCCGCGCGCTGCTTGAAGATCGGCACGGCGATCTTTGGATTGGGACTGACAGCGGCCTCAGTCATCTCCACGACGGCTCCTTCGTTCAGGATGTCGCCACATCTGCGCTGGCCCAAGCCAAGATCTGGTCCATCCACGAAGATCACGACGGCGGTCTCTGGTTCGGCACCCGCAACAACGGCCTGTTTCGCTATCGCGATGGAAAGCTCGCCCACTTCACCACAAAAGAGGGCCTGGCCAGCAATGCCATCTATCAGATTCTCGAAGATGCCTCCGGCCATCTCTGGGTCAGCGGCCCTCCCGGTGTTGCCCGGCTCAATCGCGCCGAACTCGACGCGCAAGCTGACTCCCCCTCGCATCCCCTCGCCATTGCGTTCTACCCCGTAGCGGATCTCGGTGGAGCAGTCGAGATCTACGGAGGTACCCAGCCCTCCGGCTGCATCGGCCAGGATGGCAGTGTATGGTTTCCTAGCAATCGGGGGCCTATCCACATCACCCCCGGTGGGCGCTCAGGCTTGCCGGCCCCGCCGCTGCATCTTGAAAGCGTTCTCGCTGACGGTTCCTCGTTGCCGATGGCGCCTCCTCTTCATCTCCGCGCGGGCACTGCGCGCGTGGAGTTCAGTTACGAGCCGGTTCGCCTCGGCTCTCAGCAGAGCTTGCGCTTCCGCTATCGCCTCACCGGCTTCGATCCCGACTGGAGTCCCGTCACCGCGCAACGCACCGCCGACTACACCAACCTTCCTCCTGGCCACTATCGCTTCGAAGTGCAAGTCTTCCAGGTCGACTCGCCTCAGGCAGTCTCCCAAGCTTCGATCGACCTCATTCAGACACCCCGCTTCTATCGCACCTGGTGGTTTCTCAGCTTGATCGCCAGCCTGGTTGCGCTCACCACTTATCTCTTCTATCTGTCCCGGGTCCGGCAGGTTCGAGCCCGCTTCGAGGCCGTGCTCGAAGAACGCAGCCGCGTGGCCCGCGAGATGCACGACACCGTGATCCAGGGATGCACGGGCGTCTCCGCGCTGCTCGAGGCCATCTCCATGAACGAAGCCGATGAGGCTTCGCGCCACAGCCTCATGGACTTTGCGCGCACCCAGATTCGCACCACCATCGGCGAGGCTCGCGACGCCATCTGGAACCTGCGAAAGTCCCCGGAGAGTCCCACTTCACTGAGCGAAACGATTCAGTCCATGGGCGACCAAATCGCAGCGGAGTTCAATGGCCGCTTGTCCTTCAGGCTTGATGGAACCCCCTACGCCGTAAACCAGCCCGTCGCTCACGATCTGCTCATGGTCGCGCGCGAAGCTGTTCTGAATGCCGTCTTGCACGGCAAATCCCGAAACGTGAATGTAAGCCTGATCTATGCGCGCCGTCAGCTCACGCTCAGCGTCGCCGACGACGGCTGCGGCTTCGACCCGCAGCTTGCCTCCTCCGCTGAAGGCCACCACTTCGGCCTCCGCGGCATGCGTGAACGCGTGCAGCGCTGCTGGGGCAAGTTCCGCCTCAACGCTCAGCCCGGCAGAGGCGTGCAAATCGAAGTCGTGGTACCGCGCACCCGGTAATCCAGCTCACGGCTAGCCTCGAATCGCGTCCTGCAATGCATTCACTAATGTATAAATAGAGCACCTGGACCCGATACGCCCCTCACATGACCGCACTCACCCATTCCTTTGCTCGCCGTCTTCTCATCTGCA
>CBJOJD010000154.1:0-11565 GCA_966443485.1 uncultured bacterium | reverse complement strand
AAGCATGTCCAAGCTCGAAGTGAAATTTGGCGTTCCTCGGATCAAGCGCGATGGCTTTCTGCAGCTCGATTGCGCCTGAAGCTGGGTCACCCGCCGCTGCTAGTGCCCGCCCGAGCTTCTCGTGGGCGCGTGCGTTGGATGGCTCAAGATTGACCGCTTTCCGCAGAAAAGGCACAGCCTCTCCCGGCTTAGCCTGCTCTAGCAGGAAAGTGCCGAGATCCAGGAAAGGCCACGGATCGGCCGCGCTGTGTTGCTCGGCCTGCTGGGCCGCAGCCCGCAAAGCCTTCTCCGCTTTCACCGGCCGATTTTCTGCATCGTACGTCAACCCGAGGTTCTCCTCCGCCTTGAAGTGGGAGGGATCGAGCTGCAGGACGCGGGTGAATGCCGCCTCTGCCGGAGGGAACTGGTTTTGGGTATACAGGCATCTCCCCAGGCTATAGAGCACTTCAACGTTATTTGGCTCCAGGCCAAGAGCAATTCGTAACCAATGAATGGCATCATCGAAGTCGTTCAGCAGTACATAGTCCAGTGCCACTGACCGTAGCGCTGCGGCATCCGGCTTCTGTAGTTGCGCGGCTTTGCTGTAGACGTCGAGAGACTCCCGAGGCTTGTTGTCCTGCCGAAGGATCAGTGCCAAGCGATACAAAGGCGCTGCTGCGTCAGGATGTTGCTTGACCTGCGCGCGCAGCTCGGATTCCGCCTCTGCTGAAGACACCGAACTTGCCTGCTCCTCTTGTGCCAGCGGCTGACGATCCTGCTTCGAAGCTTTGGTCGGGTTGGAGGTTTGCCCCACCGCTGCCGCGGCTGCGAGCATCGCACATACGGCAACCTCTAGCGATCGATATCTCATGACGGCTCGACTCTGATGTCCAGCCTACACCGGCACGAGATAAGGCGGGAATGCAAAATCGACGCTCTCCTCAAAATCACCGTTCAGTCTTGAGCGACAGCCGGATAAAATTGATGAACAGTCTCCGGGCCTACGCGGAGTCGTTCCAAGAAAGCCAATAGTGAGTTGTATGGACGGCCTTACAAAGACTCTCGCGGTTGTTGCATGGGGATTGTTGTTGCTCTCGCCCACTGCGGCTCTCAACCAGACCCCTTCCACCCAGCGGTCTGGATCATCTGACGCAGCCTCCGCAGGCAAGTTTGTGGACGTGACCTCCTCAGTAGGCGTGCACTTCTTGCACCAGGCTCCACACACATCGCGCAAGTATCTGATCGAGACCATGGGATCGGGAGTCGCCCTCTTCGATTGCGACAATGACGGCCGCCTCGACATATTCCTGGTGAACGGTGCTCCTTTCACAGATCCCACCCCGCCCGGAACCATTCCTCAAAAGACTGGCCCTGAATACTGGAACCGGCTCTTCCATCAGAAGACGGATGGCACCTTCGAGGACGTGACGGAGAAGGCCGGTCTACAGGGCGTCGGTTACGGCATGGGCGTGGCTGCCGCCGACTACGACAACGATGGCCGGGAAGATCTCTTTGTTACTGGCTATGGCGGCAACAGGCTCTATCACAACGAGGGCAACTGTAAATTTACCGATGTGACCGACAAAGCCGGCGTGGCAGGCAGTGGGTGGTCAACCAGCGCAGCCTGGGTTGATCTCGACAACGACGGCCTGCTGGATCTAGTGGTCGATCGGTACGTCACCTGGGATTGGGATGACAAGTGGTGTGGCCAGCCCGACAATCGGGGCTACTGCCATCCCGATGTCTTTCAGCCCATCACGATGCTGGTTTACCACAATCAAGGGAATGGGCAGTTCAGCGAGGTATCGCACAAGTTAGGGCTTGATCATCCCGCCAAAGCCTTGGGGATCGCAATCGCTGATTACGACCGCGATGGCCGCACAGACATCTTCGTCGCCAATGATTCCATGCCCGAATTCCTCTACCATCAGAAGACCGACGGCACCTTTGCGGAAGTAGGCCTTGAGAGCGAAGCCGCAGTCGATGGGGATGGACGCACCTATGCCGGCATGGGTGTGGATTTCGCCGATTACGACAACGACGGATATCCCGATCTCGTGGTCACTGATCTTGCCAATCAGAAATATGCTCTGTACCACAATGAGCATGACGGCACCTTCGATTACGCCAGCTACACCACTGGAATCGGCTCCATGACCTTGCTCCACTCGGGCTGGAGCCTGCGTTTTTTGGACTACGACAATGATGGTCTCAAGGATCTTCTCGTTGCTCAAGGACACGATCTCGACACCGTAGAGAAGAGCTTTCCTCAGCTTCATTACCGCGAACCGATGTTGCTGCTGCGCAACCAGGGCAAACACTTCGCCGACGTATCCTCCCAATCAGGCCAGATCTTCCACGAAGCATGGGTGGGCCGCGGAATGGCGATCGGAGACATCGATAACGATGGCCGTATCGACGCGGTAGTCACCACAAATGGCGGTCCCGCTCACGTGCTTCACAATGAGACCGCAACCAATCACCATTGGCTCACCCTCAAGCTCGTCGGGCACAAAAGCAATCGTGACGGAATTGGTGCAGTCATCCAAGTTACGACAAGCAGCGGCTCACAATGGGTGACAGTCACCACCGCCAGTGGATACCTTTCTTCCAGCGATCCACGCGCCCACTTCGGCCTGGGAGCCGATCCGGTCGCTCAGAAGGTGGAAATCCGCTGGCCGAGCGGCATTACGCAAACAATGGAAAAGGTACAAGGAGATCGGATCATCCAAGTGGATGAACCATCGAGCAAGCCGTGACTTCGCCAGACTCAATTCGAAGCTCCGAGAAGCGACTCGCTTTGCTGAGGTCGAGGCGATACGCCTGGTGTCTGCTCTTCTTGACTATCGGACAGTACTCAATAGCGCAGCAGCCGATTTCTTCCAGTGCGGCGCACCAACTCCTGGCCGAAGGGAAAACTGCAGAGGCAAGAGAAGCGTTCGAGGCCATCTTGTCTGCTGACCCGGGCAATGGAGACGCTCAAGCCGGTGAACTTGCTGCCTGCGAACAGCTGGCCCTACAGGCGCGTACCGCGGGCCGAAGAGACGAAGCCCTACGTACGCTTTTGCAGGCCAAACCCTACATTCCACGCAGCAGCCGTTTGCTCCTCGATCTCGGAGTGCTGGAAGATGAGATGCGGTTGTTCCATGATGCCGACCAGTCCTTGCAATTGGCCGAACAACTTGCTCCAGAAGATCCCAACGTAATGTACGCCACAGCCCGGGTGAAGATGGATCTTGGCCAACTCGCTGCCGCGGAAGAAAAGATGCAATCTTACCTGAAGATCTGCCCCACGGATGCCAGTGCGCATTATGGTCTGGGCCGCGTCTATCAAATCGGCCTGCAGTTCGATAAAGCACAAGCTGAATTTCAACGATCGATCGAACTGCAGCCCCTCCAGACAGAGGCGTATTACCAGCTCGGGGACATCGCCCTCAAGCGGGGAGACATCAAGCAAGCCCTCGCAAGCTTTGATAAGACTCTCGCGCGAGATCCACGCCATGGTGGGGCATTGGAAGGAGCCGGAGAAGCTCACTTCAAGCTGAAGGAGTATCAGCAAGCCGCAGAGCTTCTCCAAAAGGCAATCGCGGCCGCGCCCGAGTATCCGCCCAGCCACTACTATCTCGGACTAAGCCTGGGCCGCTTGGGAAAGGCGGACGAATCGCGGAGAGAACTGGATCTTGCGGCAAAGCTCGCCGACAAACAGAACAAATCTGGAGCGAGCCAGAATCGAATCCAAGATCCCTCGGGGGTGCGATGACGATCCAGACCAGAACCTCCTCGGCTTGGCTTCCCTCATTGTTCCGCCGTCTAGTGTTCGCTGGATTGGCTACCTCACTTGTCCACGTCCATGCGCAGTCACAGGGCATGGCTTCCGGGAATCCGCCCCATGCAGATAGCCCACCTCACCACGTGCCGGTGACTGCAGACGACTTCGTGAAGACAGGGCCGGTGATCTTCAAGGACGTGACCCGTGAAGCAGGTCTAAGCGCCTGGAAAAACCGTACCGGCACACTGCAAAAGAACGTCATCATCGAAGCGAAAGGATCCGGCGTCTGCCTGCTTGACTTCGATGGAGACGGCTGGCTCGACATATACCTCGTAAACGGATCCACGTTCGATGCACTGGCCGGAAAATCGCCCGCACCACACGCCGCACTCTTTCGCAACAATCACGATGGCACCTTCACTGATGTTGCAGGTAAGGCCGGTGTTGAGAATGACCGCTGGGGCTTGGGCTGTGCAGTTGGCGATTACGACAACGACGGACATCCGGATCTCTACGTCACAAACCTGGGCAAGAACCGCCTCTATCACAATGATGGCCACGGGACGTTCACTGACCTTGCAGATCATGCGGGTGTTGCCCTCAGCTCTCTCGGAGACAATCTCCTTACTGACTACACAGGCGCAACCTTTGGTGATTACGACGGTGACGGACGCCTCGACCTGTTTGTAGCCGGATATATCCGCTATAACCCTGCCCAGCCTCCGATTGCAGGTACTAAATCCGTTCAAGCGACCACTTGTCGTTACCGTGGCGTGGACGTGATGTGCGGGCCCCGTGGACTGCAGGGCGCCGGCGACCATCTCTTCCACAATAACGGCGACGGTACGTTCTCAGATGTGAGCCAAAGAGCAGGAGTAAGCGATCCCCACGGCTACTACGGCTTGGGCACTGCCTTCGTCGATGTGAACGATGACGGGAAACTCGATCTGATCGTGGCGAATGACTCCACCCCGAACTATCTCTACATCAACCAAGGTGACGGATCGTTCGCGGATGAAAGTTACGACGGCGGAATCGCATTCAATGAATCCGGACGCGAAATCGCCAACATGGGGCTGGCGCTCGGTGATTACGAGAACAAAGGGCACCTCTCGTTTGTGAGCACCACGTTTTCTGACGACTATGATGTCCTCTTCCACAACGACGGAATGGGACATTTCGAGGATTCGAGCTATTCGTCAAAGATCGCACAGCCAACGCTGCCCTTTGTCGGCTTCGGCGATGGATTTCTGGACTACGACAATGACGGCTGGCTCGACCTCTTCATCGCCAATGGTCACGTGTACCCTGGAGTCGATCAGCATCCCGACTGGGACATGAGCTACGCCCAGAGGCCACTGCTTTTCCGCAATCACCAAGACGGCACCTTTGCTCTTGTTCCAGCAGTTGAAGGCACTGGGCTGGCCAGCTTAGCCATTGGGCGAGGCGCAGCCTTCGGCGATCTGTTCAACGAGGGCAAGACGGATGTCGTCATCAATAATCTGGACGGTCCGCTGCTGCTCCTGCGGAATGTCTACCCGAGCCACAATCACTGGCTCACCCTGTCTCTGGTGGGAGGTCCGCGAAGCCCCCGTGACGCCGTTGGAGCAAAGGTGTACTTGACCGCAAATGGCACCCGTCAACGGCGGGACGTGGTAAGCGGTGCAAGTTATCTCTCATCGAGCGATATGCGACTCCACTTCGGCATCGGATCAGCCACCAAAATCGACGCACTTGAGATCCACTGGCCCAGCGGCACAATCCAGCAAGTGCAAGTTCCAGGCGTAGATCGCATCATCACTGTCGCTGAGCACAAATAGCGATGCTGTTGGTGGTATGTCTCCTTCGCAACACTTGAATTGCGGTGACAGTCTTGTATCATCCGTCCATGCGGAAACTCGTACTCACCTTGCTGGCATTTTGCTGCGTAACGGCAAACGCGCAACCCAAGGCGCTTTTCTATCTGACCAATAGCCCCGATTCCATCCGCTCCTTTTTTGCTCATTCCAGCAAGATTGACCTGCTCGTGCCCACCTGGTACAGCGTCGATGGGAATGGCCTGGTGACCGGTGCTCCTGAGCCAGCGGTGCTCAAGGCAGCTCGCCAAGGTGATTTGCCGGTCATGCCGATCATCGCGCTCTTTGGGAAGGCCAAGTTTCATCAACTCGGGTCGAGCACTGAAGCTCAGGATCGCATGAACGATGCCATGATCCGCGAAGCGCACGACCATGGCTACAGCGGATTTCAATTTGACTTTGAGAACCTTGACTACCTCGACCGTGACACCTTGAGCGCCGTGGTGCGCCGGTCAGCCGAGGCGCTGCACAAAGCTGGGTTGCAGTTGACGATCGCTACGGTGCCGAACGCACCTGGATACCCCGGCGCCGGGGGCTTTGCCAAGTGGATATTCACTGACTGGCGCGGAGCGTACGATCTGGCAGCCCTCGCAAAATCCGTTGACCTGATCTGCCTTATGACCTACGACCAACAGACGCGTTGGACCATGCCCGGTCCCGTAGCTGGCTGGCAGTGGACAGTCCAAAACCTTGACTATGCCCTCCAGTCTGTTCCGCGTGAGAAACTCTCCCTCGGCATCCCTCTCTATGGCTATCACTGGTACACCGGGGCTCCCACCGTGGACAAGGCCACTGGCGAAGAAAAGCCCGATCTTAAGGGCGACTACATCGGTGCTCCCGATGCACTTCAACTGGCCACTGCCTACGACGGCAAGATCCAGTGGGATGACGCCGACCACAGTGCCTTCGTGTATTTTTATCGCGATCAGATGAGAGAGTGGATCTTCTTCACCGACCTCCACACATTTAAGGATCGCTACCAGTTAGTAGCGGACCGGAACCTCCAGGGATTTTGCTCCTGGGTGCTAGGAACCGAAGACCCTGCAATTTGGTCCCTGCTTCCAGATCGTAAGTGAGTCAACGCAGCCCATCGCTTTTCATGTAGCATCCAGCCCGCCAACCCTACTCAGCCGTCAGGAGGTTTCATCACCATGGAGAATCAAGAGCAGCGCGCTACCTGGACCAGGCGGCGCTTCATGCAAGCTGGAGTTGCCGGCGCCATCGTCTCCCAAGCAGTCCAACACGGCCTCGCGGAAGATTCTCCCATCCCCTCTGAACAGAAGACGATGATCAATGTCGCCTTCCAAAAGCGCGAGCCTCGCATCGGGCTAATCGGGTTAGGTGGCCGGGGAACGTCTCTCCTGGGAAACCTTCTAGCTGCTAACGGGCAAGTCGTCGCGGTCTGTGATGTGGTTCAGGAAAAGGCAGAGCACGGAGCGCAACTCGTAGCGGCCACGGGGCAGAAGCGGCCTCAGATTTACACGCACGGGCCGCAGGACTACGAGTCACTACTCCGCCAAAGTGACATCGATTTCGTCATCGTTGCCACACCCTGGAGTTGGCACGCTCCCATGGCCATCGCCGCCATGCTGAGCGGCAAAGATGTGGCCGTCGAGGTGCCCGCCGTAACAAACTTGGAAGATTGCTGGCGCATCGTTCGGACATCTGAAGACACCCGCAAGCACTGCATCATGCTTGAGAACTGCTGCTACGGCTACAACGAAACGCTGATTCTTCGCATGGTCCATAACGGCGAGTTCGGAGACCTGCTCTACGGCGAGGGCGCTTACTTGCATGACCTTCGCGAAGAGCTGTTCTCCCATGCTGGCGAGGGCTTATGGCGCAGAACGGAACATACCAAGGCTGACGGAAACCTCTATCCCACTCATGGGCTTGGCCCAGTTGCTAACTACATGCGCATCCAGCGCGGCGACCGATTCGATCACCTCGTGTCGATGAGCGCTCCGCAACGCGGTCTTGATCGATATCGCAAAGAGAAGCTGTCCCCTGATGATCCGAGATGGAAAGAGCACTACGTCACGGGTGACCTGAACACTTCACTCATCAAGACCGCCAACGGTCTCACCATTACGGTGAAACACGGCGTATCTACTCCCCATCCCTACAGCCGTATCAACCTGATTGCCGGGACCAAGGGGCTCTTCGAGGACTATCCCCCCAGGATCTACTTCGATGGGATGAACAAGGAAGAGGCCTGGGGCACTCTCGACGTCTGGAAGCACTACGAACATCCACTTTGGAAGCGGGAGGGCGAGCTAGCGCAAAAGTTGGGCGGTCACGGCGGCATGGACTTCATCATGATCGATCGTCTTCTCGACTGCGTCCGACAGGGCCTTCCTCCGGACATGGACGTCTATGACGCAGCAGCCTGGTCCTCCATAGGTCCGTTGAGCATCGAGTCGGTCAGCAGAGGCAGTTCGCCCATCGATGTTCCGGACTTTACCCGTGGCGGATGGCACATCCGGGATTCTTCGCCCATTGCGACCCAAGGCTAGGCATAACTCATATCCTCCGTCTGGAGTCCTCGATGCTGCGCAGCGCCCGGTCATGTTTATCCTTCATGTTCTTGCTGATGCTACTGCTTCCGGAGCATGGCATCGCTCACCTTCGCAGCGTCGTCCTTTACCCTGCAAATGGCGCCACGAATATTAATCCAGACACGCATCTGGTGCTCCATTTCGCTGGTGTGCCCACAATCGGCAACAGGGGCAGAATCCGGATCTATGAAGCCTCCGAACACCGCCTGGTCGATACCTTGGACATGAGCATTCCTGCCGGTCCGGATCCTACTCGACACCCTAGTCCTGTGCAGACTCCGGGCATTCCGCTGGCTCCGTCTATCCCCACATCTCCTACCACCACCACGCCTGCGGTACGCTTTACCCCGGCCGACCTTCATAACTTCCAGCTCACGACCATTGGAGGATTGGAAGACTTCCATTTCTATCCCGTAATCGTTCACGGCAACACGGCCACCGTCTATCCCCATAGCCACACGCTTCGTTACGGACACCGCTATATCGTGCAAGTCGATCCAGGAGTATTGAGCGTCAGCGGCACCGCGTTCGCCGGAATCAGCACGGATAAAGAATGGACGTTCACGACCAAGATGAATCCTCCTCCTGCGGGTGGGGCACAGGTCATCGTCGCTGCAGACGGGAGCGGGGACTTCAACACCGTTCAGGGAGCCATCGACTTCGCGCCCGACCATCCGGCGCATCGTTTCACCGTCTTCATTAAAGACGGAACCTATGAGGAGATCGTGTTCTTCCGCCAAAAATCCAATCTCACCATTCGAGGCGAAGACCGCGACAAAGTGCAAGTCGGCTACGCTAACAACAGCGCCTTCAATCCGCCGCAGCCCGGGCCCAACCGCCGCTGCGCGTTTTCCGTTTATGACTCTGACCACATCCGGCTGGAGAATTTTTCCGTCAGCAACTACGCCTACGGACAGGCCGAAGGTCTGCTTATCTTCGGCTCCAAGAACATCGTTCGCAACGTGAACATAACCGGATCGGGCGACGCTCTGAACTTGCGCGGTTCCGTGTACCTGGAGTCAACTCATATCATCGGCGATGGAGATACCATCCTGGGCGTTGGACCGGCCTTCTTTCGCCATTGCGAGATCCAGTCCTCCGGCCCATTCATGTGGATTCGCAACACGGAAGCCAATCACGGAAATGTCTTTGTTGACTGCACCTTCATTGCCCGCGATCGCCATCCCGCCTCTCACGCTCGGGAGCCTTCTCAATCTGGCGCGCCCGTTGCCGTCGATCATCCATCCGCAGTCCTGGCTCGACTGCCCAACAATCATGGACTCAACTATCCCTATGCAGAAGCGGTCTTGATCAACTGCAAGCTTGAAGGAATTCCCGCGCAGGGATGGGGACCGATCGATGTTGACCCTAGCCACGTGCATCTTTGGGAGTTCAACAGCACTACACCCGACGGACGTGCCGTCGATATCGCCCGGCGCCATCCCGCATCAAGGCAGCTAAAGATCCCGCAGGACTCCGGCACCATCTCTGCCTATCTCCAGCCCTCCTTTGTGCTGGAAGGCTGGGATCCTGAATCCGAGCTGTAAGTCATTGAGAACGTGATCCATCGGTTTGGCCATTGAGCTTCGCTCCTGCTGCGGAAAGGCACGCTTCTTAACGAATTGAGCCAAAAGCGCTACTCTTGAATCAGGATCGCATCAAGAAAACTTCATCTTTGCGAAGAGGAGATTGTTTTGCGCAGCGCGTTCGCGGTGCTTCGAGCGCTACTTTTGATCTGTGCGGCTGGAGCTTTCGGTAGCCTCACCGCTCCCGCGGAAAATCTAAAGCCTCGGGTGATCGTGTTTGTCCATGGCCTCCATGGTGATCGGGAGGCATGGAGAGCATCGAACGGCGCCTACTGGCCTCAACTCATCCAGACTGATCCGCACTTTCAGAAGTCTGACGTAGTAGTGGCCGAGTATCCCACTCCCTCTCGGCATGGGCAGTTCTCAACCGTGCAGTTATCCCAACTGCTTTGGCAGCAGTTGAAGCGACAGAAGGTCTGGGATCACTCCGAGGTAGTCTTTATCGCTCATAGCCTTGGCGGAATCGTCACGGAAGAGATGCTGCTTGAGCATCCTGCCGATGCGCAGAAGGTCAGATTCATTGTCTCCTACGCGACCCCGCATGAGGGCTCATTCGTTGCTAATTTGGCGACCATCTATGACAGCGATCCTCTCCTCACCGATCTCCGCTCCAGCAATGACAACAGCTTCCTGATTGACCTGGAGCAGAAGTGGCGTGGCAGCGACTCGGTGGCTCGTATTCATCGCTACTGCGCCTTTGAAGCGTTGGACACCGCGGCTGGCGCAGGAATTGGGCACTACCTTCGGGCTCACACCCGCGTTGTGAGCTACTACAGCGCTACCTACGGCTGTGATGCGGATATCGCCCCCCAGAAGATCGTTGCGGACCATATCGACATCGTCAAACCGGCCAGCCGGTCAGCCGACGCTTACACCTTCTTCGCCAAGATGTACCGCAATAACCCTGTCATTCAGACTACCGAGACCATACGGGATCACGAAGTACCTGGCCTGACAGTGGACTGTAATCGCACCAACGCTGCGGATGATCTTGAAGTCCCCATCGCTCTTGACCCTTCCCTGCATGAGCAGCTTCTGTCCGCTGAGGCGGAATTCGTAAACACCGAAAAGATCCGGGATCAATCGCCTCCTGTCGTCAGAAAGGTTGACCCCTCCGGCATCGCCCATGTTGCCTATTCGTTCAAAGGGCAGGGACGCACTCTGCTGATGGGGTGTCCGGTCGGGCACGCCACGCTGCTCGTCCATTTCAAAGTCCGGAGCGAGATTCCAATCGTGGAGTAAGGACCGCATATTCCACTTGACGGCGAGCATTCAGAATTGTAGATAATCTAGGGGTATGGGTAAGCCCAACGATCTCGTGCAGGGAACGCTCGATCTTCTCATTCTGAAGACCTTGTCCGCTCAAACCATGCATGGATGGGCGATTGCCAAACGCATTCAGCAGGTCTCAGGCGAAGTTCTGCAGGTGCAGCAGGGATCGCTTTACCCGGCGCTTCATCGGCTGGAGCAACGAGGTTGGATCAAGGCGAAATGGGCTGAGAGTGAAACCGGCCGGCAGGCCAAGTTCTACTCGCTCACGGCGGCCGGCCGAAAGCAAATGGTCTCGGAGAGCGCGACCTGGAAGCGCCTTTCCGCAGCCATTCATCTGGTCGTCAACGAAGTGTAGTAATCTCCCCGGCCTTGATCGCGGGCTGTTGGTGGACGGCCCTACTTCTTCCTTACTGGACTTCCACGAGCTTCCCGTAACGGGGATTCTGCGCATTCGCAGCCTGCTCGTTCTTTCTTGCTTCCGTCAGTCGCTCCACCATCTGTTTGGCTTCTTCCGTCTTTCCGGTCTTTCGCAGCGCCAGCATCAT
>CBJOJD010000153.1:0-11598 GCA_966443485.1 uncultured bacterium | reverse complement strand
ACCGTCCCCAAACCGGCATTCCCGAGGTTCGCTGGCGATCCGATCAGCACTAGATCCTGCATGGCCGGAGAGGCTTCATCGAGACCCACAACCACGCGGACCTCTTGCTGCCGGCCATCCACATAGGCGGTGAGCAGTTCCACCAGGCGCTGTTTGGCCTCCAGCGCGAGCAGCATCTGCCGCAGGCGTTCGCGATCCAGCTCTGCCGCAATCAGGTTTGCCATGCCTTCCACGTAGAGTGTGGGCAGGTTCTCTCCAGCCGAGAGGGCCCCTTTTCGGCAAAGCTCCTCAATCGAGGCAAGCATCTGGTGGTAGGCAACGCGTTCGGCCTCCACACGACGAGTGACCTCAACCCGGATCCGATCGATCGGCCAGCCACGGAAGTTCTCGTTCAAATAGCGAGCCGCAGTGTCCAAATCCAAGGGTGAAAGATCCCGGTCGATAGCAAGGACCCGGTCCTGGACTACCCCGGCCTGGCTCACCAGGACAGCCAATACGCGCCCGGTGCTTAAGCGTGAAAAATGAATGTGCTCTAGAACTTGTGAGCCCGTCGAGCTGGCCAGTGCCACACCCAACCCACTGGAGAGGAGTGCCAGGACCTGCGATGTGCGCTCAAGGTACTCGTTTGTGCTGGAGACACCTGAGAAGCTGTCTTCAATCTGTTCCCGGCGCTGTTCGCTGAGCGAACTGAGTAGAGCACCAGACTGCGATCCGAGGGCAGCAGTTACCGGACGTTGGGTAATCTGTTCGACGTAATAGCGGAAGGCCGCAGCGGTCGGGACTCGCCCTGCCGAGGTGTGGGGCTGTTCCAGCAGACCCGCTTCCCCCAGCGCCGCCATGACATTGCGAATTGTGGCGGAACTCAGGCCATCTCGATTGGCGAAAAAGCGCGCCACCGCATTCGAAGCTACAGGCTCGCCTGTAGCAATGAACAGATCGATAATCGCGGTGAGCACCAGCCGTTCCCTCGGACTGATGCGCATCTCAGGCATACTCCTCGCCCCCGCAGTAAATCCCGGAGCCTCGCCGAAATCTGAGTGGATTGCTATAAGCCAATCCGTGCGTTCTCGGCGCAGCTCTCCTTCATAAGGGTACGGACAGCTATAGGCATTGTCAACGGGTTCGTAGCTAACCCGCTGAGGGGGCGATGTTTGCGGGCAAAGGCAACCGCAAAGGCTAGGTCCACCTCTATCCAGAAAGGGATTTGTTAATTCTTCGTTAATCGGGAGCGGCAGTGAAAAGCAAAAAGCAGGCTCGCAAAGATCTCTCCAAGCTGCAACTCGAAACCCCGAAGCACGGCGTCTTCCAGGTCGTGATCGAAACCCCCAAGGGAAGCCGTAACAAGTATGCGTTCGATCGAGAGCAACGCACGATCATTCTCCGCAAGGTCCTGCCGGCGGGGATGGTATTCCCCTACGACTTCGGCTTCTTACCGCGGACGACGGGAGCCGACGGGGATCCTCTGGACGTGCTGTTGCTTATGGACGAGCCAGCGGTTCCCGGGGTGGTGGTGCATTCCCGCCTGATCGGGATCATTGAGGGCGAACAGACTGAAGACGGTAAGACGATCCGCAACGATCGCCTGTTGGCCGTGGCCGAAGTAAACCATAGCTACGCCAACATCCATCGCCCATCCGACCTTCCCAAGCACTTCCTGCGCGAGTTGGAGGAATTCTTCGTGAACTATCACCGGCTCGACGGACACCACTACAAGCTGCTTGGCTGCAGGGGCTTACAAGAGGCAGAGCAGCAGATCGAGAAAGCGCGTAAGGCGGCCTGATCGGAGCGTGATGGTCATGGAACTGGTGTTCCGCTTTCTCATTGGGGGGTTGGTAGTTTCGGCCTTTGCGGCCTTCGCTGAGATGAGCCGCCCCAAGAGCTTTGCCGGCCTGTTTGGGGCTGCCCCGTCGGTCGCGCTGGCCACCCTGGGTATCACCATCGCCCATTACGGGCCCAGCTACGCGGGAATCGAGGGCAGGTCGATGGTATTCGGCGCTATCGGGTTCTTCTTCTATGCGGCCGCGGTTTGGTGGATTCTCATGCGCCGCAAGATTCCCGCCCTGGCGGCGACCACGGCGCTCCTGCCCATCTGGTTCGGTGTATCGATCGCCTTGTGGTACTGCACTTCGCGGTGAGAGGTTATGACGGTTCAGGTCAAATTCGCTTCGTTGAAGGGCATTAAACCCCATGAATGGGCGGTTCGCTTCTTCTTTGGAGGCGCGATTTGTGTTGCCGCCGGCTTGATCTCAAAGCACTTCGGGCCAGGTTTCGGAGGACTATTTTTGGCCTTCCCGGCAATCTTCCCAGCGAGCGCCAGCCTGGTGGAGTCGCATGAAAAGAAGCACAAGGCGCGGGCCGGGTGCAACGGGACCCGCCGCGGGCGCGTGGTGGCCGGCGTGGACGCGGCTGGAACGGCGATGGGCTGCTTCGGTCTGGTGGCGTTCGCCCTCACCATCTGGCTCGGATTGAACCGCCTGCGCGTGTGGCAGGTCTTCATGCTGGCAACCGCGCTCTGGCTGGGAACAGCCCTATTGGTGTGGTTCGCCCGCAAGAGCAGGGTCGGGCGGCGTTTCGGGCGACGGCCCCGGACCTACGAGGTCTTTCACGCCTCCTGAGTGGTGGGCTTCTGCTTCAAAAGCCATCCTCTTCCCTTCGCGGATTGCGATTGCACCCTGCCTCGCCGGCTCAATCCTCCCCGTATATGACCGAAGGCGATCGCTTGTTAGATACTGGAAAGAGAATCATTTCAAGAGACGCGCTGCCTTCGGGCAGAGACTAAGGATTCATGTTTCACACCACTGAAGACATCCGCATTCAATGGACGAAGGTTGTTTTGCCTCCGGTTTTTCTCGAGGAAGAGCGTCCGGTTACTGAAGCAGCATCGACCACCATCTTCGATGGCCGCGCCAAGATCGTGAACATTCTGAACCGGCGCGATCCGCGACTGCTGGTTCTGGTGGGCCCTTGTTCGATCCACGATCCCAATGCAGCACGGGAGTACGCCGGGCTGCTGAAGGAAGCCATCGCGGAGTTCTCCGAAGATCTGCATGTGGTCATGCGCGTCTACTTCGAGAAGCCGCGAACCACAGTGGGTTGGAAGGGCCTGATCAACGACCCTTATTTGGATCAGTCGTACAAGATCAACGATGGACTGCGGCTGGCTCGCACACTGTTGCTAGACCTCGCCGAGATGGGTGTGCCCTCGGGCACCGAGTTCCTCGACATGATCTCCCCGCAGTACATTGCTGGCCTGGTGAGCTGGGGCGCCATTGGCGCACGTACCACGGAGAGCCAGCTGCACCGCCAGCTCGTCTCCGGGGTGTCCTGCCCAGTGGGTTTCAAGAACGGCACCTCCGGCGACGTGCAGATTGCGATCGATGCATTGCTTTCCGCGTCTGAGTCTCACACGTTCTTAGGCCACACCAAGTCGGGACAGTCCGCAATCTTTGTGACCAGAGGCAATCCCGACACGCATATCATTCTGCGCGGTGGACGCAAGATGGTGAACTACACCGCCGAAGCAGTGGGCGAAACGGCAACCAAGATGCGCGAGGCAGGACTGGATGCTCGCATCATGATTGATTTCAGCCATGCCAACAGCAGCAAAGACTTTCGACGTCAGACACTGGTCGGTCGCGACGTCGCCGCACAGATCGCTGCGGGCAACCGCGACATCATGGGCGTGATGATCGAGAGCAATCTGGTGGCGGGAGCGCAAAAGCTTGTTCCCGGAAAACCGCTGACCTACGGACAGAGCATCACCGATGGATGCATCGACTGGCAGGAGACGCACACTCTCTTGTCAGAGCTCGCCGCAGCGGTGCGCGCGCGCCGGAACGCATAACGTTTCGGAGGGACTGCTTGCACGAGTTCGCGCAGCGGCACGTCTCGCCTCTGCGCAGCCCCACCTTCGAACTACTCACATGTACTTCTTACGTGGTCATCTACGTAGTTTTTGCATGATGTGAGTATTTATTGCAGAGTTGCCTGTGGAGTGCATTTTTTCCTCACATTTTTCTTGATTTTCGTTGTACAGGGGCACGTCCGCATGTAAGGATGACCTCAATACAGCAAGCGACTGGTTGCCTGCCAGTCAAAAACTTCAACCATGAAAAGAAGTCATCTGAGCCGTTCGACCGCCGGATAGAACTTCGCAAGGCTGCAAGACCGAGCCAGGGCTGATTCGATGCGAGTGCAAGTCTCGTTGAGAACGGACCCAAATTAGAGAGGTTTGCTGAGTAGTAAGCTCGTCAGGACTCAGAACAGCCCACCCCGAAAACTGAATGTGATTTCGCTCCATGCAGAAAGCGTGCAGGAGCATGGTAAGGAAAGCTCTGTGCCGACAGGTATCCGCTCGACCTCCTGCCGTACAGTCCTCCAAGAACCATCACTGTGAAAAGCCTGTAGTTAGCGCGACCCGGAAGCTGCGTTATCACAGGAGAGAGCTAGTGCGCCTGCACACAGGGCAGTTCGCGCTCGCAATCGACGTGTGTCCATTAAAATTTCGCGTTTGCTTTGACTCGAATAGAGCAAAGCTTCGCAACAAGGTATGTATCGATGAACCTGTTCCGGAATCTCTCTCTCGCCTGCTCGCTCGTTGTTTCCGCCAGTGTGCCTGCCCTCGCCGGCACGTCTATCTCCAGCCCTGCCAATGGTGCGCAGGTAGGTTCGCCCTTCACTCTGACGATGAGTGCCGATAGCTGTTCCAGCCGGCCCGTGATCGTCGTGGGTTACTCGCTCGACGACAGCCAAAACACGGCCATCTTCGCCGGCCAGACCATGAATGGTCCCGTAAGCGCCGGCAGCGGCTCTCACGTTGTGCACGTGAAGGTTTGGAACGACTGGGGCGGCGTTTGCGTAAGCGACGTTTCAGTAAACGTCAGCGGCACCAGCTCCACCGGCTCTGGAAATGAAGCTCTCTCCTGGGTTCCGCCGGACGCGGCCGTGAGCAGCCAGGTACAGAACCTGGGCAACTGGTATCAAATTCACGATGGTGGCACGCCGGGCAGTTCCAGCGGCTGGACCGGCCTGACCGGTTCCCCCGCGATGAGCGGCAGCGCCCGCGTCTTCGCCACCAGCTTTTGGAATTACGGTGGACAGCGCTATTCGGCGGTCTTCGGCGCAGATACCAACGCTCATAACTTCCTGTACGACACCTACGTCTACATCGGTGGTTCGGCGCAGGGCCTGTCGAACCTGGAGTTCGACATGAACCAGACCATGGCGAACGGCCAAACGGCGCTCATGGGCTTCCAGTGCGATGGCTGGACAGGCACGTGGGACTACACCGTGAACGGCGGGTCGCCCACTAACTCCTGGGATACCTGGCAGCACTCCTATGCGCACTGCAATCCGCACGAGTGGGGAGTGAATCAGTGGCACCACATTCAGATCATGACCTCTCGCAACGATTCCGGCTGGGTGACGTATCGCTCGGTGTGGCTGGACGGCCAGCGGCAGGACCTTAACCTCACGGTCTTCTCCGGATTTGCTCTCGGCTGGGGACCCGCTCTGCTGACCAACTTCCAAGTGGATGGAGCGACCAGCGGCAGCACATCGGCAACTGTGTACATGGACAATCTGAATATCTATCGCTGGTAAGCAAGACAAGTCACTGCATCTCAGAAGGCCGGTGCCGCGAAGGCACCGGCCTTCGCTTTTTGCCGCAGAGTCGTCAGCGATGCAGGATGGCGGGGTATGCGTGTCCGAGTCATGGCAAGGGGCTTTCTCGAGCACAAGGGCGCCTCCGGCTCAGGAACTCGCGGACCCGATATCATGGGACTGCGCAGAAAGGCGGCGTTCGTGGGAACCATACCCGGCATCTTCATCTCGGCAGGCGAGGCCAGTGGCGAAGCTTACGGCGCCTTGCTGATCGAGGAACTGAAGAACCGGTTCGTCACTCAGGGTCGAAAGGCTTCGTTCTTTGGCATGGGCGGACCGCGTATGGTGGCGGCCGGGCTGGAGCGGGTGGTCAGGGCGGAAGACGTGGCGGTCATGGGCATCACCGAGGTGGTGCGTCACCTGCCCCGCATCTATCGTGAGTTTCGCAAGCTCAAGCAGTCGATTCGCGACCGCCGGCCGAGCGTGGCGGTTTTGATCGACTTCCCTGATATCCACTTCAAGCTGGCTGAGGAACTGCATCGCCTGGGGATTCCTGTCCTCTTCTTTGTGAGCCCACAGTTGTGGGCGTGGAAGAAGCAGCGCATCAAGCTGGTGCAGAAGTATGTCGACCGCATGCTGGTGATCTTTCCTTTCGAGGAGCCCTTTTACCGGGAGCGCGGAGTGCACGCGGAGTTCGTCGGCCATCCCTTGGCGGAGCTGCCCATGCCGTCCGTATCCCGGGAGAAGTTCGCGGCGGAGAACGGTCTGAATCCGGAGAAGGCCTGGATCGGGCTGCTGCCGGGCAGCCGCCCCAAGGAGATCCGAGACAATCTGCCGGAGATGCTGAAGGCCGCGGACGAGTTGATCGTGCGGATTCGTCCGGATATGTACCAGTTTGTGCTGCCCTTGGCAGCCACCCTGAACGCCGAACAGCGGGAGCAGGTCCGGCTCCTGATCCTGGATAAGGCCATCGGCCTTCCCGTATTTCTGGTGAACGACGCCCGGGCTACGCTGTTTCATGCCAGGGCCTCGATTGTGGCCAGCGGCACAGCCACGGTGGAAGCGGCGCTGATCGGCAATCCATTCGTAGTGGTGTACCGGGTATCTCCCCTGACCTACGCCATTGCCAAGCGGGTGGTGACCGTACCACATGTTGCGATGGCTAACTTGATCGCCGGGAAACGGGTGGTGCCGGAATTGATACAAAACGAGTTCACCGCATCCAAGATTGTCAGTCAGCTGCAGACGCTGCTACCGGATGGGCCGCCCCGGGAGTCCATGATGAAGGAATTGGCTGAATTGCGGGAGATCCTGCGGGCCCGACCCGGGGACGGTGAGAGCGCGGCCAAGGGTGCGATCGCCCGGGTAGCCGATGCGACTTTGGAGCTGATGGAGGCGTCCTTCCCTGCACGAGCAGCCGTATCCTCTTAAACTGCTTCGCGGCGGAGACCGTAAGGATAGAGAATGCGAGTACAAGAGAAGATGATGACCAATCTGCTGCTCACCCGACGGTTCGCCGCTATTCTCGGTCTGGCGGCCTCTGCCTTGTTCTCTTCGACGCTTGCCGGGGCCCAGCGCATCGAACGGCCTTCCTTGAATATCACCGGCTATGTGATCGACGCCGAACTGGATACCGCCGCTCACCACCTTACGGCCAAGACCAGCGTGACCTTTACCGCGCCGGATAACGCCGAGGTGGTGAACTTCGGCTTTCATCCCGCGCTGAAGATCACGAAGATCACCGACGACGCGGGCAAGGTGCTGACCGGAGAGCGGACCGCCGATGGCAGCGTCCGGGTGACGCCGAATGGCCCGATCCAGCACGCGACCCCGCTGCACTGGACCTTCGAGTACGAGGGCGTGATCACCGGCAACGAGGACGGACCGGTGGAAGGCCTGAAGCTGGCCGCCATCCAGGAGCCGATTACGTTTCTTCTCTACGCCGGGCGGTGGTTCCCGACGACCGGATACCTGACGGACCGCTTCACCGCGGAGATGCACATCCGGGTCCCGCAGGGCATGCGGGTGTTTGCCAGCGGCAGCACGGGAGCACCGCATCCTGCCACGCTGGCCGGAGGAAAGCCGGGAGACCAGTTCGACTTCAACTGGACGAAGCCGGGATTTCCAGGAACGGTGATTGCGGGGCGGTACGTCGAGCCGGTGGCAGCCGGTCCGGGCAACGTGAAGGTGTATTTGACGGTGGCTCATCAGCAAGCAGGCAACGAGCTGGCGCAGACCGCGACGAAGGAGTTCGACTTCTTCTCGGATAGTTTTGGGGCGCCGGAGAGCAACCGGCTGAATGTAGTTGAGGTTCCGGACGATACGCCACCGCCGGTGTGGGCTCCGGAGCTGGCGGGCATTATGGGATCGCGGGTCGCGGACAAGTCCAGCGTGCGCCTGCTGGCGAATATCATGGCCCGGCAGTGGTGGGGCTCCGAGATAAGCCCGAAGACGCTGAATGATGCCTGGATCACCAATGGCATGTCGCGCTATGCCGAGCTGATGTACATGGAGCAGGAGAACGGCCGCGGCGCCATGAACGCAGCGCTGCAGGATGTGGCGGCGAGCGCGCTGGCGTACGACACGATTCCACTGTCGAGCGCGGCGCGGGAGAACCCGTTCTCGCCGGAGTTCCAGTCGCAGACCTTGGACAAGGGAGCGGAGATCTTCCACATGCTGCGCTGGGAGATCGGTGACAAGGCATTCCTGGCGACGCTGAAGGGAGCGCTGAGCCAGTTCACGGACCAGAGCATCCGCTCGGCGGACTTCATCAAGGTGGCAGAGGCGCAGAGCCAGCAACAGCTTACCCCTTTCTTTGCGCAGTGGGTGGACGGGACGGGGGCGCCGGAGTTCAAGAACAAGTATTCGGTGTACCGGTTGGGCAATAACAAGGGGTTCCGAACCATTGGGGAGATCAACCAGGATCTGGACCTGTTCCGGATGCCGGTGGATCTGCGCATCGAGACAGACGGCAAGACGGTCAACCAGAAGGTCGACGTGGTGGGCACAGATTCACAGTTTGTGGTGGACACCTTTGGGCGGCCGCGCCGGGTGGCCATCGACCCGGATAATTGGGTGCTGAAGTCGTCGCCGGACCTGCAGGTGCGCATTGCGATCCTGAAAGGCCAGCAGTTGGTGGGACAGGGGGACCTGGTGGGTGCCCTGAACGAGTACCAGAAAGCGCTGCAGGCGAATCCGCAGAGCTCGCTGGCCAGCTACCGGATCGGCGAGGTGCTGCTGGCGCAGCGGAACTACCAAGCGGCGGTGAACTCGTACCGCGACGCCTTGCGCGGGGATGATGAGCCGCGCTGGACGGAGGTCTGGAGCCACATTGAGTTGGGCAAGATCTTCGACATCACCGGGCAGCGGGATCGGGCGGTGAACGAGTACCGGCTGGCGATCCAAACGAACGATAACACGCAGGGGGCGCTGAACGAGGCGCGGCAATATCTGCAGAAGCCGTATGTGCGGCCGCCGGACCAGTAGCCGAACACAGTTTCACAGTACCACTGGAACACGAAGACTGCGTGAGTAGATCTTTGGATTTGAACGACTTATGGGCCGTTCACAGTTTCACAGTGCAAATTAGCAGGCAGCGAAGACGGCTGCATTCAGCTTTGGCTGGGTGCGGCCGTTTGATTTTCGGCGACGACGGGAAAGCGACGGGCGGCACGGGGGATGTTGGGGAGGTTTTCCAAGATGAAGGTGACGACGGAGGAGATGGACTGATCGCGCTGGGCAGCCCAGACGCGGGCCTGGCGATAGACATGGTCGGGCACGGAGACGGTGACGTTGCGCATGGAGAGCCTTTCGGGGGTTCTGGTGAGGTTAAGACCAGAGTACGCCGAATGGGGTATTCGATCGGCAAAAGTGTGATAAGAGAATTCGTTGTGTTTTCAGGAGGTTAGGAAGAATTTTTGAGGTGAGGGGGTTGACAGGTTTTGGAGGGGGCTTGTGGGCACGACGAAGCTCGTACCCTACATCAAAAAGCCAAACGCCATTGCTTCCCTGCGGCCAGGATGACAAAGCCCTTGGGGATTAGAGGTTCTGGAGGAGCGGAGTGGGGGAGACAAACCACAGAGCTTCCTGGGTGCTCATTTGGGAGTGAAGGCGTCGAGAGTGCGCTTGGTGAGGTTGCAGACTTTCTGAAGTTCCTTGCCCATGTCCTGAAGATGCTGCTGGATGGCGAGAGGCAGGTCGTGCCGCTGCAGCAGATAGTGAAGATTGACGAGCGCCTCGAGGGGATTGTTGATCTCGTGAGCCACGATGGCGGCCACGCGCCCTGCAGCGGCAAGCTTCTCGGAGCGGCGGAGCGCATCGGTCTCAGCGGCCAGGGCACGACGCAAGCGGGTGTTTTCTTCCATGCTCTCCAAGAGGCGGACGATCGCGCTGGTGGCATCCTGACCGTCGTCTTGCAGGATTTCGGTGGGGATAAAGTAGGGATTGTCGCACACCCGGCCGCGGAAGATCACGCGAGGGTGGGTGTGGATGACGTGCATCAGGGTTCTGGCGCTGAAGCGGTGGCGGTTGTACTGGCAGATGCCGCTGATGTCGTAGTTAGGAAAGAACGCGTTGAGCTTGCACTCGTACTCGATGAGGCGATGGTTGAGGTCACCAGCGGGTCCCAGAGCCCAGGTCATCTCTCCGGAGGCGCGCACGGCGGAGAATCCCTCTTTTTTGGCGCTGTCGACGGTCTGGCCCAGGAAATCGATCATCCAGTTGGGATCAAAATCCCCATTTTTCAAGTAGGCGTGGCTCTTGGTGATGATGGAGAGCGATCCGCTGGCTGCGGCGGCACTCACATCCACACCATGCCGCTCCATTGCCTCGATGACCGTCTCGGGGGAGTTGTCGTCGTAGATGAAAACGGCCTTCTCGCCGCGCTCGAGGCCGCGCCGCAGATAGGGCACGACGAAGTTGAGCTGCTCTTCGGGGTTGTCGTAGATGATGGCGAAGTGGTCGTGGTTCCGGCAGGCGTCCACTTCGTGGTTATCGCAGTCCCACTGCCTGAGGTAAGGGGGTAGGCGCGGGGTGTCCTGGGCGGGGGTGGGCACGCCGGGAGGAATTCTGCCTGAGTCCATGGAGGTGCCTCCATATGTCGCTTGAGAGGGCTGGGTACGATCGAACGCCAAAGAACGGGCAGGATGGGGTGCGGCCGAAGGGGGTGCGGCGGCTCGGCCTTCAGGATAGCTCGCCGGGCGCGGGTTTTACAATTCGGGCGGTCGGAGAGCGGTTGGCGCGAGGAACGTCGTGCATGGACCGATGGTCCAAGAGCAAATGCAGATCCTTCCCTGCGGTCAGGAGGACAGACGCTGGGGGAGCTGGCTAATTGGAACGAGTAATCTCGTGCCCTTTCAAGCCAGAGACGCCACGCAAATGGGTTCTTCGAGTTTGGCGTGGAAGTCTGCAGAACTCCCGCTCATCGCGAAAGACGCGATGAACGGGGCACAGTCCTGAAGGTCCTTCCCCTGCGTCCGGACGAGATGAGTGGGCCACTTATCAAATGCAGATCCTTCCCTGCGGTCAGGAGGACAGACGCTGGGGAGCTGGCTAATTGGAACGAGTAAACTCGTGCCTTTCAAGCCAGAGACGCCCCACGCAAATGGGTTCTTCGGGTTTGGCGTGGAAGTGTGCAGAACTCCCGCTCATCGCCAAAGACGCGATGAACGGGGCACAGTCCTGAAGGTCCATCCCGTGCGTCCGGACGAGATGAGTGGGCCACCTGTCAAATGCAGATCCTTCCCTGCGGTCAGGAGGACAGACGCTGGGGGAGCTGGCTAATTGGAACGAGTAATCTCGTGCCCTTTCAAGCCAGAGACGCCCCACGCAAATGGGTTCTTCGAGTTTGGCACGGAAGTCTGCAGAACTCCCGCTCATCGCCAAAGACGTGATGAACGGGGCACAGTCCTGAAGGTCCATTCCGTGCGTCCGGACGAGCGAGGGATAAAGGGTTTGCTGGATGTGAATTTCGTTCCTACTCAAGCGCCGTCCGTCACC
>CBJOJD010000152.1:0-11651 GCA_966443485.1 uncultured bacterium | reverse complement strand
GAAGGTCTTGAGCAGGCCCTTGTTGATGGCCTTGATGAAGTGCTTCTCGGCCTGATTGCCAGTGACGTTGTGGGGCAGCAGGCCGCGCCGCTTGAGCTCGTGCAGGCTCTCGATGGCGAGATAGGGATTGACGGCGCTGGCGCCGTAGCCGATGAGCAGAGCGAAGTGCATGACTTCGCGCGGCTCTCCGCTCTCGATGATGAGCGCGACCTGGGTACGAGTTTTCTCGCGGACGAGACGATTGTGTACGGCAGCCATGGCGAGCAGGCTGGGGATGGGCGCGTAGGTGGGGTCCACACCGCGATCGGAGAGGATCAGCAGGGTGTAGCCGGACTGCACCGCGTGGGAAGCGCGGTTGGCCAAGTCATCCAGAGCATGCTTGAGGCCCTTCTCGCGGTCTTCCGCGCGAAAGAGGGTGGGCAGGGTAGTGGCCAGCAGGTCGCCGGAGGAGACGCGGCGCAGCTTTTCCAGATCGCGATTGCTCAGGATCGGATGGGGCAGCTTGAGGGTGTGGCAGTTCTGCGGCGTTTCGTCGAGGATGTTGCGCTCGGTGCCGATGTAGCTGATCAGCGACATCACCATCTCTTCGCGGATGGGGTCGATGGGCGGATTGGTGACCTGGGCGAAGAGCTGCTTGAAGTAGTTGAAGAGCGGCTGGGGACGATCGGACAAGCAGGCCAGCGGCGTATCCGTGCCCATGGAGCCGATAGGCTCTTCGCCCTTGGCGCCCATGGGAGCGAGGATGATGCGCAGGTCTTCTTCGCTATAGCCGAAGGCACGTTGGCGGCGCAGCAAGGTCTCGGGGTTCGAAGAGGCGATGACGCGGGCCGGCTCCGGGATGTGATCGAGGGTGACCTGCTGCTCTTGCAGCCACTTGCCGTAGGGCTGACGGGAGGCCAGCTCTTTCTTGATCTCGCTATCGGCGATGATGCGCTTCTGTACGGTGTCGACCAGGAACATGCGGCCGGGCTGAAGGCGGCCCTTCTTGCGGATGTCTTCGGCGGGAAGGTCGAGGACGCCGGCTTCAGAGGCGAGCACGACCAGATCGTCCTTGGTCACGACATAACGGCCGGGGCGCAGGCCATTGCGGTCCAGGGTGGCGCCGATGACGCGGCCGTCGGTGAAGGCGATGGCGGCGGGGCCATCCCAGGGCTCCATCAGGGAGGCGTGGTACTCGTAGAAGGCCCGCTTGTCCTCATCCATGTCGGGGTTGCCGGCCCAGGCTTCGGGGATGAGCATGGCCATGACGTGGGGCAGGGAGCGACCGGAGAGATAGAGGAACTCGGCGGCATTGTCGAGGGAGGCGGAGTCGCTACCGCCGGGGACCACGATGGGGTACAGATCTTCAATCTTCTCGCCGAAGGTGGGGCTGGCGAAGACCGACTGGCGGGCGTTCATCCAGCTGACGTTGCCGCGGACGGTGTTGATTTCGCCGTTGTGCGCGATGTAGCGGTAGGGGTGCGCCAGCTTCCAGCTGGGGAAGGTGTTGGTGGAGAAGCGCTGGTGCACGAGGGCCAGGGCGCTGGTGACCAGGGGATTGGCTAACTCGAAGTAGAACTTCTCGATCTGCGGGGCCAGCATGAGGCCCTTGTAGATGATGGTGCGACAGGAGAAGGACGGGATGTAGAAGAATTCGTCCTTGCCTTCGATGTCGGAGGTGTAGATCTCGTTTTCGGTGCGGCGGCGGATGCGATAGAGAAGGCGCTCGAAGGTGTCTTCGTCCATGCCCTCGGGGCGGCGCACAAAAAGCTGCTCGATGTATGGCTGGGAGGCGCGGGCTTCGCGTCCGATGGCATCTCCGTTGACGGGGGTATCGCGCCAGCCGATGACGGTTGCGCCCTCTTCATTGCAGATGCGCTCGAAGACGCCCTCGCACTGAAGGCGGCTGTGCTTGTCGACGGGCAGGAAGCACATGGCCACGCCGTAGGCGCCGGGATCGGGCAATTGCATGCCCAGCTCGCCGCATTCGCGGGCGAAGAAGACGTGGGGAATCTGGATCAGGATGCCTGCGCCGTCGCCGGTCTCCGGGTCGCAGCCGGCGGCCCCGCGATGGGTGAGGTTGATCAGGACTTCCAGGCCCTTGCGGATGATGTCGTGGCTCTTCTCGCCTCGAATACTGGCGACCAAGCCCATGCCGCAGGCATCGTGCTCATTATGCGGATGATAGAGCCCCTGGGGAGCAGGGACACGAAGACGGCGATCCGATGGATGCATGGTTTTCCTTTGCCTTACAAGCAGATGGAGGCGGTTAAATCGCAGCCCGCCAAAGAGATACACCTAGGTCCCAGCTCGTGCGAGAAAAGCAGCGAAAGGGCTTCGTGGCCAGTTCGCCCGGAAGGTTGAGGTCCCTTCCGGATATGAATGTGGGACTTTTTAATATAAATGAAATTAATCGCAACCTTACGGGTTTTTTGCCTGTGCGGTAAGGCCCAACAAGCGGCTGAAGTTATGCTGCGAGCAGGGTTTTGGCGTACCAAATTATGGAATCGGCGGGGCTCGACAGCGGCAAAAAACGAGAGCCGGGCGGCGGTGTGCAGGGGGGCGGGCTTGTTCCGCGGGCTGGCGTAGGATTTGAGTATGTCTGACCGCAATTCTGGCCTATCTGCATCCGCGACGGTGGTTGGTGATGTTCGTGAACAGGCTCGTCAGCGCCTGATCGTTGCTCTCGATGTTCCTACTGCTCCGGCGGCGTCGGCCTTAATCGACCGGCTGGAGGGTACCTGTGCCTGGTTCAAGGTGGGGCTGGAGCTATTTGTTGCTGCGGGTCCGGCGGTGGTGGAGCCGATTCTGAACCGCGGTTACTCGGTTTTTCTCGATCTGAAGCTGCACGACATTCCCAACACAGTCGCCGGGGCGGTTCGTTCCGCTGCCGGATTGGGGGTGCAGATGCTGACCTTGCACGCAGCGGGTGGACCGGCCATGCTTTCTGCCGCGCGGGAGGCACTGGGCAATCTGCAGAAGGCGCCGCAACTGCTGGCGGTAACGGTGCTGACCAGTATGGACCAGCACCAGGTGGAGGCTGTTGGGGTGAATCGCTCGCCGGCCGAGCAGGTGGAACTGCTGGCGCGGATGGGGAGGCAAGCCGGGATCTCTGGGTTTGTGTGCTCGCCGCAGGAGGTGTCTACGCTGCGTGGGCTCACGGGGCCGGAGGGGGTACTGGTGATTCCCGGCATTCGCCCAGCAGGTGGAGAGGTTGGGGATCAGAAACGGATTGCTACGCCGGCCGATGCGTTGCGGCAAGGAGCCAGCTATCTGGTTGTGGGACGGCCGATCACGCAGGCTGCCGATCCCGCCAAGGCTGCCCGCGCCATTCTGGACGAGATGGTGAGTGCGCTCTAGCCATGGGGAGAGCTTCTGTATTCATGATAGGAAAAAACAGGGAATTGATCGGCAAAATTGTGATAAGGATTTGCTGTTTAGATTCAGAGGTTTAGAAGTTTTTTGGGGCGAAAGGGCTTGACGGCGCTCAGGGAAGCGCGAAGTCGTTGGACTTCGGTGCGGATGGCCGCAGGGCAAGCTCTGTACGGGGCGGAGCCGTAGCAGGGCACGGCTCCACCTGCTTCCAAGGTGCTCAGATCCGCTATTTCTGCTTTTTCAAGAAGTCGTTGTTCAGATGTTTGGCTATAGCTTCAGCCATCGACTGGCGGTTCTTCTGTCCGGTCTGTTTTGTCACGTTATAACCCCAGACGATTGCCTTCGTCTTGTTGTCCACCAGTTGGACGGAGACATTCCCGCTGTCGGCGATTCCGGCGCAATATGCAAACAGGCAGCGAGTGATTTTGCTTCCGGTTGACTCCTGATGGATGGTTACGGCGTTGGCCGTTAGCGTGTAGTCAGCAGCGGTGTGGTCGGTGACGATCGTGACCGGCACAGACTTTTTTTGGAGCCCCGCGATGATATCAGTTTCAAAGCCGTTATCCGGCGTGACGTAGATGGACCGCTGTTGAGCCAAGGCAGGGATCGAAAGGACAGCAGCTACCAGTGCGAGCGCAGTTTTCCGCATCACATTTCTCTTCTTTCCACATTGCGAGTGGTTGATTTGATTGCTGGGAGCATCATAGCCCTTTTTTGTAGAAATTCGGCAACTCGGCGGTAACATTCGGGCCAGGAGTTCATTGCTTCCGGTCTGACTATGGGGGAACTAGCACCGTCACGCCTGATTAGCTCGGGACGCCGCGGCCTTAACTCCTGGATGACTGCCCAGAAGAATGTAGCGGCCTGCGACGACGGAAGGATGGACCATTCTAGAGTTGGGATTGCGGTTCCGATGCTATTTTCGTCCGTTCTATCGGTAGACCGAACGAATTTTCTGCTACGAGAAAAGCCCGGCAGGTCGCCGGGCTTTTGGTGGTGCGGACGTTCAGTGATCGCCTAGAGCTTCTCGAAGAAGTCGCAGGCCGAGCAGGAGATGTAGACTCCGCCGGGTACGCCGCGTTCGCGGTCCTTGACGCGCTTGACGATGCGCGTGGGCTTGCTGCACTTGGGACAGTCGGTGGACTTCGTCGTGTCCATCACTTTTTTGCGATCACCGGTTTTTGCAATCTTTGCCATGAGCTGGTGTTTCTCCTTAGGGGGTTGTCTCTGCTCACACCGGCCACAGATAGGGGGCGGCTTCGACGGCGCGGTCGCTCGAACACACGAAGGGTATCGAGCGGACTCGCTATTCCCAGTGTAACCCAGCTTCAGTTTTGCTGATCGGTGTCAGCGGGTGTGGGATCGGCTGGGGGAGGAGCGCTCTTGGTCTCGTCTGGGGCAGAGGCGGGCTGCGCCTGACGATGTTGCGAGGCGTCTGGGTAGTCATCCGGCTTCTGCTGGGGGAACTGCACACGGCGCATGGTTCCGGCGGGATTCTGGCCGGTGTCCTGTGGCAGAGCCTCGCCATCCTTGCGCAGGCTGGGTGGAGCGGCAGCGGCCTGGGTGTCGGGGTTGCGGGTCGTGTCGCCCATCTTGACGGTCCGCGTGGAGGTATCCGCAACGAGTGGTGTGCCGTCGGTGCGCATCAGGCCTTCGACTTCGTTTTTGGTGAAGATCTGCGGGGTTTCGCCTACCTTGGCCACTTCGAGCCGGATGACGCGATTGCCGTTGATGCGCACGAATTCAACGGGCTGAGGGGGTTGGCCGTAGATCCACTCCTCAAAGGGCATCTGGCCCTCAATCTCGCGGGATTTGCTCTGCGGCTGACCCATGGCGTAGAGCACCATCTCGGTGCTCATGCCGACCATGACGTGGTGATTCAGGATGGCCTCTTTGAGCTTTGGAGGCAGGGTGTCGGTGAAGGCCTGGATGGGCGTCTTGACGTCGAAGGAGATGAGCGGAGCCAGCAGGGCCTTTACGTCCGCGCCAGTCATCTCCGGCAAGCGGTCCTTAAAGGTGAGGGTCAGGCGGGCTCCCATGGGGGCCTGGCCATCGTCCTGGACCACCGGGTTCATCATGGGCCCGGCACCGATCTGCACATGACGCAGGAAGCGATGCTTGGCGTCTGGACCGCCATTAAGCATGAAGATGATCTTGTTGTTCTCGAACTTCAGGTCGGTGATGACGACGCGATCACCGGGCTTGGCGGAGAGGCCGGCTGAGGTGACCATGCTCAGGTAGGCTTCGCCGGCGGGCTCGAGGTTTCCGTTGGCAACCAGGGTGAGACCTTTATGGCCCTTGGGGAACGGCCGCATGGCGAAACCTTGTTCGGCTTGCAGGATGCGGACCAGTTCGAGTTTGGTGCGAGGGCCGAGAGGAGTCTGCGAGAGCTGCACGTGGGTGGGCTCAATCTGGGCGAAGCGGCGGTCCACGTCGGCGGTCGTTCCGTCTTTCACGCGTCCATGGGAGTCGATGGTGACGACCTGAGCGGTCGCGGAGCCGACGCCGAAGAGGGCAGCGAACAAGCAGATGGAGGGCACACACTGCCGGAGCGAATGCGAAGACGCGCTGGGGAACGACGGACGGGATTTCATGGGGACTCCTCCCATGCTCATGTCCAGCATGGCGCACACAGTAGTCCGAATCAAGCTCAAACGTCAAATCCAGCGTTCACATGCTGAAAAGTGCGTCGACAAGCGGGCGATCCGTGAGCGATCGAGCACTTACTGTGAGTCAGCTCGACGAGGTTTCGTTGCCTGAGTTGGGCGGTGCGGGAGCGGGAGTGGGCGCGGACGGCAGAGGCGCGATTTGCACCAGGCTGGGAGCTGCGGGAGCCGCAGCTTCGCCCATGGCAGCTTCATGCTGGCGCCGCGCCGCAGCATCGAGATCGACGGCGATGCCGCCGGGGATGAACTCGGGGGCGTTGTAGTGGTAGTCGAGGTCGCGAGTGGCCATGTAGACGACCGGCCACGCGACTAGCAGGAGGAGGACCGCGAGCCAGCTACCGTCCAAGCCGAAGCCGCCGCCGGTGAGCCAGAAACGGCCCATCGGGTTTCCTTCGACCACCGGGGAGTGGGTGTTTACGCCACTGACGGTCAACCCGAAGATCAGGGCCCGGCTGGCTTTCCACCCGAAGTTGAATCCCCAGCTGACCCAGAGAGCGCGGGTCCGCAGGTAGCCAATCGAGAGCACCAGGCTAAAGAGGAGGGAAACGGCGATACCGGCGCGGTTCCAGCCGGGCTGCATGCTTTGCAGGAAGGCGTAAAAGAGCGCGAAGCCCAGTACGGCGCCGGCGGGACCGGTGGCGCGCATGAATCGCTGGAAGGCGTAGCCGCGGAAGGCTACTTCTTCGACCAAGGTCCAGAGGGCGAAGTAGAGCAGATCGACCAGCAGCCATCCCCAATTGGCGAGCCCCAGGGAGAGGCTGACGGCGATTCCGCCTGCCAGGGCCAGGATGGCGGCGGCGAGGACGGCAAGGGCCCAGCCAATTGCGGCGCCCAGGCCGACTTCCCCGGTCCAGCCGCGTCGAGCGGGAAATCCCTGCGCGGCGATGGGGTGGGCCTGCTGGTTGAGGGAGAAGCCGAGTCCGGCATAGCCCAGGAGCAGAAGGAAGGCCAGCATGGCCTGCTCGACCAGGGGCGCCCACTGCTCGTTGGACAATCCCATGGCGCCGTGCCGTGCCAGGGCCCGCGCCAGGAAGTAGTAAAACAGCGCGGCGAGGAACTGCACATAGGCGCGGATGCGATTGTCTTTCACGGCAGGGGCGGTCATTCTGCTCTCTTGTGCCAGGCGTGCTGCACGGCCTTCTCGCTCATCCGGGATGAAGGCGAGAAGGCGGCGGACTATGCTTCGGTGTAGAACTGCGCAATACGGCGGAATTTTTCTTGCCGAGCTGCGACGAGCTGATCGGTGGACATCGCCTTCAACTCGGCCAAATGCTTGCGAATGGATGCAGCGAGGAGTTCCGCGGCGGCGTCCTGGTCGGTGTGGGCGCCCCCGTCCGGTTCGCCGATGATCTCGTCCACGCAGCCCAGCTTTGACACTTCCGGAGCGGAGATGCGCATCGCCTCGGCGGCCAGCTGCTTGTGGTTGGCATCGCGCCACATGATGGCGGCGCAGGACTCGGGGGTGATGACGAAGTAGAGCGCGTTCTCCAGGATGAGGACGCGGTCACTGACTGCCAGGGCGAGCGCGCCGCCGGATCCGCCTTCACCGCTGATGATGGCGATACTGGGCACGCGCAGGCGGGACATCTCGAGGATGTTGCGGGCGATCGCTTCGGATTGGCCGCGCTCTTCAGCGCCCAGGCCGGGGAAGGCGCCGGGCAGGTCGATGAAGCTGATGATGGGCCGCTGGAACTTCTCGGCAATCTTCATGCAGCGCAGAGCTTTGCGATAGCCCTCGGGGTGGGGCATGCCGAAGTTGCGGCGCACGCGTTCTTTGGTGCTTCCCCCCTTGCGGTTGCCGAGCACGAGGACTTCCTGACCGTCGAAGCGGGCCATGCCGCAGGCCATCGCTTCGTCGTCGCCGAAGGCGCGATCACCGTGAATCTCACTGAAGTCGGTGAAGATCCGCTGGATAAGGTCCATGGGGTAGGGCCGTTGAGGATGCCGCGCCCGCTCGATTCTGCTCCACGCCGAGGATACTGCCGGCGATTGAGGTGTATTGGCTGAATGATGTTCGCTCATCGATACCTTGGGGCGCAGGTCACGGCCCGCAATCCCACAAGTGATTCTACGAGGCCGGGCCGTAGCCGACAAATCGCGGAATTTCAATGAGTGGCAGCCGAAGCGGCCGTCCTAATTTGTATCAGAAGCGAGGGCTGCCGTTGCGGGGCGGGGTGAGCGGCCTGGATCGGTTGGGCGGGAACGGAGATTAGTTGCGGCGCTCGATGTATTCCATGATCAGTTGGGGGTCGACGGGCTTGAAGAAGACCTCGAAGTCGTCTTTGGAGTCGGCGGGGAGCTTGGGCCAGGCGCCGATCTTGTGTTCCCCGGAGATCAGGGCGACGCGGCAGGAGGGAACGATCTTGGTAATTTGTTGGGCCGCGGCTACGCCATCGATTCCGTTCATCATGACGTCGGCAATCAGGACGTCCGGCTTGAGGGTAGCGGCCAGTTGCACGGCTTCTTCACCGCTGTGCACGGCGCGGGCGTCGAATCCCATGCGGACGAGGATCAGGGCGAGGGAAGCGGCGACGAGCGAATCGTCGTCAATGACCAAAATTGAAGGGCGATTCTTTGGGAGAGCCATTGCTTGGGGATCCTCCTGCGGCGACTGGGGTGCCGCACAACTCCCGCAACATGAAGGAGGGGATGCTTTAAGAGTACCCCCACTGTCACAATGCGCTGTGATATTGGACACTCGGCTGGGCGGAGTGGATGCAGGCGAAGGTTGATCTGGCGATCGGGCTTTCCCAAAAACGGACCGTACACTGGACGACATGGATCGAGGAGCAGCGGCGATCGAGTTCCGCAATGTTGGTTGTAAGTCGAAGGACGGGCATCGTTTGCTGGAAGGGGTGAGCCTGTCTGTCCCGGCCGGGTCAGTGACCGCACTGCTGGGGCGAAGTGGAGCGGGAAAGACCACCTTGCTGCGCACGGTGAACCGCATGGTGGAACACAGCGAGGGCGAGGTGCTGGTCGGCGGGGTGGAAGTGGGCTCGATGGATCCTGTGGTGCTTCGCCGCGGGATCGGGTATGTGATCCAGGAGACCGGGCTGTTTCCGCACTTTACGGTGCAGCGGAATGCGGGCCTGGTGCTGGAGGCCATGGGCGAAGCCGGGCTGGAGCGTCGGCGCCGAAGCCGCGAGCTGCTCTCGATGGTCGGCTTGGAGCCGGAGGGGTTCGCCGGGCGCTATCCGCACCAGCTATCCGGGGGGCAACGACAGCGGGTGGGATTGGCGCGCGCGCTGGCAGCCGATCCGCCGATTTTGCTGATGGACGAGCCGTTTGGGGCACTGGACCCGCTGACCCGCGCGGAGATGCAAGACATGTTACGGGATCTGCTGCGGCGGCTGAACAAGACGGTGCTGCTGGTTACGCACGATCTGGACGAGGCGCTGTATCTGGCAGACCGGGTTGTGCTGCTGGAGCAGGGGGCGGTGGTGGCAAATCTCACTCCGCGTGAGTTCATTGCTTCGCAGGCTCCGGCGGTTCTGGGGTATGTCCGCGCGTTTCATCGAGGGATGCGCCGGGAGGAGACGGCCTGATGGGTGCCTTCCTGTCGCAATACGGCGGAGAAATTGGAACGCTCACGCTGGAGCACCTTTGGCTGACCGGAGCCGCAATGCTCTTCGCCGTGGCTATTGCTGTTCCGGTGGGCATTCTGCTGACGCGTTCTCCGGGGTGGGCGCGACCAGTGATCGGCATCGCCAATGTGCTGCAGACAATTCCCTCGCTGGCGATGTTCGGCTTTCTGCTGCCGCTTCCCTGGTTGGGGGAGCGGGCAGCGCGGATCGCGATTGTGGCGCTAACCGCTTACGCGCTGCTGCCAATTTTGCGCAATACCTATGCGGGGATTCGCGGGATCGATCCGGCGGTGATCGAAGTAGCCCGGGCGCTGGGGCTTACCAACCGTCAGCGGCTCTTGAAGGTCGAGCTGCCATTGGCGGCTTCGTTCATCCTGGCGGGACTGCGGACGGCCACGGTGACGTGTGTGGGAATTGCGACGATCGCTGCTGCTGTGGGCGCGGGAGGGCTGGGCGAGCTGATCTTTCGGGGAGTGGCTTCTGTCGATAATCGGCTGGTGCTGGCGGGAGCGGTGCCAGCGGCACTGCTGGCGCTGGGCGCGGATGCGGTTCTCGGATTGTTCGAACGCTTCTTCAAGGTTTCGGCGTGATGCGAGGGGTGAGTCTGCGGGGTCCTGATCGCCGTCCAGCGATGCGACGGTTGTGCTCCTGCCTGCTGTTCGCGCTACTGGCCGCGTGCATTCCGGGGTGTGCGCCGCCCCGTCCGGACCATCCCGTGATTGGGGCTAAGAACTTTACCGAGCAGGTGATTCTGGGAGAACTCCTGGCCCAGGAGATTGAGGCGCGGTCCCACCTGCAGGTGGAGCGGCGGTTTTATCTGGCGGGCAGTTACATCTGCAATCAAGCACTGATCTCCGGCCGCATCGATGCGTACGTGGAGTACACGGGCACGGCGTTGACGGCTATTCTCAAGCAGCCGATCGATCGAGATTCCGAGCGGGTGTTGGCCACGGTGCGCCGACTGTACAGGGATCGTGATCACGTTGTGGTGGGCCCTCCACTGGGTTTTGAAAATACCTTTGCGATGGTGATCCGCGGGGAAGAAGCGCGCAAGCTGCACTTGGCGACGCTGAGCCAGGCTGTGCCTTATGCTCCGCATTGGAAGCTGGGAGTTGGTTACGAGTTTGAGCAGAGACCGGATGGCCTGCCCGGTCTGCGGAACACGTACGGTCTTCAGTTCGATGGCCCACCGCGGACGATGGATCTTGGACTGCTCTATCGTGCGCTAGGCGCGGGCCAAGTGGACATGATTGCGGCGAACTCAACGGATGGCCCGATTGAGGCGATGGGCTTAACCGTGCTTCAAGACGACCGCCATTACTTTCCGCCGTATCAGGCAGTTCCCCTGGTGCGAGAAGAAGCGCTACGCCGCTGGCCGCAGATTCAGATTGCCTTGAGCGCGCTTGCAGGTAAAGTCACAGCCGAGGACATGCGCGCGATGAACGAGGCGGTGGATGGGCAGCATCGCGATCCGGCTGACGTCGTGCGGGAATTCCGTTCTCGCAAGGGGCTCTAAGGGATCGCGGGACACGTTGGTCGAGGCTCGAAGAGATTCCCAAAAGGGATCTTTTCACGGGTACGCATCTCGGTCTTCCTTGGTGGCCGTGCCACGAACAGCTTAAAGTATGTAATCAAGCAATCCAAGAGAGTGCTCCCCCGCGGTCGTCTTGAATCGCCCTCTCGTTTGCTGCAAGTCCCTCCGAATAGGGAGTCATCTGTGAGAGATTCTTTGCGGTTGCCAGCCGGCCGAGCTGGAGCCTTGAGGATGTTCGTCTCTTCAATCCGACGCGCGTGGAGTCAGCCCAAGCGTCTGCGAAGGCTCGCGCCGTTTACGCTCGCGTGTGCCGCCGGGATAGCGCGCTTCATTGTCGTCGTGGATCTACTGCAGGGGCTGCTGTTTGCTATCTTGCGATTCGATCTGGCCTACTCGCGGAACACGCCCGATCACTTCGCAACCAACCATCTGCTGGTGGGCCAGCTTATCGCGTTGGCGCTGCTGCTGATTGCCGGGTTAGCTTGCCTGGGAGCCGCATCCCGCGCGGAGTTC
>CBJOJD010000151.1:0-11844 GCA_966443485.1 uncultured bacterium | reverse complement strand
GAACTGCTCGTGTGTGTCGAAGGCTTGTTTATGCAACAACTTCATTCTCCCTCATCGATCACCTCGATTGCTGACACGGTTGCATAGTTCACGATCGGCTCGAACGTCAAATTTATCTTTCCTTCCATCGTTGGCCGCAAATGATAGAAGGTCTTTGTGAGCGCGCGAAGGCTGCCGGCCTCCTTAAAAATATCGAAGTGATCCAGCAGCGTTGTTCCTTCGGAATAGACGCTGAAGACTCGGGTTCCCACACCGACGGATCCTGAAGGGTCTTTTACCCAATAGAGCTCTGCGAAATGAAGCACCACCGTATAACGGTCGCGCTTGTCGACCGGGATGGAATATGCGAAGTGTCCGAACCTCTCCTGAGCGTAGAGGTTGGGATCTGGTGTGCCGCTGACCTGACGAGGAGGATCGGAGAGGACGCCATTCTCAAAGTAGTTGTCGGGATGCCAAGCGTTACCGCTGTGGTCCGTGAGCGCAGATGATTGCATCACTAAACGGACTGGCTGCTGCTGATGGGGCAGGCCCGGCAGGATCTCGATGGCGTTGAGTGTGGGTGCTGCCCGGTCCATAACGAACTTCAGGTGAAGATAGCCGTCTTTATCAGGAGAGATGTCCCTGAAGACCTTTTCGTCGGCTATATTCGCCCCCAGCACATCGGCGCTGATGTTGAACGACCTCAAGAGTTGCTGACCGTTTGCGCTTACATTGAAGAATTGGGATTTCAAGTCTGTCGATGGCGAAGCCACGAAGAACAGGTGCAACTCATATAAGCCTGGTGCAAGTGGAATATCGTAGGTGAAATCACCTGTTCGCCAGTACTCGAACAACATCTGATCGCTGGTCTGCAACACCGAACCTTCCGGACGTTCGAATGCACCTCCACCGGAGAAATAACGGTCAGCTTCCCAATATGCACCCGCGCTGTCGACTTTAGGGCTGCCGGAGTATCCGGCGAGCAACCGCAAGGGAACGTGGGCCGCGTTGGGTGGCACGATTGATCGGTCAATGGCAGGAGAATTCACCTGGGCGGAGTTCGCCGAAGTGCTTGATTTGAACTTTGCGATCAACCCGTAGACGCCGAAGACCGCCAATGCCAAAAAGATGGCAGCGACTCCGCCGTAAAGGATCGCCTTGTTGCGTCGTACGCCCTCTTTCGCCGAACCGGCTTTCGCCGATTCAGCTTCGGAAGTCGCTTCGGTTCCTTCTATCTCCAGAGAGTGGTCAACGGGTTTTGGAAGGTCGGGAATGTCGGTACTTGTCAACAGCACCGTAGCGAACTGAACGAAATGATCGCGGCGGCGGAAGTCCGGCACGTAGCTCCGGATTGGTATGGAAATTACGATGGGATGTTCCTTGCCCTCGGTCTCGTAGTATTCCTTGAGCCTCTTTCTCAATCGATGCGTCTCAACGCGCGCAATGGAATCAGTAGATCCGTCAAAGGAGGCCTTCGACCGATCAAAAACTTCGGTCGCAATGTTGTATTCAGTGATCTCTTCCCGTTTACCTTGAAGAGCGCGTTCACCAACATACCTCAATAGCCTCGCCAGGCGTGGAGCGCGCTCCAGTGCAGCCAATACGACTTCCAATTCTGCGAGTTCTAAATCGCCTACTCCCGAGGCGGAATCTTGCACCATGAAATCTACTCCGATTGAAATAATTCATACTACAAACGGATGAGGTCGGAAAACACTCCAAAGACTTCTATGGTGCACAACTTCGGTATTGGCGTGACGAACGTTACGTATCTTTAGAAGTCAAAGGTTTGCATTGGATTCTCGGAAGCAAGAACTCCGTGCGAGATCAACTGGGCCCGACGGCGTCTGCTTCGAAGAAATCACGGCGCGGAGCGGGGTCAACTTTGCTTTCGGCAGTTCTCCCACAACGCACAGAGTCAGATCGAGACCATGGTAGCCGGGGTGGCATTGATCGACGGCGACAGCTATTAGGACATTTTCTTTGCCCGACACGTTCGGACCTACTGTAGCCCGATTCTTTAACGGCGGCTTCCGAACACGCTCTATCGGAACAATGCGATGGCGCATTCACTCAAGACTTCGAAGAGACGAGATCCCGCGGCACCTGGGGCGCAGCAAGATACGCCAATCGCCTCAGCTGGAATCAAGCGTGGGCTATTGCAGACTCCACGCCACTGGCTCTTCCATTCCTTTATCGTTAACTGTATCGTGATCTGGGTGAGAAATTTTCAAAAAAGAGTCGCAGGTTCATTGCGAATTCGTCGGTTCAAGAAGAAGAACCTCCTTCTATCGCGCGTTACTAGCCGCAACGATGAAACGAGGTAACGATCCTGTCCATGGTTCTCAGAGCGCAGGTGGTCCCGGGCGAATACCCGATCACTTCTATGCCGACAGCTTTTCGATTTTTCAAGTGATTTGCAGGGAGTTTGATCGTGCAAAGAAGATCTGGAAGTTTCAATCGGCGGAAGTTCCTGGCAAGCGGCGGAGGCCTGCTGGCAGCGGCGGGCGTTTCGCAGCAGTACTCGATTCGCGCTGAAGCTCAGCCCTGCGAGTCCGCTGAAGGCCCCTTCAAGCCGAATTGGGAATCGCTCAAAGCCTACCGCTGCCCCGAGTGGTTTCTCGATGCGAAGTTCGGTATCTGGGCACACTGGAGTCCGCAGTGCGTTCCCGAGCAAGGCGATTGGTATGCCCGCGGCATGTATATCCAAGGCAGTTCACAATACGACTATCACGTCAAAACGTATGGTCATCCCTCCAAGTTCGGATATAAGGACATTTGCCATATTTGGCGCGCCGAGAAGTGGGATCCTGAAGCTTTGGTTCAGCGCTACGCAAAGGCCGGAGCAAAGTATTTCGTCGCGCTGGCGAATCACCACGGCAACTTCGATTGCTGGAACTCGAAGCACCACCCGTGGAACTGCGTCAATGTTGGGCCGAAGAGAGATATTGTGGGTACGTGGGAGAAGGTTGCACGCTCGCACGGGCTCAAGTTCGGCATTACGGTGCACGGTACGCCCGGGCGCGTGTGGCGGGAGTTTATGCCGGTTCGCTATGGCAGCGATGAGACCGGCCCGATGAAGGGCGTCCCCTATGACGGCGTCCTGACCAAAGCCGACGGCAAGGGCACATGGTGGGAGGGCAGGGATCCGCGCGAATTCAATGGGCCTCCCCATGAGAAGGATGATCCTTGTCCGGAGTTTGTCGACAACTTTATGTTGCGCGTGCAGGACCTGATCGATCAGTACAATCCCGACCTGCTGTACTTCGACGACAACTGCGACTGGGACTTCGACAAGGGGGCGCCGTCAGGGCGCGAACTCAATGTGTGGCTGGGCATGCCGGAGCTGACGCCGCGCATCATGGCGTATTACTACAACGCCAATTTACGACGCAATGCCGGGAAGCTCGATGCGGTCTTCAATATCAAGAATGTTCCCCGCGCTGTTGTCAGTACGCTGGTGCGCGATTTCGAGATGAGCCAGGCAGGGGAGATTGAACCCAATCCGTGGCAGACTGACGCATGCATTGGCTGGTGGCATTACAGCAGTTGGGTTCGCGACAACCACAAGTACCGTACCGCCGAATCTATGGTTCATCTGCTGATCGATGTTGTCAGCAAGAATGGAAATCTGCTTCTGAATATTCCCCTGCCCGGCCATGGCCAGCCTGATGATGACGAGCTTGCGTTTCTTGACAAATTTGGCGCCTGGATGGGGCTCAACAGCGAAGCCATATATGGCACACGTCCCTGGAAGGTCTCAGGAGAAGGCGCGACCAAGGGCGACGATACGCCATACGCCGACGCTCCAACATACGCGTCGGGAGACATTCGGTTTACGACCACAGGCGATGTGCTCTACGCGATCGCGCTTGCTTGGCCCACGGCTGGGAGATTACTCGTCAAGTCGCTTGCATCGGGTTCACCGCATTTCGGCGGTGAAGTTGCCAGAATTGGATTGCTGGGTTCGCAGTCGAATCTTCATTGGTCGCAAACCGCGGATGGACTGGCAATCACATTGCCGGAGACGCCCCCATGCGATTTAGCGTATGTGTTCAAGATCGAGAGCCGCGGAGAAAGGTGGGCCTGAAGGAACAGGCCGACTAAAGTACCCTCGAGGAGCAAATGGGCTTGAGACATCACTGGTGTAGCATGGTTCGCCGGCGAGGAGTTGTTGTTCTGACGGGAATCCTGGCGCTGACAATCTCGCAGCCTCTATGGTGTGCCACGTGCATGGCGCCGACGGCGCTGCAAGCGCGGGCACGTTCCAACCGTCCGTCGAGACCTTTACAGCATTGGGTGTCTGGTTCGGCGATCATCAGAAATCGGCGTGTGCTGCCGAGGCCTTTGAGGCTGCGCTGAAGATCGAACCATCCTCCCCTCGCATTGCTTATCTGCTCGGCCTGAGTCTCTACACGGCTGGAGAACTGGAACGGTCCATTGCTCCGCTTCAGCGCTCGGTTGAACTCGATCCGAAGAGCGAACGTGCGCATCTCTTGTTAGGTTCAGCTCTAACTGAGTTGGGCCGCGGCTAAGACGCGTTCGCCGAATGGCAGACTGCACTTCGAATTAACCCGAACGCCGCAATGGCGTTGGACGGAATCGCGAAGGTTCTTCTGTCCTCAGGCGATAACGAGACGGTCATTGCGCAACTCGCCGCGTTGCCGCTCGATGAGAACCTCAGCATCGATCTGGCCACCGCGTATGGACAGACGGGGCAGCTCGATGACGCGGCGCGCGTGCTCAAAGATAGCTTGAAGACTCATCCCGACTCAGGGCCCTTACTTCGGCGCTTGTATCCATTTACAGCAAGCAGTTGCGCCTCACTGAAGCAGAGAAGATTGCCGAGCAACTGGCGCGCCGTCATCCCGACGATATCGAAGCGCAACGTGTTTATCTGCAGGTGATGGTCTTCAACGCAGAAAACGAGGCCGCGATGCCGCTGGCTCGCAAGCTGCTTTCGCAGGCTCCGCATGATGCAGACTTCCTCTATCTGAACGGTGTGCTGGAAAGGGCCGCCGGCGCTCAGATGCTGACGCGGATGTTCGCCCTTGCGATCCGAGGTATAAGTGAACCAGACTGCCGGAGGAGTATCGAAGCCAGCAGGCCGATCATCGCGAACATAGGTCCACAACCGCGCGACCTTGGTCTTGCCCATGCCGGGAGCGAGCACCGGGATAGGTGTATCGTCGGCATGAATCTTGGATGCGGCCAGCAGACGAACCATGCGCTTGGCGCTGCGCACGCTACCGACCTTCTTTACACTTCGACAACATCTATCCCGACGGTCAATGGCCTCCGCAGGGCAACGCCACGATGTACCTCATGGAGGGGACGGGGCCCGGCCGTTTCAAGGTTGCTCAGAACATGAGCGGGCTTTTCACGAGTTTCGCCAAGGCATCTCATCCGGCCGCGAAGGGTGCGCCGGACTGGCCCGCCTACACCCCCGAGACGCGTGCGACCATGCAGATCGATGCCGAGTGCAAGACTGTCAACGATCCGTTCGCACGGGAGCGGATTCTGTGGAAGAGCCTCGGTTCCTGAGCGGACAGGGAAATCCGATTCGCCCGAGCCCGCATGGAGAGGGCAAGCCAAGGCAATGGCAATCGCTCCTTCTACCACCAGGCGTTCCCGCCGGATTTGGATGCGTTTGCCCTGACGCCATAGAGGCCGAACCGTTCCGCGGTCTGCACCGCTGATCGGCCACGGACTAACTCCGCGAACCCCTCTAGCTCCGCTTTCTCAGTCAAACCGGTACAACTGCGCCCGCTCCACGCTCATCTTGTGCCCGTCGAACCGCCACGCCCAGCCCTGATCGTTCTCGTCGCCATTCAACCGCCGTCCTGGCACCCACTTCCCATCCACAAACTCGCCTTCGTCGATGGTCCCGATACCCACACGGCGCTTGTCGCCGCTCGCGGGCGCAAACGACACCCGGAACCCGCGCCCCACGCCCAGAAACCGGTCAGGTCCATCGCCCATCACTAGCCCATAACCGCTATCAGAGTGCTGGTCGAAAATCTGGTCCCGGCTCACGTGCACCTTGTAGCCGTCCATGGTGAAATCCGCCTCGGGATGTTCCTTTGTCAGAAGGAATCCATGCACGTCGCCGGCCGCTTGGCGCTCGGTCAGCATCGGCATCACGCTCGCAATTGCCCGATAGCTCACCGCCAGGTCCTGCTGCGGATCGGTCGCGTCCTCAATGGCAAACGGCGAGAACCCGACCCCGGCCTCCTCGCCTAGCGCGTAGAACACGTTGGCCGCACCCGCTTTGCCTCCACGCGTCTCCGGCATGAACAGCGGATTTCCCCCGCGGTGATACCGCTGGCACCACTCCACAAAATTCGGCGCGTACAGGTCGGGTGAGTACACAGCGATGGCCGATCCCGCCGACCGCCACACATCCATGACCCACGGCTCCGGCCCACCGCTGGGGAACTGCCCCGGTTGCGCGCCATCCAGCCACGTATTCACGTACATCGGGATGTCATACGCGTGATTGCCCCTGGCCGCTACCGCCTGGATGAACTTCGCGTAGTGCCACGCCATGAAGATCTCGTCCGCCCGCGCCGTCCGCCCGAACACGTCCTCCCATGTGCCAGACATCTTCGCGCCGTTCTCGTCCCACAGCACCTTCAGTTGCGGATACAGCGCATCATGATGTTCCTTCAAATACCGCGTCAACTCCGCCGGGACCGGCCCCGCAAAGGCCTTGTTCGCCGCATCCGAGCGGTCGCGCGAGTCGCCCAACTCGCCCACCTCGTTCTCCACCTGCATCATCACGACGGTGTGATCGCTGGCGTCTACCTTCTTGATGTGCTGCATCAAGGCCTCAAACGCTTTCGCATCGGCCTCCTGCGTAGCAGCTCCCATCGGGCTTAGCACCTCGATCTCCGCCTCGTGCTGCACCACCCGCGGAAACCGCTTCGAATCCTGTTTCACCCACACGGGCGCGTAGCTCGACATGCCGTTCTTCCACGACGCGAGCCACAGGAACACCACCTTCTCGTGCGCGGCCCGTGCCTGATCCAACAGCCCATCCACCAGGGCGAAGTCGTACGTGCCCTCCCTCGGCTCTACCAGTTCCCAACTCAGCGGAGTGATCACGGTGTTCAGCCCCATCCCGGCCAGTTCGCCCCAGATAGGCTTCATGTATTCCAGGTTGGATGAAGACGAGTTATGCAGTTCCCCGCCCAGGATCAGGAACGGCTTGCCGTCCACAACCAACTGGGTAGTAACGCCGCGCTTCTCCAGATGTGGTGCAGCATTCGACTGTGCAAATACGGGAAGAGCAATAAGGCCAACCAGCAGTAGATTTGCGCAAAGAAAACGAGGTGCCCGCATATTGACCGAAGTCTAGCACGCAGTCTCACCCGAAAGGTTGTTTCCGCTTTCACTGCTGTCGTTTCAGAAGGGGCGAATGAAGGCCAGAAACGGACGGGAGGGTTCTGTTTCTCAATGGAATGTCGTTCCGGTCAAATTGGAGACAGCGGTTCAGGTTGCCGTGACTTCGAATCTTCGCATATAAGCGCCTTGTGAATGTATGTGATGTATCGATTTCGAAGAGGCGGATAGACCCGGCCTTAAATGACGTGGTTGACCGGTTGTGGTCTCAGGAGGGCAAGAAACGCGTGTCTGAAGCTGGTGAACACGCAACTCAGAGAAGGGCGCTGGGCGACCACCCCCGAAATAGAACCTAAGAAAGAACTGCTTGCTTCTGGGGCCATTGCCCTGTATCTTGTCCGCACGCTGCGCAAATCGCGCAATCAATCCTCTGAAAACGACCCTTGGCACATACAAGCTTTCCAGAGGACTAGCCGGCTAGCGAGCGCAGCAGCGGGCCGAAGATGGACCGCGGCTGCCTATGGGCTTCGTGAAGTCCGCACCCTTGATCTGCAATTTCCCCGCAGGAGCGACCTATGCGGAATTGGCTTGTCGTGGGCTCGATCCTGGCAGCTCTCACTACCATACTGCTTGGCCTTTTCTTTGGCATGCATGCCCTGGTTCGTTGGGTTGGCATCGGCCTATTGAGGCACGTGGTTCACGCGAAGGGCATCAGTGAGGCTGCATGGTGGATCATCACTATCGGATTGATCGTCGTCTTCGCGGTGGCTGTGAAGATCTTCGAGAGTCCGACGGAGGTCAAGAGCGGCGATGGCAGGGGATGGCTGAGTTTCGTCGGTCGCGGGAAGATTTCGACAGCAGAACCCTCCACTTCGGTTCAAACGGCGCAGCCGCCGGTGCATGCTTCAGTCCCACGAGGGACTGAGCTTCCCGCAGTTGACGGTGGAACCGCTTCACAAACGGGCAAGCCTGCACCGGCCCAGGGAGGAATGGATCGCGCGCAGATCGCCCGTATCCGGCCCCCACAATTGGCAGAACCGGAGCAGGGCAAGTACACCAGATCGGAAGGCAGAATACTCCACGAACCTCCGCCAAAGCCTGCTCCGATGGCCGCGCCTCCTGCGGTTTCCGCACCCGATCAGGCACCCGGAGCCAAAAAGAGCCCTCATGTGCTTCATGAACCACCGCAAAAGCGGGCGGCTGCCCCTCCTCAAGCGCCTACACCACCCGCGGCTTCGGTGCCTCGGGGCGCGGAGCCTACGCCAGCGGCTTCTGAGGAGGAAAGATTTCGTCCGGGTGAGTTAACACAAGGATTATTCAAAGGATCGCCGCCTGAAGCACCTCCCGTGGCTTCCGCTGCGGAAGCACCGAGGGGCCCAGAACCCTCGCCCCCCGAGCCTGAAGCTTGGGATCTGATCGTCCAAGAACCTTTCCAGGTGAAGCCGCCCTTTCCTCCATTCCCACTGCGCGAAGAGCGCGCGGCCGAAACGAAGCCGCCGGTCCCTCCGCCGGAATCGCCCGCTGCACTGGAGCCCGCCGAAGAGGAACCGCTCGATTTGGATATGCCCGCTTTCCTGCGTCGCCGAGAGGGCATAACCCAGGCCAAACCGCCGGGGCCTGCGGCGGAGACCGAAACATTACCTGCTGCTCCAGTTGAAGAAGCTTCCGAGTCTTCCGCAGAACAGCCGGTTGACAGTGCCGCATGGGCCACGCAGATGCTGTTCTCGCCCCCGCTGTCCCCTTATGACTCGGCCACCGAATCAAAGACCATCGACTCGGAGGACGAATTGCAACGACTTGCTCAAGAAATCGACGAGCAAGAAGCGGCAAGGACACGTTACCTCGAGACTGGCAAAGGTGATGCGGAAACGCTCGACCATTTGAACGAAACAATCGGGCAGTTACTTCGCAAAGCCGATCTCGAAATGGCCAAATCGGCGCTCGCGGGATTCGGACAAGCCACGGATGCCGAGGGGGAACGTGAAGCGAGGGAGACGGCGACGCCGGCGCAATACGTAAATTTCAATTTATTTGATGCCACGGTCTCTGATGAGCGCCTTCTAGATCTGCACGAAGGGCTCTATGCCGGTCTCAAATACAAACTGGTTGTGTCCATGGCATTGTCGGCCGACTTGCGCTTTGCCAGCGGCCCGCTCGTCGAAACCGTCGTGCTTGATGTCGTGGTGGCGTTGGAAGAAAACCTCGAGATTATCGGCGAGCGCTGGGCCACGCTGGAGTGGCCTGAATCGGGTCCCTCAGTCAAGAATGCCGAGTTCACCTTCCGTTCAGGTCCAGAGGGCATCGCCAATATCAAGGTGCTGATCTACTACCAGCACAACCTGCTTTTCTGTGGCGCGATTAAGTTTACGGTGAGGTCTGAAGGGGATGAATGGCCTGCGGAGGCGAGGCCTATCAGCTGGTCGGAACTGGACCAGGCAAAAACGGGCAGGTTGTCGCTCTTTCTCAAGTTCCAGGATCTCGACCGCGAGGCCAGGCGCGGCATCAACATCTCGGTGCATCGCCGGTCGCCTGATCTGTTCGATCTAGTTTTCTTCTTGCGCAGCAGCGGTCCTGTCGCACGCGCGTATCCGCTGAGCGTTCAGCTCTCGGCCCGCGAAATTGAAGGTTTTCTTGTTCGAAGCCGGTCGGCCCTGCGGCTTCTCACCAATGCCATTGAGCATCCCGGGACTGACGCTTACTCCGTAGATAAATTCCTCGATGATATGAGCCGGTTGGGGAATGAACTGTGGCTCAGCGTGTTCCGCGGGCTCAACGGGCCTCGCCTGGCAACTATGATCGACTACGAACTCACCCGGCCAGGCGATATTGTCCAGGTATGGATCGATCGCAGCGCGCTGGACTTCGTGTTTCCGTGGCCATGGCTCTATCCGGAGCACCTGATCGCGGGCAAGCATCACGAGGTCGACATCCGGCAGTTCTGGGGATATCGTTTTGTTGTTGAACAACTCCGGCAACTCACCGAAGACAAACGCCCCGCAAGCGTCGTAACCGGTGAGCCGCTGCGCATTGCCGGCGCACTGCATAATTTTCCAACTGCGGGCGACGAGCGCAAGTTCTTTGCGGAGTGTGCCGTGAAGAACTCAGCCCGCCTGGCTTGGGCTGAAGTCAAACCGTCCGAGTGCCGGCAGTTCCTCTCTCAAAGCGATGCGCACCTCCTCTACTTCTATTGCCACGGTCACACCGAGCAGCCGCTCGACGCGGTGGGCGCCGAAATGATGCGCACCCTGGAGCGCCTGGCCAAGACCGCGCCTGAACAGGTGGCCGCGTGGGTCGATTCTCTCAACCTCGAAATGCGTAGAAAAATCCGTGGTCAGTCTGCGATTGCCATCGAAAAGGAAGTCCTCAACATGGCCGACATTGGCCGCTTCCAGAGCGGAGATCCTGCTCTCAGGCCGGTCGTGTTTCTGAACATGTGCGAGTCGTCCGAGTTCTACCCCGGAGCGTCTGAGAATCTTGTGGATGTGTTTCTGCGCCGCGGCGCCCGCGGCGTCATCGGCACCGAAGTGCCTGTGCTCGTCGCCTTCGCCCACGAATTTTCTCGCTGTTTTTTCGAGGCATTTTTCGCAGCAGGCAAGGGCGGGGAGGGGAACGAGATCGGCACTGTTCTCTGGCAGCTGCGACGCAAGTTCCTCGATGAAGGAAACCCGCTGGCGTTTGCCTATACCTACTTCGGAGATGCGACCACAAGGCTGAAGCCTGCACTTATCGAGTCGACTTTACCCATTGCCATTCACGCATAAACGGAGGACTTCATGGCGGAAATCGATTATGCGGCTGCGCTCGCTGCGGCCGCGGAACTAAACCAATACGACGAAGACACGCTGATCCGTGAATTGGGCAAGCGAGTGGAAGATGCGAAACTGCCCGGCGGCGAAGAGCGCAAGCAAGCATTTCAAGCGGATTTCGTGGACACCTCTGCTACGCAAGGTTGGGAGACGCTCGAGGAAGTGGGCCGCGCCTTCCGCGGCAACATCGAAAGTGAGCTGATGGCATTTTTGTGCCCGAAGAACAACCAGGAGCGGGAGAAACTGCTTTCCGGTCGTACCATTCCTGAGGTCGCCGCTTCTCTCGCAACCGCGGGGCTGATCGCGGTATGCGCATCTCCTCCGGCATGGGCCATCGTCGTCGCCACGCTGGTTGCCCGTAAGGTGACAAAAGCAGGGATCGACGCGTGGTGCGACGTCTATTACCGGAAACAGAAGGCCGACGTCAAGGCGTGAATAGAACGATTGGCTGCATGATTTGAGAAGTGGACGGAGCATCATGCGGCTTGCGATTTCCCCTATCGTGCGCACTTCTCCCGGTTTGTTCGCGACCGTCGTGAGTGTTGTCGGAGCTGAACGTTGTCCGACGGCTAACCTCTCATTTTCAAGACGTGTCGCATTCGCGAACCGGCCGACTGCCTTTTCGACTATAGCCACCTGGCTTCGAACCATTGATCCCTTTGGACCGAGAATCAATCGATCCGTTCCTTCTCCGTAGCTCGACCAACCTGAAAGC